>NZ_JACHDI010000002.1:0-492990 GCF_014201025.1 Paraburkholderia sp. MM5384-R2
TTGCTCGAGCTGGCCGTGAACGCATCCGGCTCGTATTCCTCGCTCGACAGATGCGTGTTCCACGGCGACAGGCTCGCGCCGCAGGTGATCCACAGCCCATTCGCGGGCGACGTGTCGACGTTGTGATACTTGACGAGCGTCAACTTGCCGGTGGCCGGATCCTGATCCAGCGTCAGCACCGCGATCGGCGACGGGAGGCGGCCATACATGTCACTGCCGGACTGCGAGCGCGTCGTGTATTCGAACTGGACCACAGCGAACACCGTGTTGCCCTTTACGCCGGCGACCTTCGCGCCATCGATCTTCAGCAGCGACGTACCGTCCGGCGAGTCCGAAAAGAACTGGCGCCGTTGCGCGGGCACCGAATCGTCGTCGATCGGCTGGTTGTTGATGTCGAAGTACCCGCCGGCCGGCACGGTGCCGCCGTTGCCGTCCGGGACCAGATCGCCGGTCATGAAGAACGGCTCGTACGCGAGTTTGTAAGCCTTTTGGGAGCCGTCGGAATACGAAACCGTCAGGCCTGAGCCGACCGTGGTGGTTGCCATCAGCGACGGATTGGCGAGCGACGGCGCCGGCATGCTGGTGAAAGACGCCGAAGTGAAGTTCGCAACCGGGGTGGCAGGCGTAGTAGGCGTGGTGGAATTGGCCGACGGATTCGCCAGATCGCCGCCGCAAGCGGTCAGCATCGACGCCGTGGCGATGCCGCCTAGCGGCAGCATCGGCGCACCGGCAAGTAGTTTCAGGGCCTTGCGGCGGGAAATGTCGAACGGCTCTGCCATGTTGTCGTGATCCAGGGTTCGGGTAGCGTGGGTGAATACACAGCCGGCACGCAGTCAGCCCGAAACCACATGGTTCACGCTCGCGCGGCTATGACGCGAGGATTCTATGAAGTTAATATGAAAGTATATTGATAGGTTTTAGTAATTTTTGAATCAGCCTGGTCTGCCGGCCTGCCCGGTTGTGGTGCAATTCCGGTGCGTCGGACTGTTACCTTGAGCTTTTGACGACCACGAGCCAATGAGCAAGCTGAAAGATCTCAAACGGTTGTTCAACGGGCGTCATTTCGACCGCGAAGTCATCGTCCTTTGCGTGCGTTGGTATCTGCGCTACAAGCTCAGTCTGCGTGATCTTGTCGAGATGATGGCTGAGCGCGGCCTGTCCCTCGCCCACACTACGATCCTGCGTTGGGTGAAGCGCTACACGCCGGAGTTCGTCAAACGCTGGAATCGGTTGGCTACGACAGCCGGTCAGTCGTGGCGAGTCGACGAGACCTACGTGAAGATCGCGGCAAATGGGCCTATCTCTACCGCGCCGTTGACCGAGCGGGAAAGACGATCGATTTTCGCCTCAGCGCGAGGCGCGACGTGGCGGCAGCAAAGGCGTTCTTCGCGAAGGCAATCAGAACTCAGGGACGCGCTCCTGAGACGATTACGCTGGACGGCTACGCGGCATCTCTTCGGGCGGTCCGCGAGATGAGGACCGACGAGTCGCTACCCAGGCGAACGAAATTGCGATCCTCGAAGTACCTGAATAACCTCATTGAGCAGGATCACTGCCACATCAAATCGCGGGTGAACGTGATGCTCGGGTTCAAGCGGTTCCACAGCGCCGCCGTTACCCTCTCCGGCATCGAACTGATGCATCGCATTCGCAAAGGCCAGTTCGATCTCACCAGCATGCACCTCAAAGATACCACTTCGCCCTCGATTTGGATGCCGGTTCTTTCAGCTCGTTGAGGTCTCCGAAACATGGGCGATTTCTCGCCCGCCTACCCAGTTTGCACCACAGCCACCTTACGTATGTGGAGCCTCGTCTTGACGACTGCTGCTCCACGCCCCGCATACGATCCTTCGATTACGAAAGCTTCAAAACGGTGCCACTCATCGTCACGCTCCCACTTGATACAAGACGTGATATCGCAAGCCCAACCCTAGCTTCGGCATCTCCCGGCGTACGCGACATTCCAATCAGCCGACACACGGATTTGGCGACGTCAGAGGTTGGTGCACTGCCCGTTTCTTCAAGCACATGAAGCACACCGTTAGCCAACTCTTCCAGGCACACATCATCGACCTTCCGACGTGAAGTCTCCTCATCCGAGGCCTCACGAAAAACGCCCCACTCTGCCGGATTTACCTTAGCTGGCCAGTAAAACGTCGCGTTTCCGTCCGAGGTTCGACCTTGCTCGCGAGGCGTCAGCATCCGGAGACGATCAACAATTCGCGTACCCGTTCGCTCCAAACCCCACGCTCTTGCGACTCTGCGGTGAAGGACACTCTCGTGAATCGGTCCTTCAGCTTCGATTATCTCGATCAGTTGTTCCGTCAGCTTCCGGCCGTGGGTGAGGTCGTAAAAGTCTTCCGGCTTGCCTCCCGCTGGGATGATGACCGTGTACTTAGGTAGAGAGACGTCAATGTCCGATGCAAGAGTGGCCGAAGGAACGCTGTCGACGATTTCGGTCTCTACCGTCTCCGGGATTGACGCCGCTGCTGGAGCCTCCTCGTCGGCACCATCATCATCGAGAAGTAGCTTGTCCAAACGAGCGAGGAGCTTCTGAACCTCGACATCCGGATTTAACCACCAGTCGGTCGACCAGATTCTATGTATGCGCCATCCCAACCCTTCGAGCACTACTTGACGAAGGCGGTCTCGATCACGCGCAGTCGCACCGGAGTGGTAGGCGCGACCATCGCACTCTATCCCGATGAGATAACGGCCCGGTGCTCGGGGATCAACGACGCCAATGTCGATGCGATACCCAGAACAACCCACTTGAGGATGAACAACCCAGTTGTGGTCGCGGAGCACCTTGATGACCTGGCCCTCGAATGGACTGTCCGGCTCCATTCCAGTAGGCAATGATTGCTCCAGCAACGCCTTGGGGCCCTTCAGCGCAAACTCGAGATAGTGCTTCAGGTCGCGCACACCCGCAGCCCTCACGCGGGAAAGATCGATCTGCTCCGGTCGCAGGGTGCTGAAAATCACCACTCTTTCGCGAGCACGGGACACCGCCACGTTGAGTCGTCGCTGTCCACCCTCGCTGTTCAGTGGCCCAAAGTTCATGGTGAGTTTGCCGGCTGCGTCGGGACCGTAGGTAATCGAAAAAAGAATCACGTCGCGCTCATCGCCCTGAACGTTCTCAAGGTTCTTGATGAACAACGGCTCGCGCGACTGCGCAGAGATCGCCTTGTCGAGCGCGGCATTGGCTCGGCGACGCGCGTCAAGCAACGACTCAATGAGCGACTGCTGCGGCTGATTAAACGTGACAACGCCCAAAGTCAGATGTTGGTGCTTTGAATCCAGAAAGTGTTGCTCGATTCCACGCACAATCGCTTCGGCCTCTGCCCGGTTTGTCCGGCTACCACCTCTGTCGTAGACACCCGTGACGCGCTCAAGGCGCACCGCCACGTCGTCCGTCACCGGCGACGGAAAGGTGATGAGTTGCGAGTCGTAATAGGTAACGTTGCTGAAGGTAATCAGACTCTCATGCCGGCTGCGATAATGCCACTGCAGCCGCTGACGATTCATCCCCGCACCCAGACATTCGTCCAGAATGCTTTCGAGGTCTTCGATCTGAGCATCATCGCCGCCGTTGTCGTCTGAATCCGTCGACTTACTGAAGAAGCTCGTGGGTGGCAGCTGCTTCGTGTCTCCAACAACGGCCAGTTGCTTGCCACGCGCTATGGCGCCCACGGCGTCCCACACGGGAATCTGGGAAGCCTCATCGAAGACGACGGCATCAAACTGTGCGTGCCCAGCGTCGAGATACTGAGCCACAGATAGCGGCGACATCAACAGACACGGTTTCAGCTTGGGGAGCAGACTCGGAAGTCCGTGCATCAGTTGGCGCACCGGCGCGTGGCGTGTCTTCTTTTGCAGTTCCCTTCGCAACAGCCCGAGTTCACTATCGCTGCTGACCACCATGCCTTTTCCCGCCGGCACCTTGCCAGCAAGCGTCGCGGCAACATGTTGCGCCGTCAGATGCTGGAATCGCTCGTCGGACTGGCGGAACTCACGAATCTTCCGTTCGTGGTCAGCGCTGGAAAACGTGCGCAGCACCGAGTCTTTGTCGATGACCTTTTTCACCCACCAATTCTGGTAGCTGTACTCGAAGTGCTCCTCGACACAATCCAGCGGCACACGGCCATCTTCCAGCGAAGTTACGACGCCTTGCAACCCCAGATGCACGGCCTGCTCTCGAACCTGCCGCCACAGACACCACGACATAAACTGGCTCTTCGCCCGACGCCACGCCGCAGTAATACCGAGCATCCGCTCCAGAGCGCCGTCAGTGTCAGTCGGCCCCTGCAATGGTGCAGTCGGTTCTGCCAGTGCTTCCAGCGCCGACAGGCTGGCACGCACTTCACGCCACGCGTCGCGATAAGCAACCAGCGACTTGCTCATCGGACCTCCCGGCTGCAGCAAAGCACGGTTTTCGACCACCATATGCTGGAAACGGGTTTGCAGTTCCGCTGCCGCGACCGGATCTCCAGCAACCAAGGTGACAGCATCTGAGAAACGTTGCGCCCATTGCTCGCACCGCAATACCTGGTCCCAGTCCGTCTTCACGCCGTTGAACGTATCCCGCAGCACACGTTCCGCGTTGCCTTTCATCGCGAGAAGCTGCTCGTCCTCGGCATTGACGCCTGCAAGATGAGGCAACATTGCTCCAACAGCTTCGTCCGTCGGCCGCGCTCCGGTAATGCTGTAGCTCGCAAGCCGTGTGCGGATAGCGCGCTTCTTGATCGCTGATTTAGGCCACCAGGTGTTCGACGCTTGCGCCCACTCGTCTTTTAGAGATTTCGCGCTGACTTCTGAGATCCGCTCAGTCCAACTCGCCTCGAGATTGCTCCATGACTCGTTGCGCGCCTTCCCATGCCGGGCAAGCCGTTGCAGTTGTGCCCGGACTTCAGCGTCGTAAGCTTGTGCGGCAACGCCTTGAGGCACCTGTGGCGCTCCGAGCAGAACGTCTGCCAAACGGTCAATCTTTTCGTATCCCTCAAGGCTCAAACCGGAAACCGGAAGTCCCAGGCTGCGTTCCGCCTCGGCTGCACCGCCTTTGAATGCCTGGATCGCCTGCTCAAGCAAACGCGCAGTTGTCAAGAGTTCGTCCTGCCAGCTCGGACTCCAGTCGGTTCTGCCAATATGTTCAAGCGGATGGCCATGCAGCGCGACGAGCGCCCCGGAAAGGGTGGCCATCCGTCTCGATGTTTCTCGCAGGCTTTCGAGGGATTTGTGATCGTGAGCGGATGCATCTGCCCAAGACATCAGGGAGGCTTCCTCGCCATCGTGCGCGATGCAAGTTCCGATTGCCTGATATACGGTGAGCCCGTTGGAGTGCGGGTGATGTAATGCATCGACGAGATCGTTCAGATCCTGCCGCAGTTGGGCCAGACGTCCTGCTTCCCGGCTCCAGTCTTCGCTCGTTCGCTGGCCGCTGAAATCCAGAGCCTTGCCGAGTTGCTGCAGGACTTCCGACTTCCGCGCTTTGGACGAATGCAGTTCAAGACAAAACGGCCCCAGACCGACCGACTCGAGTCGCCGATGCACAACCTCCAACGCGGCCATCTTCTCGGATACGAACAGGACCGTCTTACCTCTCGCTAACAAATGGGCAATCAGGTTTGTGATGGTTTGGCTTTTGCCCGTACCGGGCGGGCCCTCAAGAACCAGATCACGCCCGGAGTCGACTACGCAGATGGCCTTTAGCTGCGACGAGTCAGACAGCATTGGCGTGAACAGGTCCTGAGGCTTGTGCGATTCATCCAGCCTCTCGAAACGTTCGTCGCCCTCCTCCTTCTCAAATGCTTGCCCGGGGTTCTCTATGAGATGTCGGACTACTCGATTCGCCTTGAGTTGCTCTGTCCGATCCTGGAGATCCTTCCACATCAAATACTTGGTGAAAGAGAAAATACCCAGGTGCGCCTGCTCGACGACCTCCCACTTGGGGATCTCGCGCACCGCCAGACGGAACGCCTGGAGCACCTTCCCGACGTCGACGCCCTTCTCATCCATCGGCATAACGTCCAAACCTGGAATGCGCAATTCGAAGTTCGAACGCAACATCTGCAGCAGCGTTGGATTGATGATCGTCTCATCGTCATGACGGCTAAGCCGGAAACCGCTTCGCACCGACTGGCGCTGTAGCGCCACGGGAACCAGGATGATAGGCGCCTGATGCACGCTCTCGGCGCTTTCCGCCTCCGTCCACCGCAACATGCCCAAGGCGAGATAGAGTGTGTTCGCGCCGCCTTCTTCCAAACCAGTCCGCGCCGCACTAAAAATGCTCAGAAGGTTGCCATCCAACGCCTCCTGCGGCATCCGTGCGATCAACTCCTTGTTGTCCAGGGCGTTGAGTGCCATGTCGTCAAGGGGGTGGTGTCCGCTGCGACTCGCATGGACCTCGGCCATGCGCGGATCATTTCCCTCCATCAGGGTCGGCATTGGCCGCACGCGAAACTCGACGCCTTCGGCGATGGCGTCCTCGAGCTTGGCCAGGTCCGGCGCGACCAGCGCCAGTGTCGATTTAGTCGACTTGAAGTTGAGAAGCCGGTTACGAAGCGTCAGATCCAGCAACCGGGATTTCCACTTCGACAAGCGCCCTTCCGGCGTCTCGTCGCCACCTAGATCGAGAGACGTCAGAGACTCTGGGTCAAGCGGTGGGAGGACCGGCGTCGGTTCAATGGCCGCGGGCTTTTCCGCGTCTTCGGTCTCGGATCGCTTAATCCCTGCTACGCGGGACGGCAATGGCCTGATTTGCAGTTCTCGGGCCCGATGGATATCAACCGCATACCGGAACGTGCCTTCTTCGAGCAGATGGACCGCACCCTGTTCCAGGGCGATTCTCAACGAGGGGCGACGGCTCGAATGCTGTGCGACTGCCGTGGTCTCGAATACCAGAAACTCGCCGCTATCGACGCGTTTCCGTACCGCCTGAACATCGTCGGTGAGAGGATCGGCGAAACAGGCCTGATGAAGCCATACACCTACCCAGGCATGACCATCCTTGAGCAAGACAACGGGACGTAGACCAGCCTGCTCCAGACATGACGAGAAAAGCATCGCGAGGTCAAGGCAAGTGGCTACTCTTCCCTCGATAACACGGTCAGGGGTTCGGATTTTCTGACCATCCACCCCGAAAGAAGCTGGCGGCTCAGCGTATTGCAAATTCTCCGCGGCCAGCGTGCTGTAAATCGCGGAAATCTGCTTCCACACCACATCGCGGCTCTTCGACTGATATCCATTCATCGACAGGTCGCTGTGCTGCTCGCGAAGCAACTTGGACGCCTTGCCAATGAGGATGTCGATCGCCGGGTTGTTCGGCATTGAGAAGCACGCGAGCAACTCGGGCATGGCGCGCGTACCGGCCCATTGATCGTAGGCCAGAATCTCGACGGGGTGGTTTATCCGGGCCAGTTCTATATCGCCGGCCTGCGCGACCACAGTAACCGATGAGGTAATAGCCTCCTGGAGGTCGGCCAGATAACCGTGGTCGGCTGCCAGATCTAAAGGGGATATGCGCCTGCTTTCGTCCGGAGTGAGCTTTGCAAAGTGAAGCTTCACGCCTTGAGCGAAGCGAGGATTGCACCCGACCAGGACATCCACGGCCTCGAGAGGTTCGCTACCGCGGTTCGTTACGCGCAAGGCACGGACTACGGGCACGGAATTCTGGATCGACGCATAGCCCAGTGTTGGGTCGGCCTCGATCTCCAGAAGCAGCGGCGCAGGGGTTGTTTCCTCGGCGGTTACGGATTCCAGATCCGGTTCTTGTTGGACGTCCATCGTACCCCCTTATCAGCGTTCTTTTTAAATCGTTCTCACGTTTTGCACGTAAGAATACGCCAGATGGCCGTCAATCGGGAAAGCCGAAATCGCATTATTGGCTGCATTGAATCGCGGGCTGTTTCAAGCAATCTGGCCCGGACACGCTTTTGCCACCCCTGTCTCGAGGGATCCGAGACGATCAGCGCGCTGGCCGCGCGGGACGGCGTGAGCCGCAAGTTCGTCTACGCGCAAACGCGCAAGGCCGGCGTCGCGCTGGCGGACGCGTTTGCGTCAGCGATACCGGAGGATGAAGTGCTGTTCGAGTTGCCGGTCAGCAAGAGGTGGCTGCGTCAGGTGATGGTCGCGCTGACGCTGATCTGCCGCAGCTCGTATCGCGGCGTGGTGGAGTTCATGCGCGACTTGCTGGGCGTGTCCACCAGTGTGGGCAACGTTCACGACGTGCAGCAATGGGCCGTGCAGCAATGGGCCGCGCAGCAAGCGGCCGCGCTCAACCGCGAGCAAGACCTGTCCGGCATTCGCGTGGGCTTGCACGACGAGATCTTCCAGGGCTCGCGGCCGGTGCTGGCCGGCGTCGATGCCGAGTCGACCTACTGCTACTTGCTGGCGGCCGAGGCCCATCGCGACGGCGACACCTGGGGCGTGCACCTGCTGGACGCGGCGCAGCAGGGACTGGCGCCCGACTACACGATTGCCGATGCCGGCCGGGGCCTGCGCGCCGGGCAGAAGGCCTCCTGGGGCGACACGCCGTGCCATGGCGATGTGTTCCACATCCAGCGCCAGTGCGAAGGACTGGCCAACACGCTGGGCAACCCTCGCCAGGGGCGCCCGGTCGCGGCGCGAGAAGCTGCAAGCCAGGCTCAACCAGCCGCGCTCGCGGGGGTGCGCCGGCGGCTTCGCTGCCCAGCTGAGGCGGGCACGTCGGACAGAAGCGCAGGCGCATCAGTTTGCCTGCGACATCCGCACGCTGACCCAGTGGCTCAGTCATGACATCGTGTCGCTGGCGGGTCCGCAACTCGCCACGCGGCAAGCGCTGTTCGACTTCATCGTCGAGGAATTGGGCGTGCGCGAAGCGCTGGATACGTGCCGCATCCGCCCGGTGCGCATCGCGCTGCAGAACCAGCGCGATGACCTGCTCGCGTTCGCCGGCGTGCTCGATGAGAAGCTCGCCGCGATCGCGCAGCGCGCCAACGTCTCGGACGAGCTCGTGCGCGCCGCGTGTGTGCTGCATCGCAAGCCGCGCACCTCACCCGCGTACTGGCAGGGATGGGGCCGGCTACGCGCCAGACTGGGCGGCCAGTTCCACGCCGTGTTCGCCGCGGTGTCCGAGGCCATGGCCCACACGCCGCGCAGCAGTGCGCTCGTCGAAAATCTGAACTCGCGCTTGCGCAACTATTTCACGCTGCGTCGCCATCTGGGCGCCCCTTACCTCGACCTACTGCGCTTCTTCCTGAATCATCGGCGCTTCGTGCGCAGCCGCCGGGCCGAGCGTCAAGGCAAAAGTCCGTGCGAGTTGATGACAGGGCGGGACCACCCGCACTGGCTCACGATGCTGGGACTCGGAGCGCTTCAACCGCGGCAAGCCTGAGCGCGGAAGGTCGATACCCAAGACCTCCGAATACATCGGGATACTAATCAAAAATCAACACACCGCCCTCCACGAGCGGTGCGGCTCAGTTCGTCCGTGTTACCCAAAATCGGCGCTTTTCGAACCACGCCGTCTGCCGCTCGAGTCGCCCCGCCAGGCAGGTCTCGGTGCGCTCATTGCTCAGCCGAGCCTTATTCCAGCTTGCACCCATTGATCGACTTAGGCAGACACCGTTGCCCGTGGGTCCATCGGGCACCAGACAGATCAGATCCGCTCCAGCTTACATTCACAAACCGCGCGTCTTCGAAGTTGGAATTGCGTAGATTCGCGTTATCGAACGAGACGTTTGTCAGGTCGGCTCGAGAAAAGTCGACACCAGATAGATCCGCGCCACTGAAATCCACATTTTTGCTCACGCTTTCCCGCAACGATGCCGAGGCGAGGTCGGCACGGACTGCACCAACGTTTTCAAGAGTCGCATGGGACAGATCCTTCTTCTTCCAGCTCACCCCCTTCAATTCAGTATTCTGAAGGACGATGTGTGACGACGAAACCTGATCCGATGCAGATCCTTTAGTCACGCTGGACGGCCGAACACCACTGATATTCATTGTCGCCGTCGAACCCGGACCGATTTGCCTGTTAGTAATAGTGACATTATGCAGTTCGAGTACCTGATTGGATTCGGTGAATGAATTTTCGGCCAGCGCAGCGCGGCCGAATAGCGCCACATAGACAAATAGCAAAGCGCGGCACATTGCCATTACGTGTCTTCCTAGATTCATTTTTCAACAACCTCTTCCGAGAGAATATCTGCGTGTAGCGGCTTGTCGGCGGAGATATTGGAGGACGAAGCAATGCTTGTCTGCGCAATCTGTCTCATCCAGGCAGGATCAAGCTGCTCGCCATTAGTTGCTGAGAAGATCAATCCAAGCATATTCTTCGCGCGGGAGTACTGTCGCTCTGCGGAGCGCCTGTACCAGACGAGCGCCGCCGAATAATTGATAGTGGTCCCCTTGCCGATGTGGTACATCGTCGCGAGTTCATACATCGCAACCCGATCGCCCTTCTCTGCTTCCTGACGTACATCGGTAAATTGCTCGCGGGCTGTTTTCGGTTCATTCCCGCCATTCAATCGCATCAGGTTGCGAGAGGCAGCAACCAGTCCCTTCATAGCGGCAGAGGCGTACCATCGCTTTGCTTCGGCCAGATCTTCCGGGACTCCGTCGCCCGACTCGTAGATTACTCCGAGTTCGTTCTCGGCGACCCGGTTGCCTGCTGACGCCGCCGTACGAATCTCGCGTAGTCCTTTCTCCACATCTCCAGTTGCCTGCATAACGAGTCCCAAAACCAGTCGTCCGCCGGCATTGCCCTTCACAGCCACATCATTCGCGTAGGACTGAGCGGAGAAGAGGTCGCGTGCAACACCACGCCCGTACAGGTACAGCACAGCCATTGCAACATAGTTCCGAGCGTCACCGGAATTTAGACCTTGCTGCCAGATCGCTGCCGCGTATTGAAACTGGCGACCAGTGTCATTCGATTCCATTGCCGCCATGCCAGCACGATACGCCGTAAGGCCGTCGTCATAGGTCTTGTCGGCCAGATCGTCGTATGTGGTTGCGCCTTGCTCGGTCACGCCGCGCTTTGCAGAGAACGATGCATCGCTCTCACCGCGAATACGGAAGTCGGAAAACCTGTCAGACAGTCCCTGGACATCCGGCGCTATCGTGGATTGGTGAATGACCACGGTCGCGTGCGCGGAAGGCATACTCATCGATACGATCAGCGGAAGGAAGCTGGCCGAGCAAGTCCATCTTTGCCGAAATCGGCCACGTATCTTTCTTTGCATATTTCGATTTCACTTGAGTTTGCGGGGCTCGGAGGAGCCCCACTATCGGCTGCCGACAGCGACGTTTAGCCGACCCACACTGAGGCTCGGCGCATTGAGCGCAAGCATCGCGTTCGTAATGTCTACCAGTGCCGGGAATCCCGTGATGGTCTCGAGCCCTGGACCCTTCAACTCGGATGGAAGATGTTCGAACACAGAAGCGTTTGCAGCGAAACACAGCACCTCCTCGTGGCCCGGTTTTTCGAAACGGATTGAAAATCGCTTGTCTTTAACAGGAATCGATGTGCTCGAATAGGCTTGCACCTCGCTCATCGGCTCGAAAGGGTTGGGATAAATCTGCGTAACGGTATGGCTCGCATCTTCGTAGTAGCAACGCAGCGCCGCACTTCGATTGAGCCGCACGTCCAGATTGAGCTCGTCACCCACCCGAGGATGATCGCCGCCTTCTGCACTCAGCGTGACGTCGATCGGACCTTGCCCTCCCTCCTTCAACGACAAGGCGTCCGACGCCGGAGCGACCGCGGATAAATCAACCTTCTGTACATTTCCGTGGACGTCAACCGGAACTCGCTTCGCAAGCATCGCCTGATAGGTCGGGAAGCTCAGCAATCCCGTGGACGGAATGTCCTGGTCCATCTGGAATTCCGCAATCGCAGCCTTCAGTTCGGTGGACGATATACCGTCCACGGGACCGTCGTAATAGGTTTCCCGGCGCAGGACAGTCTGCGCGAGCATCGTGAGATATGCCGGTGTTGCCGCGTCGTACCACGTGCGCAGTTCCCGCTGGAATTCCGGCGCTGCTTCGTTGAGCGACAGACATTGCCAATATGGCAGTTTCAGCCACTTTCCGACCAGCTCGATCATGCCGAGATCGACGAGGCTGCGCAGTGCGAGTCCGGACCCCTGGCTATGGTCGTTGCTCAACGAGAACTGCACCCCCGTCTTGAAGATCGTGCCGCCCCCTTCGATTCCGCTGCCGCTTTTTGCAACGATGGCGGAGTTGGCCGCATAGATACCTGGCACCAGCGTGCGGGTTCGTAACTCGCCCAGGTGCAATTCCAGCGCAATAATCGACGCATGCACGTCGCCATCATAGGCCAAGTCTGTGCTGAATTCGTGACCACGAATCGACCCGTCTGCCGAAGTGCCGAGGCTACGCCGCTTGCCGACAACGTTTTCGTCGATATAGCTAACCGCGCCGGACACATAGACCTGCGGCGGCTCGATGTTCATTGCGTTCATTCCGAGCAGCAGACTGCTGAGATATTGAACAGTGTCCTGCTGAACCAGATTGATTTCGTAATCGACGAACTGGAACGTCTTGCTGCGCTCGGACATTTGCGCCAGCGCGGTAATCACGAGGTCCTTGACCGATGTTCCAGCCTTGCCGGAGGGATCGGCGATAGATTTACTCGTGATGCGGATAGGAGTCTGATGGGTGCTGGCGAGCATTTCGTCCATGCACGCCAACGAGCGACTGAAGGAGCTGATCGAACGAACCGGCTCGACGACGGGACTGCCTTCGGAATAGGCCTGCGAAATGACTTCCTTATGGTCGCGAGGCGTAAGCGCACACGATGTGACCGAAACCGCTGTGATGGCCGCGCAAACACGACCTGCAACGGAGACGACAGGGTGCGGCCTCCGTTGAAAATAACGGTAAATTCCCAATTGATTCGCCTGAAAAAACAATAAGTGGCACTCAACAGCCGTTAACTATGGGACCCTTGATAACGACGATATTATCTTTCGGCGCCCTGACCCCTGGACGCTGGTTACCAAGGTCTACATTGCCGATGTCTGTTGTGCAGCCCTTGCCAACAGACGCGCCTGATGACGCGGAACTACTGGACGAAGAAGAGCCAGGGTTGGCATCCGCCCCGGTGCTTTTCGACAACAGACGATTTCTCGCCAGTGCACTGGTCACCTTGCTCTGTTGACTGGGATCAAGACCGGTTCGAGAACCAATTTCGTTGGCGCGCGTGGACGCGCCATGCAGTGCGGCGAAAATGACAGCATTAGTAACTATTGCGAAGAGAATGGCGCGCACTCGGTGAGCTCCGCTAAGGCCGCGAGATACGATGTTCGCGGCGCCTAAGACTTACTTGCCCGAGACGGAGCCGATGTTGAGCTTCGCCTTACTCATGGCACCGACGGATGAGTTGGCCAAACCGCTGTTCTCGATGCTCAGCGTTTGCTTGTTATTGCCGCCGATCTTCACGTTGCCTTCGACCGAATTGGCGTTTAGAACAGATTCCGATCCAACACCGACAGCCGAGTTGGCAATCCCGGAGTTCTTGATCGTGGTGCTCTGGTTATTATTTCCTGCGATCTCCACCTTAGCTATAGCGACGCTGGCAGAACAGGCGAGAAGCGCGCACAGAATGTATGACTTCATTAGTTATCCAAAAATGTAAAAATAGAATGAAAAAATGAAACGGCCGTTAAATATCATTTGCAACCATTGTTCATGCAACAGCTCCATCTTCCGACTTTTCATCGAAACATACAATAAGAGTACTCTTAAATTACAAGTTTATATTTGCCAGGGGTGGACGTCGCATGCGCGGCGCGGCTCAAGTGCGCTTCTGTCCACTGGTTTCGCCATAGCGCGGGGTCGAACATGGCCGATGGCAACCTCGATCTGCGGCTCGCACACGACAAGCTCGACCACGCGTCGCTGACGACCACAAGCCTGTATCTGCACAGCGACGATGTTCAGCGACATCAGGAAACAGAACTGAAACACCACATCGACTGGTGAGGGGTATCCACTTCACCTTATGGCTATTGAGGGCATTGCGCAATCGATCGCGCCTTTGAGAGGCTCCTGGCCGACCTCTGCCCGACGCTGATCGGCCCATCCCGACCCACAAGGGACAGTTGGATTTCTCCGTAACGGACGTTCAAGCGACTGGAAACGTTAAACCTCGCAAATAGCCAGGCACGGGCTGTAGTCGATCCGGGCTAAGCTTGACGCGCCCACGCAGTCTGATGCTGAGTCGCCCCGTTGCCTCCAATCTCGCCCATCAGATAATCGATGAACGACGCTATTCGCGAAGAAACGGCTGTATTGCGGTAATAGACAGCATGGATTGGCTGACGGACGTCCTTGGTCTGACGGGCGAGGATCTGCACGAGACGCCCTGTTTCACGGTCCCGGTCGGTCATGAAATCCGACAGGCAGACAACGCCCACGCCTTCGAGCGCCAGTTGACGAAGCGTCTCGCCGCTCGATGAACTTGCCACCGGCTCGATACGGTACGGCTCACCGTCGGCACCGAGCAACGGCCAGACATTGAGCGACTCCGGTTGTGTAAAGCCCAGCAGTACGTGCTTGCCAAGGTCAGCGACCTCGCGCGGATGTCCGTGCGCCTCAAGGTGGTCGGGACTCGCAAGAACACGCATGCGGCTACTGCCAACAAGCCGGCTATGCAGCGTCGAATCCTTGAGCCGGCCAATTCGAATAGCGACATCGGTGCGGCTCTCGAGTAGATCGATGATGCCGTCGTTCGTGTTCAGCTCCAGGTGAACGTGCGGATAGCGCACGCGGTAGCCTTGCACAAGCGGTGCGATCACGTGCAGCATGAAAGGCGACGCTGCATTGATCCGCAGGAGCCCCGATGGGTTTTCCCGCCGCGCGACCATCTGTTCCTCCGCGCTTTCCACGGAATCGATGATGGCTCGCGCGTGTTGAAGGAACGCGCGCCCTTCCTCGGTCAGCTCCATCCTGCGCGTGGTCCGGCGCATCAAGGTCGTTTTCAGCTTTTCCTCGAGGCGCCCCAGCGTCCGGCTGGCCGCCGACACTGTCAGGTCGAGATGTTGGGCAGCTGCCGTCATCGAGCCGGTATCGACCACGGCCATGAAAGTCGCCAATTCGTCGAGGGCGATATTCATTCTTGATTTCTTTTCAAAAGAATTTTGTTTATAGACCAGCTTGTGAACAAAAGTAAAGCTGGCAGACTCGGTCCGTCAGAATCCTCAATTCCTTCGCGAGGGAATACAGCCGCCGGAAGGCGCAGGCGCGCTGTCGAGTCTGGTGAGACAAAACTTTCTCCAATGTCACGGAGATTTAATAAATCAAACAGGCTGTTTCTGGAGACATACGCCGCGACGTTCAGGCTTGCGCAGACCAGGCGGGCAACTAACTCTGCTTAGCCGGAATGCGACTGACATCGGCATAAAGCCGGCGCGCAACTCACCTCGATCAATGCGAGCACAAACATGACGGTTACCGAGCGACCCGCGAATTACGGCACCAGCATGATCGACCTGGGCCGGTTTCAGATCGATTTGGAGATGCGGACGCTGCACCAAAGCGGCACGCTCGTACCTGTCGGATCTCGCGCCTTCGATATTCTTGCCGTGCTCGTGTCGGCCGCTGGACGACTAGTTACGAAAGACGAATTGTTGGATAGTGTCTGGCCGAAAACCGTCGTCGAAGAAAACAATATCCAGGTCCATCTGTCCGCGTTACGCAAAATACTTGGTGAGGATCGCAACCTGATTGTCACGATCCCTGGTCGCGGGTATCAGTTGCGACAACGACCCGTTGAGAGCCGGGCTCCTGCGGTCGAGTCCCGAGCCTTCAGACGTAGCCTGCCGCTACGCGAAACCCGGCTCACAGGCCGCGACGCAGCCGTTCGGCAGATCAGCATGTTGCTCCAGACGACGCAGGTATTGACGCTCACTGGAGCCGGCGGTATAGGGAAGACGAGCCTGGCTATAGAGGTAGCACGGCAGGCATCGAACGATTCTTCCCGCGCTGTGTGTTTTGTCGAACTTGCCACGGCAACAACCGAAGGATGCGGTCCTATGCGAGGTCGCCGAAGCATGCGGGCTGTCCACGCCCGATGCTGCAGTCGACATTGCGCAACTGGCTGCGGCGGTTTCCGGCAAACGTCTGCTCCTCGTGCTGGATAACGCCGAGCATGTGATCGACGCCGTCGCGCGGATCGTCGACGCACTCGTAGCGACAAGCGAAATTCTGCGTGTGATGGTAACGAGTCGTGAACCACTTCGCCTGATGCAAGAGACGGTGTACCGGGTCGAGCCACTCGACGTGCCGCCTTCGCATTCAACCCATGCGGAGATCGTCCAGTTTCCAGCGGTAAAGTTGTTTTTGCTGCGCGTCAATTCAATCCAACGGTATGCATACGCCGGCTGCGAGGAAATTCATCTCATCGGCGAGATCTGCCGCCGGCTGGACGGCATTCCTTTGGCGATCGAGCTGGCAGCGACGCGCGTCGCTGGCCTCGGCATTGGGGGTGTTCATCGCTATCTGCACGACCGTTTCAGTTTGCTGACGGGCGGCTACCGGACCGCTCTGCCACGCCATCAAACCTTACGTGCGACGTTCGACTGGAGTTTCTTCATCCTGAATCCATGCCATCAGTTACTGTTCAGGCGCCTCGCGGTATTTAGCGGCGGCTTTACGTTCGATGCGATGTGCGCGGTGATGTGCGACGAGAAATACGCTGTGGCGGACGCGATCGGCGGCATCGGCGATCTGGTGGCGAAATCGCTCGTCAACATTGAGCTGGAGGGGCCGGTAAGCAGGTATCGCCTTTCCGATTCGGCACGTGCCTATGCGCTGGAGAAGCTGCATGCGCAAGGCGAGCAGAGGCTGATCGCGGCGCGCCATGCACGCTATGCCTCCCATTGCTTGCGACCGTGTCTGGCTGACAGTGTCGCTGAACAATTGGACCTGGAAATCGATTTCCGGCAGTCGCTGGATGATGCACGCAGCGCTTTCGATTGGGCGTTCTCGCGGCATGGCGATACGCGGATTGGAGTCGAGCTCGCGGCAGGTCTCACAGAGGCGCTGCTCGATGCGGGCCTGATTCACGAATGCCGCACGCGTGCTGAGCAGGCCATCGATGCGCTTGAAGAACTGCCCCCTGCCTCGGTGGACTCAGACACCGAAAATGCGCGTACGTGCCACTCTCGCCTCGGCATTGATCTATGCTCAGGGGCCCGTGTCAAAGTCGGCACAATCGTGGACGGAACTGCTGGCTCTTGCTGGCGATAGAGGCGACGGTTCTGGTGCAAATAGTGAAGGTGAATCGGTTAAGGTGTTGCCCCCCGATCTCATCATCCGACAATGATGTCCGAGCGCGGCCTGTCGCTGGTCCACACGACGATCGCGGTCTCCTATTCGAACTCCGCGATCCGCAGGCCAATTTCCCAATGGCTTCATATCCATTCCGTTATACGACACATAACGAATCAATATTTCGGCCTTGATATTGACTCACCACCATCATCGCTGACGCGACGCAGCCAGTCGTCAGGACGACTGGCGTCGTCTCCTTCCAGTTCCCCATCTTCGGAGACTCCATGAGAACAAACTTCGCTCGCGCGGTGGTGCGCTCACTGCGCCCTGCGGTTACGCTTTTAGCCGCGCTTGGCATCTATGTCGCGTTGAGCCCCACTGCCACCGCCGCGGTGCCGATGGGCGTCGCGTTCGTCTACCTCGGCAACCCCGGCGACGCTGGCTGGACCTACGCACACGAACAGGGTGTGAAGGCGATCGAAGCGAGGTTCGGTGACAAGATCAAGGTCACGCGCGTCGAGAACGTACCCGAATCCGCTGACTCGGAGCGCGTGTTTCGCGACCTCGCGAACAAGGGCAACAAGATTATCGTGGGCTCGAGCTTCGGATTCCAGGACTTCGAACTGAAGACTGCAAAGGATTATCCCGACGTCGTCTTCGAGCATGCGACCGGATACAAGAAGGCCACGAACTTTGCGACCTATGACGTGCGCACGTACCAGAGCGCCTATCTGGCTGGGCTCGTCGCCGGCTATACGACGAAGACGAATACGCTCGGCTTCGTCGCCTCGGTGCCGGTCCCGGAAGTGGTGCGCAACATTAACGCCTTCACAATGGGTGCGCGTTCGATCAATCCGAATGCGAAGGTAAAGGTCATATGGATCAATAGCTGGTTCGATCCAGGCAAGGAGAAACAGGCGGCCGAAACGCTGATCGGCCAGGGAGCCGACGTGCTGATCCAGAACACCGATTCGACGGCGACAATGCAGACTGCCGAGCAGAAGAATGTGCACGCGTTCGGTTGGGACTCGGACATGAAGAAGTTCGGCCCGAATGCCCAACTGGGCGCATGCGTGAGCTACTGGGGCGTCTACTACTCTCACCTGATCGAACAGGTGCAATCCGGCACGTGGACCAACGCGCCGACGTGGTGGGGTCTCAAGGAAAAAGCAATCGACCTCGCTGACATCAACACTACAGCCGTACCGCCTGCCGCGCAAAAAGCGCTGGCGCAAAAGCGCGACGACATTATCGCTGGCAGATTCGATCCGTTCTCCGGACCGATCAGGGATCAGAATGGCGCGATCAAGGTGGCAGCCGGCACGTCGCTGCCCGACGCCGAGTTGCTGCGGCTCAACTGGTTCGTGCAGGGGGTCGAGGGCACGTTGCCGAAGTAACTCAGCCAACGTGGAGGAGACACACTTTGAGCCTTGTCATTTCCCCGCAACAGAACGCGTCGGCGTTCCCTGAGCAGGGGCTCGCGCCGACACGCGAGCAGATCATCCGCCATCTGCGCCATGCAAGCGTTATCGCGGAACGTGCGATGCTGTTGGGCCGTCACCCGTTTGGCGCCATACTCGTCGGGCCTGATCAGGAGTCGGTTCTAATAGAACAGGGCAATGTCGATTCCGTCAATCATGCGGAAGCAGTGCTCGCGCGTATCGCCGCGCTCAACTTTACGCCGCAATTCTTGTGGGGTTGCACGCTCTATACGACGGTTGAGCCATGTTGCATGTGCGCAGGCACGGCATATTGGGCCAACATTGGGCGGGTGGTTTTTGCAATGACGGAAGAGCGACTGCTGCAAGCCACGGGCAATCATGCAGAGAATTCGACGATGAGTGTGTCGTCGCGGTATGTCTTCGACCATTGCCAGAAGCGCATTGAACTGGTTGGACCCGTGGCCGAGGTCGAGGAAGAAGTGATGCAGGTGCAGCGCAGGTTCTGGGGACGCCGATGAGCATGGCGCATCGCGGCCTTATGTTCGCATCATGCCGCGCGCGGAGCCGCCACCGCCCGCGCAGGGGCCGCCGCAGCCACCGCGCCCGCAGGGCTCGGTTCGGGACTTGCGCAGTGGCGGCCGTTCGGCGGATCAGACCACCCGAACGTACCTCCACGCTGAGAGACGGACAGCATCCTCAATTGACTCGATGGTGAAAGCCCTGCGCCTCGCAAACTCACGCCGGCGATCGAGGAAGCCAGCGGCGCTCACTGGAACGAGCGTGAGCGGAGCACGTTGCTGACCGACCCTCGCGCGCACTTTTCCGGTGAGGTAGGAGCACAAATGCTGAGATGGCGCGGTCCGATCCCGTGAGGTCGCATGCCGGTGCTCCGAGCACACCACCGGTCTGCGTTGGCGTAGGCGTGGCCACCGCTCGCGCCGCGGCAGCAGACGACAACGGTGGACACGAGCGCTGTGCAGACCGGCACGCGGTACTCTCCACCACGCCGCAAACGCGCTACCGCTGCGGTACGCCGTCGCGCCACTCGCCCCAATGCGTGACGATGTCCTGCACGAGCGGATTGCCCGTGAGGAACAGATTGTCGATCGCGATCGTGAAGCCGCCCTGCGACGAGTAGTTGAGCAGGTTGTCCGCGCTCGACTGGCCCGCGTACGGCCGGTCGAAGTCCGAGCCAGCGCGCAGCACCGCGACACGGTTCAGGTCAACGCGATGCACGGTCGCCGCGCGCGTCAGCGCCTCGAAGGTGGCGTTGTCTTCCTGCTGCGTCGTGCAATAGGTGCCCTTGCCGTCGGTCAGGATCTTCGTCCATTGCCGCGCGCGCTCGCCGAGATCGGTGCCCGACCACCAGGTATCGCCTGCCAGCGTGTCGCACTGGATCACGGTCGGCGGACGGTTCGCGGGCGCATAGTTGTATTTGGCGCGGGCAGCCTGCGCCTGTGCGTCGTCGGTCAGCGTCACGTTGCGCGACAGCGCGAATGCCGCGTTCGAAAGCGCCGGATTGAGCTGGAACACTTCGGTGCGATAGTCGAGCGGCGGCTTCTGCGTCGGGCCCGTCGTGTTGATGCCGAGATAGCCGGTATTCCAGCCCGGCGGAATTTCGCGTCCGTCGATTTCCCATTGAATCCCGAAGTCGACCAGCCAGTTCGCCCACGCAGCGGAACCGACGGTGCCCTGAAGCGGATCAATACCAGCGATGCCCGCCACCATGAAGTACGTATGACGCAAGTCGAAACGCGGCGAGAACGTCAGCGCCATGATCGACGCGGCGGCATTCGCGTGCCCCATGCCCGTCGTCATCACGCAGACCTCCTTGCGATTGCAGTGTACGGCAGGGTAGTCAGGAGACAGGCCCGCGACGGTGATGTCCTGCCACGGGCCGAGATGATCGAGCCACACCTGGCCTTCCGGACCGAACATCGAAATGATCATCACCTTGACCGGCCGGCCATGCGACGCGCCGTCGTCCTGCGCGAAGCTGTCGTCGGCATGCGCGATGGCCGGTGCAACTGCCGCGCCTGCCACGAGCAACGATGAAATCGCTGCACCAAAAGCACGATTTAGCATAAGAGGTCCCACCTGATATGTAAGAACTGCGGTTGCGAAACGTGAGTCGCGTGCCGTGTTGTCGACTGACGTCGTGGTTTTTTGTCGGCGTGCAGCGTGGGACCTGGGCGTGAGCCGTTCAGGTGACAGTGAGTATAAGCAGAGAAAAATCTGTATTGCCAAGCGGACGAATGTCATTCTCGGCTACAACCGTTTCAGGAACGCCGCGATCACTCTTGCAGGCATTGAGTTGACGCATCGCATTCGCAAAGGCCAATTCAACCTGGCGAAGCTCGGCCTCAAAGATACCGCCGCGTCAGCACACGTTGTGCGCTCAACTCGCGCAACACGCGCGAAACGGTCATGCGTGCGACTCCGGACTCCTTGACCAACTCGGTTTCCGAAGGGATTGGCAAGCTTGCGCTGCAGCTTCAACCGCTTCGCCTCTCCACCCGCCTGCGCCGCCTCGGTCATGACTGTCCTGGTTGCACCGTGAACGATTTGCGCGGCGCCGCGCGACGCCAGCCTCAAGTACCGACCGCCCCGGGCAAAGCATCGTTCGCCGAGGCCGCCGCGCTGCCCGCCACGGAGTCCGTTGGTGCCGGAATGCAGAAATCCCGTGAGGGCCGGACCGTCAGCGGGCCGGGCAACGGCGGCGGACCATCATCCATGATCATGTGAAATGCGCGTGTCATGTCGTCCGCAAGCGGACGGTCGTCACGGTAGGTCGGCAAGACAGCGCGAACCTGGCTATACAACGCCTGCGTATACGGCGCGCGCTCGGCCGCGATAGGCTGCAGGTCGTATGCCTGAGCCGCGGCAAGCAGTTCAATGCCAAATATGCGGCCGCTATTGTCGATGACGGCAAGCGCCTTGAGCGCGGCCGGCGTGGCGTGGCAAAGGTGATCTTCCTGCAAGCCGGACGTCACACCGCCGTCGAGACTCGCGGGCGCGGCCTCGCGGCGGTTCTGCGCGACCAGCGCCGCCGCCGTGTATTGCGCGATCATGAAGCCCGAGCGCGTGCCGCTCGCTTGCGCGAGAAACGCGGGCAACCCGCTCACGAGCGGATTGACGAGACGATCGAGACGCCGCTCCGCCATCGCGGCCACCTGCGCGACCGCAGCCGCGAGGCTGTCCATGGCGAGCGCGATCGACGCGCCGACGGCGTGCGCCTGCGAGAACACGCGCGGCTCCTCGGGCGTGCCGGCGATGATCGGATTGTCCGTCGTCGAGGCGAGTTCGCGGTTCACGACTTCGGCCGTCGCAGCCAGCACATCGCGCGCCGCACCGTGCACATGCGGAATCGTGCGCATGCTGAGCGGATCCTGCGTACGCCGTCCGAGTGCCGCCGCCAGCAGACCGCTGCCCAGCAGCGCCGCGCGCATGCGCGCGCCGACCTGCGCAAGGCCCGGTGAGATGCGATACGCGAGCGAGCCCGCGTCGAACGCCACCATCTGCCCGCCGAGATTCTCGAAGCTCATCGCCGCCACGGCGTCAGCCCAGTCGAGCAGCCGGTGCGCGCGTTGCACCGCGAGCGCCGCGAGCCCGGTCACGCACGGCGTGCCGTTCACGAGGCTCAAGCCTTCTTTCGCTTCGAGCGACAAGGGTTCGAGCCCCAGCCGGCGCAGCGCCTCGGCGCCGCTGATGCGCTCACCACGCCAGTTCACGTGCCCCGCGCCGACGCACACGAGTGCGATATGCGCCATGTGGCTCAGATAGCCGACCGAACCGAGCGCGGGCACTTCGGGCAGGCAATCGGCCTGGAGCAGCGCGACGAGCCGCTCGACGAGTTCGACGCGCACGCCCGAATGCCCGTGCGCGTAATTGTTGATGGCTGCGGCCATGATCGCGCGCGTCTCCTGCGCGCCGAGCGACGCGCCGACGCCCACCGCGTGGCTCATCAAAATGTTGTGCGAAAGCGTGTGCTGTTCGGCCGGCGACACCACCACGTCGCACAACGCGCCGACCCCGGTGTTCACGCCATAGGCGCGCATGCCGCGCGCGATGATCTGCTCAACGAGCGCGCGCGCGGCGCCAATGCGCTCGCGCGCTTGCGCGGAAAGCTCGAGCGGTGCGCCTGCCGCGACGGCGCAGACTTCGCGCCAGTCCAGCGGGCTTCCGGTACGGATGACGGTCATGATGAACCCCGACGATGGATCAATGTGCGTTGCGGTCCTGATGGCTCGACACGAACTGGCGGAAGCGCTCCGACTTCAGTTCGCCGAATACCTCCGCGGGCGTGCCGTCCGAATCGACCTGGCCCTGATCCAGGAACATCACGCGATTGGAAACGTGTTTCGCGAAGCCCATCTCGTGCGTGACGACGAGCATCGTGCGGCCCTCGTCGGCAAGCGTGCGCATGACGCGCAGTACTTCGCCCACGAGTTCGGGATCGAGCGCCGAAGTTGGCTCGTCGAACAGCATCACCTTCGGATGCATCGCGAGTGCGCGCGCGATTGCCACGCGCTGCTGCTGGCCGCCCGAGAGATGTGCGGGATAGTGGCCGCGCTTGTCGGCGAGGCCGACCTTCACGAGCAGCGCCTCGGCTTCCTCGACCGCTTCGGCGCGGCTGCGCTTTTGCACGCGCATCGGGCCTTCGATCAGGTTCTGCAGCACCGTCATGTGCGACCACAGGTTGAAGTTCTGGAACACCATGCCGAGCTGCGAGCGCACGCGGTCCACCTGGCGGCGGTCGCCCGGTTGGAGCTTGCCGTCACGGCGGCGCTTCATCTTCAGCGCTTCGCCGGCAAGCGCGACGGTGCCGTCGTCGGGCATCTCAAGTAGATTCAGGCAGCGCAGGAACGTGCTCTTGCCCGAACCGCTCGCACCCAGGATCGAAATCACGTCGCCTTCGTGGGCGTCGAGCGAAATGCCCTTGAGCACGTGATGGTCGCCGAACGACTTGTGGATGTTCCTCACGGACAGGGCGACCGGTGCGACTGCGTTCATACGATTCTCCGGAAAGATGGGCCGATCAAGACGCGACGCGGCGGGTTTCGAGTTGCGTGGCGGGACGGCGCACGACGGTGGGCGCGGCGCGCAGATGGCGCGAGAGGCGCCGCTCGACGAGGCCGATGAGGCGCACCACGAGGAAATTCAGGCATAGATAGATCAGCGCAGCGCACGTGAACACCTCCGTCGTGCGATAGGTCTGCTGAATGATCTGTTGCGCGACACCAGTCACTTCCCAGACGGTGACAAGGCTTGCGAGCGCCGTCGACTTGACGAGCAGCACGGCTTCGGTCGAATAGGCGGGCAGGCACTGCCGCAACGCGATGGGGCCGATCACGCGGCGCAGCAGCGCGAAGCCCGACAGGCCGATTGCATGACCCGCCTCGATCTGCCCGGCCGGCACGGCCATCAGGCCGCCGCGGATGATCTCGGCGGTGTAGCCCGCCGTGCACAGCGCGAGCGAGAGCACGGCGCACACGTAGGGCTCGCGCAGCACGGGCCACAGGAAGCTTTCGCGGATCACGCCGAACTGTCCGAGCCCGTAGTAGACGAGAAACATCTGGATCAGCAGCGGCGAGCCGCGGAACACGAGAATATAGGCGCGCGCGAAGCGGTTAGGCAGCCAGTGCGGCGAGACGCGCATCGTGACGATCACGAGCGAAAGCAGGCCGCCGAGCACGAGCGAGGTGAAAAAGAGGCTCAGCGTGGTCGGCACGGCGGCAACGAGCTGGCGCGTCGTGTCGAGAAGAAAATCGAAATCGATATGCATGATGAGGCCGCCCTTGCGTCAGTTGCGCGCGAAGTTGCGCTTGAAGGAGCGGCCGACGATCGTCTCCGCCCGGCCGAACACACGGTTCGAAACGCCCGTCATCGCGAGATAGAGCGCTCCGCCAACGACGAAGAACAGGAAGTACCGGTGTGTCGATCCCGCCGCGACCTGGCTGGCACGCAGCAATTCGGCGAGACCGGTGACCGAGATCAGCGCCGAGTCCTTGAGGCTCAACTGCCACACATTGCCGATACCCGGCAGTGCGAATCGCAGCACCTGGGGAATCAGGATGCGGCGCGCCATGGTGAGCGTCGGCATGCCGATCGCGCGCGCAGCTTCGAGTTCGCCGCGCGAGACAGCTAGCACGGCGGCGCGATAGACCTCCGTCTGATACGCGCCGGAAATCATGCCCACCGCGAACGCGCCAATCACGAACGGCGGCACGCCGATGAAGCCGTCGGCACCGAACCACTGCCCGATCGAGGACACCAGCGTCGAGCCGCCAAAGTAGAACAGATAGATGACAAGCAGTTCCGGCACGCCGCGGAAGACGGTCGTGTAGAAGTCGCCGATCACGCGCGCCGTGCGAAAGCGCGAGAGCTTTGCCGCTGCGACGAGCGCGCCGAATACCGCGCCGATCGCGAGCGCCGCAAGCGTCAGCACCACCGTCATGAACGCACCGAGCAGGAGCAGGCCGCCCCAGCCATCGGTCCCGAAGCCGAGCATTTCGAAAAGAGCCATCACGCCACCTCAACCAAGCCTGCGAAACAAGCCGCGCGGCATCAGCCTTTCGAGCCGGATCAGGCCGAAGCGCGCGGTCACGTTGTGAGCGACGCTCAGGGCGTCACATCGGTCTTGAACCACTTCTCCGAAAGCTTCTTCACAGTCCCGTCGCTAATCGCCGACGTTATCGCCGCGTCGAACTTCGCCTTCAGGTCCGCGTCCTGCTTGCGGAACGCGAGGCCTTCGCCCGGCCCCCAGATCAGGCCGCCGATCTTCGGGCCGGCCGTCACCGTCGGCACCGCTTCCTTCTTGTCGGCATTTGCGGCGTAGTACGTCACATCGTCGAACGACGCGTCGATGCGGCCATTGGACAGATCGAGATCGCGTTCCGGCGAGGTCTTGTAGACGCGGATCGACGCGACATCCTTGAAGTTCTCGTTGATGAAGCGCGTATAGACCGTGCCCGACTGAATGCCGATGGTCTTGCCCTTGAGCGCCGTGCGCAGCGCCTGGACGGCGGGCGCGTTCGACTTGGCGTCGGTGTCGAGCTTCAGCGACGCCGGGGTTTCGGTTGCCGTCGGCAGGATCTTCGTGTCGGTGACCGCGAAGGTCGCCGGCGTGGACGCATACGGCTTCGAGAAGGCAATGATCTTCTCGCGCTCTGGGGTGATCGAGATCGCGTCCATCAGAACATCGAACTTTCCGGCTTGCAAGCCGGGAATCATGCCGTCCCAGTCCTGCGCCACGAGATTGCACTTGAGTTGCGCCCGCGCGCACAGGTTAGCGGCGAGTTCGGGTTCGAAGCCGCCCAGCTTGCCGCCCGGTAGCGTCATGTTCCAGGGCGCGTAGCCGCCTTCGAGGGCGATCGTCACTGTCGTCCAGTCCTTCGCCTCGGCGGTGTTGCCCACAAGCGCCGCCGCTCCAAACGCGGCACCGATCAAACTCTTGACCAACCATCTGCACTTCGCCTGCATGTCCACACTCCTTGGGATTGCCGAAAACTTCATTACGGTAGCGCGCCAATCGCGGTTTCGTCTTGTCTAGACAAGATGCGGGAAGTCGAATTTTGGCGCAAGCGCAATTTCTGAAAATGTCGCCGATTCAGGGTATCCACCAGGTCAGGGTCTCGGATCTGGCGCTTTACCCCGCCTGGCGGCGAACGCACAGTGGCAGTCACGGGTAATCGCATCAGCGACGATGCCGATGCAGTTCGTCGCTGGGCGATAGCCGGGGAAGGCCTTGTCTACAGGTCGCGACTGGACCTCATCGACGATCTGAAGGCAGGTCGACTGGTGGAGTTGTTTCCGCCGGCGTATTGCGAGCCTTCGCCGCTGCACTTGATTTGTGCTCACCGTGCGCGACTGACACGCTTAATTCGCACCCTTTGTCTTATAACAGTTAGACGAATTGATTGAATTAAATGTCATTTCACTTATCCTGTTTTCATAGTCGCGCGATGGTCCAAACCAGCAGTCCTCTCGTCGGAGGTCACGGCCAATGAGTCCCGTCGTCGTCACCCTGCTCGTGCTGCTGGGCGTCGGGCTACTGCTCGCGCTCCGCCTCATGGGCATCTACAACGGGCTAGTGGTCGCCCGGAACCGCTTCGCGAACGCCTTCGCCCAAATCGACGTGCAGCTCAAACGCCGCTACGAGCTGATTCCGAACCTAGTCGAAGCGGTCAAGGGCTACATGGGTCACGAGAGGGAGACGCTCGACGCCGTCATCAAGGCCCGCAACAGCGCGATGGCAGCCGAGCAGAAAGTCGCCGCCAACCCCAGCGACCCGGCGGCCATCAGGGGGTTTAACGAGGCCGAGGCCCAGCTCGGCGGCATTCTGGGCCGGCTCTTTGCGCTATCCGAAGCGTACCCGGACCTCAAGGCCAACCAGAACATGCTCGCCCTGCAGGAGGAACTGAGCTCGACCGAGAACAAGATCGGCTTCGCCAGGCAAGCCTTCAACGACGCCGCCACCGACTACAACAACCAGCGCGAAGTCTTCCCAGCCGTCATGGTGGCCGGCATGTTTGGTTTCAAGGAAGCGTCACTGCTCGAAACCACAGAGGCCGAGCGCGCAGCGCCCAAGGTGTCGTTCGGGTAACACGGAACCGCCACGGCTCCGTGCGCTTCACGCTCTCAAAACCGCGCCGACCATGGCCACCAATTTCTTTCAGCAGCAGGATTCGGCACGGCGCAAGACCTTCCAGCTGGTGGTCTATTTCGTCCTCGCGATCCTGATTCTGATCGCCCTCGTGTACGGTCTGTTGGTGGCGCTCAGCATGTATGGCGCTCACGAGCCAGTGTCCTGGTGGCAACCTGACATGCTCCTGCTCGCGGCGCCGGCGGTGGGCATCCTGGTCGGCGGTGCCAGCGCGCTCAAGGTGGCCCAGCTCGCTTCTGGCGGGCAGGCCGTCGCCTTGATGTTGGGCGGTAAGGAGGTGCCCGGCACGACCACCGACGCGCGGCAGAAGCGGCTGCTCAACGTCGTCGAGGAGATGGCCCTCGCTGCGGGAGTGCCGGTGCCCCCCGTATATGTTCTGCCGGAGACCGGCATCAATGCCTTCGCGGCCGGCTACGCCCCGGGCGATGCTGTGGTCGCCGTCTCCCAGGGCTGCCTCGACTACTTGACCCGTGATGAGCTGCAGGGCGTGGTGGCGCACGAGTTCAGCCATATCCTCAACGGCGACATGCGGCTCAACATCCGGCTGATCGGCCTGATCTTTGGGATCATGGCGTTGTCCATCATCGGCCGCAGCCTCATGTTCGCTTCCCGCGGACGCTCGTCGGGAAGACAGGATTCCCGCGGCGGCATGGTGCTACTGGGCCTGGGCGTGTTTGTGCTGGGACTGGTGGGAGCGTTCTTCGGTCGGCTGATCATGGCAGCGGTGTCCCGGCAGCGCGAGTACCTGGCCGACGCTAGCGCCGTCCAATTCACGCGCAACCCCGACGGGATTGGCGGAGCACTCAAGAAGATCGGCGGGCTGGCCGAGGGGTCGCGCATCGACACCCCCCGGGCCGCCGAGGCTGGTCACATGTTTTTCGCCAACGCTTTCGCCGGCGAGGGGCTCGCCGGACTGCTGGCCACCCACCCGCCCCTCGTCGAGCGCATCCGCCGGCTCAATCCCCAGTTCGACGGCCAGTTCCCGGAAGTGCGACCGGTCGATGTCGATCGGGAACAACTCAAGGGCACCCGCCCCAGCCGCGTCCCGCCGTTCGCCGGGGTTCCCACGTTACCGGGGCTGCCGCAGGTGCCGGTGCCGGTATTGGGCTTCGCCGAGGAAGCGGCGTCTCGGGTCGGCCACGTCCATCCGGAAGTGATGAGCTACGCCCAGGCACTGCACGACGGTATGCCCGACGCGCTCCGGGTTGCCGCCGAGGAGCCGTTCAGTGCTCGCGCCGTAGTCTGCGCGCTTCTTCTGGACCCGCTGGAGGACCTGCGGGAACTTCAGCTGGCCCAGCTGAAGGCCGGCGCCGAACCGCGGGACTTTGCCGAAACCTTGCGGATGGTCGCCCCAGTCCTGGCTCTGCCGGACACGCATCGGCTGCCCCTCCTGGATCTGGCGCTGCCAGCCCTGCGGCAGATGTCGCACCGCCAGCACCAGGCTTTCCGCGCACAGGTCGAGTTGCTCATGATCGCCGACCAGCGGCTGAGCCTGCTCGAGTACACGCTCCGCTGCGTCCTGCATCGCCATCTCGACGCCCAGTTCCTGCCGCAGCGTCAGACGCGTCCCTTGCACAGCTCGCCGCAAAAACTGGCGCAGCCGGTGGCGACGCTGTTAGCGCTGTTGGCCTGGGAAGGCCGGCCGGAACCCGACCGGGCCGCCCGAGCTTTCGATACCGGCATGCGCGGCTACATCGGCGGCGACCACACCCACCGCTTGCCGCCCCGCGAGAAACGTTCCCTCATCGAACTCGATGCGGCCCTGCGAACGCTCAATCAATCCGTTCCGGCAATCAAGCGCCGGATCGTCGCCGCCTGCGCGGCGTGCATCCTGGCGGAGCAGCAGGTCACCGTCCGTGGAGCAGAGCTGCTCCGCGCCGTTTGCGACACGCTCGACTGCCCGCTACCGCCGCTCGTCGCGAGCGAATCGGACAGGCGGTGAACGACATTGCATGCAGGGTTTTGTCGCGGCAAGGAACGCAGAACAACTGCGATCGCTATGCCGCGGGATCGAAGAACCGGGGCTACACCCCCTGCTCCGGTTTTCTGATCGCGGATGATTCTGCCTGACCGGCGGCTGCGCCGGTGACCGACGCGGCCGTCGCGCTCGGCACGATGTGCAATTCACGGGTGCGCAACGGCAGCGAACATTGCGCGTCGGTCAGTGTTTGACGCACCCGGCGCGCGAGTTCCCAGCGCATGGTCCAGAACATGTCCGTGTTCGACCAGACGCGGATATTCAGCACCGCCGTGCTGTCGTCGAAGCGGATGACCATCACCTGCGGCGCGGGATCGCGGAGCGCACGCGGGTCGGCGGCGGCGAGCGTGCGCAGCGCCTCAAGCGCGCGATCCACATCGTCACCGATCGAGATCTCCACTTCGAGATCGAGCCGGCGCATCGGATTACGGCTGAAGTTGCGGATCGAATTGCTCCACAACGCGCTGTTCGGCACGTATTCGCAAATGCCGTCGGGTTTGGTGAGACGCGTGGTGAACAGATTGACTTCGTCGACCGTGCCCGCGACACTGCCGGCTCCGCCCTCGATATAGTCGCCGACCTTGAACGGCCGCAACAGTAGCAGCATGATGCCGGCCGCGATGTTCTGCATCGTGCCTTGCAGCGCGAGACCGACCGCAAGACCGGCTGCGCCAAGCACGGCAATGATGCTGGCCGTCTGGATGCCTAACTGCGACAGCGCACCGACGATCGCGACAATGCGAATGCCCCACAGGCCGATGTCGCAGAGGATTGGTCGCAGCGTGGCGTCCATGCGTGATTGACGCGCAAGAAGCCGGCTCAGCGACATCGAAGCGCGGCGCGCGACCCACCATCCGATCACCAGTATGCCCGCAGCGGCGCCCAGACGAATCGAGAACGCGGTGAGCATATCCAGCAGGAAGGCCCATCTGCCCGCACTGATTTCGACGAGAAGATTCTCCATGTGTCTTGACGATCCCTATATTGGACAGCGGGTAGATTGCCGCGCGCGAGCATCGACGGTATATGTGGACGAACTCGACTGGCTTTCGGGGATTTAACCAGATAACTTCCGTTTTGGGCATTTTCAGCGGTTAAAGCTGCGTGTTTTTTCTGAGCTGTTATCCAGATCGCTTTTGGTCGTAACGGCAGCCGCCCGCGCTAGCGGCTGCCCGCCCCGAGTTCCGTGAACGGCCCCGCCGGCGTGACCTTCATCGTGCGCGGCGCGCTGCACGTACCGATTGAAGGATCGGTCGCGCTCTTTCTCGCTGGAGCGGCGCTGCACCTGTTCGCCACCACTTCGACGGGCATTTTCATGGCCACGCTCGAGCGCAGCATGCCGCAGTTCGCCCAGAACGTCATGCTCGCCGCGCCCACCACGCATTTCGTCGAGCTCGGCCAGGCCGTACTCTTTCGTGGCGCGGGCATCGCAGTGGTCTGGCAACCCTTCCGGTGGCTCGCGGCGATAAGAGGTCACGCAGCGCATGAATGAGCGCCTGCTACGCCGCGCCGAGGTCGAGCAGCGTATTGGCCTGACCGGAACGACGATCTATCTGAAGATCGCCCAAGGCAAGTTCCCCAAACCCATCAAGGTCGGCGTGGCGGCCGTGCGCTGGCGTGAAAGCGAGGTCAATCAATGGATCGCAGATTGTGCGGCAGGCACATTGCAGCACGCCCCGGACGCAGGCAAGGCGCAGATAAAGCCGCGAAGGAAGGCGAAGCGCCAGCGATCCGAGACCTGATCGCAGGACATCCACCCGACCCGCATCGCGCGGGTCTTTTTTTGCCTGCGCGCTGCGCTCGATCAGATCGCAGTCACAGTTCCGATGTTTGTTAAATCACGTCAAGGTATTGATAGTGCATAGCATCCCCGTTGCAAATGCTTGCGTAGCCGGGTAAAAAATTGTCCGTTCGTAGCGCATACCTTATTAAAAATGAGGTCGTAACCATGCAGCGCTCATTTAACCATTCAAGGAAAAATTCAAGATGCCGATTCCTGCACATGTGGCTGAAAGATGATGGCGGCGCAGACATCAAAGGCTCGTCAACCGTTCAGGATCGCGAGGGAAGCATTGAAATTATCAGCTTCAGCCACGGCGTGAATCTGCCAGTTGATGCGGCTAACGGCAAGATTACCGGCGCGCGCTCGCACTCGCCGATTGCGTTCGAAAAGGAGGCCGTGGCGAAGGGGCAAACGCTGCAGTCCGCCGAGATCAAGTGGTATCGCATCAACGATGCAGGCAAAGAGGAAGTCTATTTCGTGATGACGATCGAAGGTGTGAAAGTGTGTGGCATCAACCCCGGCATGGCTAATACCAGGCTGGCGCAGGCATCCGCACTCAATCACGTTGAAGCGGTCTCCATGATGGACGACCGCATCACGTGGCATTACCTTGATGGCAATATCAAATACACCGATTCGTGGAATGAGCGCGGATAAGGGGGCGTGACAATGGCCCATCAGGGTAAGTTTTTGGTGAACAACGAGCAGTTTTCGCCGCTCACAATTTTCGGTGTCGGCACGTTCGACGCGTATTCTGGAAACGATCAATACCGCAATCGCGGTGGCTGCACGGCTGTGCCAAGTAACGGTCCGACCCCTGCCCGAAGATACTGGATCGTAGACCGGCCCACTGGCGGTTTCGGGTCTCAAGCTTGGGCTTCGATAAAGGACACAGTTAATTCAGCGATTGGGAGTGCGGTACATCATCGCGAATGGTTCGCACTGTATCGGGATGATGGACTCATTGACGACGTGACATGGATCGGTGGTGTCAAGCGCGGACAATTCCGGTTGCATCCGGGAGGTGGCCAAGGTATTTCACTCGGCTGTATTACGCTTCCGAGCCGCACGGATTTTCTGAGAATCCATAACGCGCTGCTGCACACCATGACCATTCCTGCCGGCAATTCGGGGCTTCGCGCCTACGGAACAATTGAGGTCATCACGTATGGCAACACTTGTCCGTAGGCTGTTCAAGGTGGCGCTATTTGTTGGCCTGTTCTGCCTTTCCGTGCCCTACGTCCACACATTCCCTATACCGATGCCGGAAAGGCAGGCGTTTGCGTGGTTACACGCTGCAAATCGGCTTGGCATTCGCGACCCGGATGATTTATACATCCCGGTCATGCTGCTCGCTGATCTGCTTGTGGCGACGCTTGCCTATGTGGTGATCATCAGGCTATGGCGGCACTGTCGCGGCAAAAGGCAACGTTGAGAAATAGCGAATGATGTCCGCACTTGTCCGTAGGCTATTCAAGGTCGCGCTGTTTATCGGGTTGTTTTTTATTTCCGTTCGTTATATCCCGCTATCCAATAAGTGGACAGCAAGCGAAGCGCGTGCGTGGTGGCGTGCTTCGGATTGGCTCGGTATTGAAGATCCCGGCGATTTGTATTTCGTGGTATGGCTGTCTATCGAACTGATCGTGGCAGTGCTCGCCTACACGGTGATCATGAGGCTATGGCGGCGCTATCAACGCAAAAACTAACAGGGTCGATGAGCGGCGATCAGGCCGAATTCATTCCTGCGCGGTCCCGTCCAGTCCGGCGCGTGATGATCGCGTTGCGGGGGTTAACTGGTGGGTCAGAAAGTGCGCGTTTGCTCAGAGACAGGCGGGACAAGGGCGTGACGAACGAGCCGTTTGCGCCTGTACATCAATGATCGTGTAACAATCCCTCCAACGGCCGCGAGACGCCAGCGAGCGTCGAGCCGGCGGATGCGCACGTCAGCCCGGGAGCATCAGATGAAGCCCATACGTAATACCGACTCTGCTTCAGGAGAGTGGTACATCGACACTGCATGCATCAATTGCGGTGCATCTCGTCACGTAGCGCCTGGGCTGATTGTTGAGCGCAACGACAAAAGTGTCTTCGTTCGGCAGCCGGCCACACCGGAAGAGCAGCTCGATGCCTGGCGCGCGGTACTCGTATGCCCTACGGCGTCGGTACGCAGCGAAACGAAACAGCCTCGTCCGAACGCAGCGATCTTTCCGCAGCAGATCACATCGGGCGTGTGGCGCTGTGGATTCAACGCACGGTCGTCGTTTGGCGCACATTCTTATTTTGCCGCGCGTCCGGAAGGCAATCTGCTCATCGACTCCCCGCGCTATGCGGCGGAACTCGTGAAATGGTTTGACGGCGCTGGCGGTATTGCGCACATTTTGCTGTCGCATCGTGACGACGTCGCAGACGCGGACAAATACGCGCGTCAATTCGGCGCGCGCGTCTGGATTCACCGCGAGGACGTGTCGGCCGCCCCGTATGCGACGGATCTGCTCGACGACGGTTCAGCACTGAGCATTGCGGCCGGCGTGCGCGCGATCCCTGTACCCGGACACACTCGCGGTAGCGTCGTGTACCAGCTCGATGATCGCGTGCTGTTCTCGGGTGATTCGCTTGCCTGGAGCCCACGCCAGCAGGACCTCGTCGCGTTCAGGGACGCGTGCTGGTACTCGTGGACAGCGCTCACCGAATCGCTGGGCAAGTTGGCCGCGTATCGCTTCGAATGGCTGCTTCCTGGTCACGGTTGGCACGCGCATTTGCAGGCTGAGGAAATGAATGCCCGCTTGCTCGCATTGGTTGCACGCATGCGAAAGGACTGAATTCGCTGTTTTTCGCTAAAGCGCGTCGTCCTTGCCCCCGTGGAAACGCTTGAACTCGAACCGCACGTGCTAAACAATCGCCTCGGCTTAGCGTTTGGTCCGGTACGCCTTCCGCTGCCCAGGCGGGCTCCTGGCACACAATGCACGAACGTCAGAAAGACACCCCGATAACAAAAGCATACGGACGCAGCAACACCGGGCGAGTAAGCTCCGCCGACGCGGCCCCCCGCATGACGTCCGTCCCTCGCACCGTCTCCTCATCACTGATCAACGCGTCGAGAGACACGCCTCCCCCACGAAGCGTCAGTCGCACCGTACGCGCGCGGTCAGTCAGATTGGCTACCACGACTCGAATGCGCCCTTGCGGGTCTCGCGCGGCGATGCATGCGATCGCGGAGCGCTCCGCCGCCGCGACGGCGACAGGGAGCCTGTCCGATCCAGACATAGCGGCGAGCGCGCGGGCCACTGCGTACATCGGATACCGCGTCACCCCATCGCTGACGTCTGCGAGACCTCGCTCTCCCGTCAACGCACCTAGCGTCAATGTGTCGATCTGCGCACCTTCCAGCGCCGCCGCGTAACCGGCGAGCCATGCGCCCCCGAACAGCGCGGTCTGGCGCGGATCGAAGCCGGCCATCGCAATCCGTTCGCGGCGCGGGTTGGGCATCACGCGCGAGCCGTACGGATTCTGGCGCATGCCGATCGACACCGGCCCGATCGAATACGGCTGCGCCCCGACCAGCGAGCGACATGATCGGGTGATGTGTGGAATGGCTTCGAGCGTCTGCATCACGCTACGATCGTCGGCCGCGTGGACGATCGGACAGGTCGCGTGGGTCACCCAGTCCACGAGTTCCAGCGGCGGACGCTTGCGATTGAGTTCGGTGAAATAGCTCAGCATCCCGCCGCCGATCCTGAGTCCCGGAAAGGCCGCGCGCGCGGCGCGATAGACGTCGTCGAGCGCGGGACATGGTGGGCTGATGCTGCCCGGCGGGTTCGACTGCCGATGCACGGACGGGCTGACGACGATGCCGACGATCTGCAACCCGGCTGCCTCGATCAGCGCGGCCAGCGCATCGAGTTCGCGCCGCGGCTCATCGGCGCCCGGCAGCGCGTATTCGAGCACGGCCGCGACACCCGCGCGCCGCTGCAATGCCGCGAACCGCTCCAGTTCGGCCAGCCGGTGGCCAGCTACCGGATCGAAGCTCAACGTGATTTGTTGCGGGGCCAGCTCGGCCAGCAGCTCGGGATAAGCGAGCGCAGCGTCGATCTCGCTTGCGGCAATCGCGATGCCGAGTGCCGGCATCGTCTCGACCGCTTCCCGGGCGGGGTCGAGCGTGATCGTCGCGAGGTCGTCCTGCGCAGGGATCGACGGTGCGCATGTGCTGCCCGGCCACCAGGCGCCACTCCGCTCCGTGACGCTCAGCGTCACGCTCTGGCGCTCCGTGGCGCCCGCTTCCAGCGTATAAGGCCAGGGCAACACAAGCGGTCGCGAGTACGTCTTGAACGATGCATCGGACCAGTTGCGCTGGTCTTCCATCTCGAACACGTCGCCGGTGAATGCGCAGCGCACCGTGAGCCCGCAGGCGAGATCGTGTTCGATCGCGCAGATGTCCTTGAACGGCTGCCATGGATCGATCAGTTCCGGAAACACGGATTCCTCTCGTGTGCCGTCTCCATGCTCGACGCGAACGGGCACGCCTGCCACGCCGTCGATCGGATGCAGCACGCAGAATCCACAGCGGGCCGTCAGGAAAGCATCGTGTGCGGTCACGGATGCGTCGAAGCGCAGCACGCCATCAGCCGTGCAGACGATGCCCAAATCGTAGTTCAGCACCTGTCCATCAGGATTCGCACACTGCGCAAGATAGGCGATCCGAAAGCGGAGCTCGTCCTCGTCGAGTTCGACGCCCTCCAGCAGCGGACGACAGGTGCCCCAGTCCTTGTCGCGAACCAGGAACGCGACCGAGCGGATCACTTCGACGTCGCGATAACGGATCTCGCGCAACGCGCCGTCGACCAGCAGCGCCGACCACGGGCCCGCAAGCACGCGCCGCTCCTGCTCCTTGGCCTGCGTGGTGCCGTATCGGGCCATCGCGAGGTCCACGCTCACCGCGCCCCCTTCGTGTCAGCGCCGAACATCTCCGATATCTCGATGCTGCGTCCTTGCCGCGCCGACAGGTAGGTCGCTTCGACGAGCGCGAGTGTCGCCAGGTTGTCGCGCCCGCTGGTCGCCGGCTCGACGCCGCGCCGCAGGCAGTCGATCCAATGCGACTGAATGCTGGCCACGCTGCCCTGAATCGCTTCCCACGGCGCGCTCGCCCACGACAATGCAGGCGGCCTCACGTCGCGTATCCCGGTTCCCGCAGCGTTGTGAATCTGCAACCGGTAGTCCGCGAACAGGCGCAGCGTGCCGCCCGAGCCATCCACTTCGATCAGCGTTTGCGGAAACAGCTCGCGCGGCAGCCGCGTCGCGTAACTGCAGTCGACGATACTGGTCACGCCCTGCTCATGACTCAGCATGATCGTCGCGACGTCCTCGCCGTTGATCGCCGGATTCACGCGCGACGTGCTTGCGTACAGCCGCTTTACGTCGCCGAACAGAAACCGCGCGATATCGAGCACATGAATGCCAAGATCCTCGACGATGAAGCGCTCGCCTTCGGCCAGATACGGTTGGCCGCTGAACACGTCGAACCCCGAGCGGAACGACACCCGCCCCCAGAACGGCTGGCCGATCTCGCCGCGATGCAAGGCCGCGCCGACCGCCTGGATCGCGCTTTGCCAGCGGAAGTTCTCGTGAACCATCAGCGGCACGCGCGCCTCGTTGCATGCGTCGACCATCGCGCGGGCATCGTCGAGCGAGCGCGCAAATGGCTTCTGACAGATCACCGCGACTTTGGCCCGCGCGGCAAGTTCGACGAGCGCCTGATGGCTCGCCACCGTGGTCGCGATATCGACGAAATCGAGCTGCTCGCTTTCCAGCAGCGCGGCGGCATCCGAATAAAGACGCTCGATGCCGAACTCACGCCCGGCCGCATGCAGCCGCGTTTCGTCTGCATCGCACAGCGCGACGATGCGTGCCTCGCCAATCTCGCGCCACGCATGCAAATGGTTGCGCGAGAAAAACCCGCAGCCGATCAGCGCGCCTTTGAACACGTTCCGCTCTCCGTTAGAAATGGTTTGCATGCTCGCTCCGCTCATCGCTCAGGCCCCCGTCGCCGCTTGCTTCTGCAATGCGAAGCGCTGCTGCACGCGCCGCTGGACCTGGTCGACGACGACTGCCGCGACGATCACCACGCCCTTGATCACGGTTTGCCAGAACGCGCTGACGCCCATCATCACGAGCCCGTCCGACAGGATCCCGATCACGAACGCGCCGATGATCGTGCCGCCGATCTTGCCGCGCCCGCCGGACATCGAAGTGCCGCCGAGCACCGCCGCCGCGATCGCGTTGAGCTCGAAGGTTTCGCCGCTCATCGGATGCGAGGCGACCAGTTCCGACGCGATGATCAAGCCGACGATCGCCGCGCACAGCCCCGAAAACATATAGACGAACATCTTCACGCGGTTGACCCGCACGCCGGACAATTGCGCCGCGCGCTCGTTGCTGCCGACCGCATAGATCTGACGGCCGAGCGGCGTGCGTCCGGCGATATAGGCGGCGAGCGCGCCGACCGCCACCAGCAGCCAGATCGTCAACGGAATCGCCAGGATCGTCGCCGAGCCGATGATCGGAAAGCCGGTGGTGCCATAGTCCGGGTCGCCGGTCAGATTCGGAAACGTCTCGCCATTCGACGACAGCAGCGCAGCGCCGCGCGCGATATACAGCGTGCCGAGCGTCGCGATGAACGGCGCGACGTTCAGGCGCGTGATCAGCAGCCCGTTGATCGCGCCGACCGCGACGCCGGTCAGCAGCGCGACGATGATCACTTCGGGCACGCTCAGGTACAGCGTGTACTCGTCGCCGAGCGCAATGCCATGGAGGATCAAACCGCCCGCCACCATGCCCGACAGGCCGACGATCGACCCGACCGACAGATCGATGCCGCCCGCCACGATCACGAAGGTCATGCCGATCGCGAGAAAGGCATTGAGCGCGACGTGGCGCGACATGATCAGCAGGTTTTCCCAGCTCAGGAAATTGTGCGCCGCGAACGAGAAGAAGATCACCACCGCGAACAACGCGATGAACGTGCGCACCTTGAGCAGCAACAGCAACGGCGCCTCGCTCAAACTCGCGCCCGCTGCCTCGCCCTTCATGTTGATCGCCATCCGGTTCTCCCTCATGCAGTGATTGTGTCGGCGGATGCGCCCGCTTGAGCCGTGCGATGCCCGATCGCCGAGGCGGCGACGAGCGCGTGCTGGGTCGCCTCTGCCGCGTCGAACTCGGCGGTCAGTCGCCCGTTCGACATCACCAGAATGCGATCGGACAGCGCCATCACCTCTTCCAGATCCGACGTGACGAACAGGATGCCGAGCCCTTTCACGGCCAGATCGCGCATCACCTTGAAAATGTCCGCCTTCGCGCCGACATCGATGCCGCGGCTCGGCTCGTCCATCAGCAGCACGGTCGGCGTGGTCATCAGCGCCCGCGCGATCACCACCTTCTGCTGATTGCCGCCCGACAGCGAGCTGACCGGCAGCCGCCAGTCCGCGACCTTGATCGCGAGTTCGCGGATGTACTGGCCGATCGTGCGCCGCTCGCGCGCGGAATTGAGGTGAAAGCCCCGCGCGAATTCGGAGAGGCTCGCGATCGTCATGTTCTCGCCGATCGACAGCACCGGCAGAAGCGCATCGGTCTTGCGATCCTCGGGGATCAGTGCGATGCCCGCCGCGACCCGGTCCCACACCGGCTTGCCCTGCAGACGCTTGCCGTTGAGCACGACCTCCCCGCTCGCTTGGCGGTGACAGCCGAGGATGCACTCGAACAACTCGGAGCGGCCTGCCCCCATCAGCCCGTAAATGCCGACGATTTCCCCGGCATGCAGCGTCAGCGATACATGATCGACCGTGAAGCCGTGGGTCTTGCCCGGCAGCGACACGTCGCGCACGCACAGCACCTCGCCGCCGCGCGCATGACCGATCGGCCGCGAGAAATCCTTGGTGTCGCGGCCCACCATCTGACGCACGATCCACGGCACGTCGACCTGCGCCATCGGTTGATGGCCGGTGATACGGCCATCGCGCATCACCGCGATGTAGTCGCCGATGCGGATCAGCTCCTCCAGCCGGTGCGAGATGTAGACGATCGCGACGCCTTGCGCTTTCAGCTCGGCGATCACCCGGAACAGCACGTCGACCTCGGCCGCGCTCAGTGCCGAAGTCGGTTCGTCGAGAATCAGCACGCGTGCATCATGCGCGAGCGCCTTGGCGATTTCCACGAGTTGCTGCTGGCCGATGCGCAGATCCTCGACGAGCGTGTCGGGACTCAGATCGAGTTCGAGACGCGCGAGCAGCTCACGCACACGCCGCCGTTGCGCGTCGATGTCGATGTGGACACCGGCACGCGTGATTTCGTGCGCGATGAAGACGTTCTCGGCAATCGACAGGTTCGGAAACAGATTCAGTTCCTGATAGACGATGCCGATGCCCCGCTGCAACGCTTGCGCGCTGCTTTCCAGCTCGATCGGCGCACCGTCGAGCATCAGCCGCCCCGAGGTGGGCTTCTCGGCGCCCGCGATGATCTTCATCAGCGTGGACTTGCCCGCGCCGTTTTCGCCGACCAGCACGTTCACGGCCGCGCGCCGCACCGCGAAGTTCACTTCCTTCAGCGCGATGGTGCCCGGATAGACCTTGGTCACCGCCTCGACCTGCAGAATCGCCTCGTCCTGCGCAGGCGTCGCGCTCATGATTTGTCTCCCACTGCGATCGCGAGCGGCACCACCTCGGGCTGTTCCGCCGACGAGTCGTAGGAGAACGCGCCCGTCACGGTGATTTCCTTGCCTTTCAGACCGTCGCGCGGCAGCGGCTTCATCACATGCGTCGCCGCATAGCTGTTGAGCGCTGTGCCGAACTGCGCATATTCGATCTGATTGCGAAAGCTCTCGAACGAAATGAAATCGAGCGTGTCGCGCAGCGTGGTGCCGAGCACCGTCGGGCCGACATCGACGATCACATCGGCCTTGCCGTCGCCGTCGACATCGACGCCGACCGTGCCCTGGCTCGACTGCGTGTCCACTTCGACGATCTTGCCGTGCAGCTTCGTCGGGAAATTCCACGGCGCGCCGTCGTCCTTGCCGCGATAGCCGTACTTGCGGCCCGCCGCGTCCGGGTCCGCCTTGATCGCGTCGCGCAACGCCGGGTAGTCGGTCGCGCGTTTCTCGACGTCGGGCACGATCTTCGCGGCCCACATCGACGCGACCATCGCGTTCGGATCGTAGCCCGCGGAAGCGTACGCATCGCGCGAATGTTTCGACGCCTGCGCGTCATGCTTGACCAGCTTGCAACCAGTCAAGGCACCGCTCATTGCGATCACGATGAGCGCGCCACCAATGCAACCTCTCATGGTTCACCTCATGCCACACCGATGGAACAGCATGTCGCGGCGCGAGGATGCGCCCCCCGGCATCCTCGCGTCGGTCTGCGATCAGCGCAGCGCGAACATGTCGAGCTTGCCGGCGTTCGCCCTGGTGATCAGCGTGCAGTTGATCAGCTGCTTTTCGGGCTTGCCGGTCGAGCCCGTCTTCAGATACTTGTCGGCCTGTTCGACCGCTTCGTTGGCGGCCAGCGCGGCCGGTTGCAGCACAGTCGCGCGGATTTCGTCGCGCTTGATCGCGTCGCGCACGTCGTTGCTGCCGTCGAAGCCGACCACGATCACGTCCGGCCGCTTTGCCGCTTTCAGCGCGGCCGACGCCCCCATCGCCATCGTGTCGTTGCCGGCGATCACGCCTTTGATGTCAGGATGGCTCTGCAGGATCGTTTCCATCACCCGATACGCTTCGGTCTGACTCCAGTTCGCCGATTGCCGCTCGACCATCTTCAGGTTCGGGAACTGATCGATCACGTCGTGATAGCCCTTCGAGCGGATGCCCGCGTTGATATCGGACTCGCGCCCGACCAGCTCGACGTAGTTGCCCTTCTCGCCCAGCGCCTTGACGAATGCCCGGCCGCCGAGTTGCGCGCCCTGATAGTTATTCGACACGATCTGCGCGACCGCAATGCCGGTCGCGTTGATTTCGCGGTCGATCAGGAACGCCGGAATGCCCGCGTCCTTCGCTTTCCTGACCGCCGAGATCGACGCCTCGGAACCGGCGTTATCCAGCACGATCGCCTTCGCGCCGCGCGCAATCGCGGTGTCGACCAGTTGCGACTGCTTGTTCGCGTCGTCGTCGTGAACCAGCACGATGGTGCTGTAGCCGAGCGCCTTAGCGCGGGCATCCGCGGTATCGGCTTCGGCCTTGAAGAACGGATTGTCGTGCGACGGGGTGATGATGGCGATCAAGTCGGCCGCCTGCGCGCTCGTCGTACCGACGAGCGCCAGGGTGGCCAACGCGAGGGCGAACAACGGCTTCGATGCTTTCATGGTCTGTCTCCTGTGTACTTCGTTATCGGGTACAGCTACATCAAGCACTGCATCTTGCTCATCTGCTCATCTGTTCACTTCCAGAATTCCAGCGCTCCCGCCAGCGCGCGGCTGCGCGCGGCATGACGCTCGAGCGGCACGCCTTCCATCGCCGCGATCCACGCTTCGCGCAATGCCTCGACGCCCGCGGCAACGCCCTGTGGATGACCGAAGATGCCGCCACCCGCCGTATGGATCAGATCCGCGCAGCCGATTGCCGCATACGTGTCCGACGCTTGCAAACCGGTCTGGCCCGAACTGAACACCGGCATCGCGCGCATCGGCGCTGCGTCCAGCGCCGGCGCGAGCACCGCGCGAGCGGCCGCGATCACGCTGTCGTCCGATTCGCTGAACTTGTTGCGCAGGCCGTTCACGTGCAGATGGTCCGCGCCCGCGAGCCGCCATAGCTTTTGCCATGGCGCGTAGTCCCATCCCAACGCTTCACATCGGGTCAGATAACCCCAGCCTGCGCGATGCGCATGAATCGGCAACTGGCTATGGCGTCGCAGTTCGTGCAGCCCGACAAGGCCGACTGAGTTGAGTACCGCCATCACGCAGGTGCCGCCTTCCGCCAGCACCAGATCGTGACGGCGCTTCATCTGATCGAGATCGCCGGTCACGTTGAACGCCACCATCACCTTCTTGCCGGTGCGCTCCCCGTGCTCGTTGACGACCCGCATCACCGCGCGCACGCGCTCATCGAACGGGCAATGCGGACCATCGCCCTGCAGTTCGTCATCCTTGATGAAATCGATGCCGCCCGCGACCAGCTCCTTCACCTGCTCGGCGGTTTCCTGCGGCGACAAGCCCACGCTCGGCTTGATGATCGTGCCGATCAGCGGGCCGCGCGCGACCCCCGACAGCCGGCGAGTACCATCGATGCCGAACGCGGGCCCCGGATAGGCGGCCGCGAACGACGCCGGCAGTTGCAGATCTTTGAGCCGCAAGCCTGACACCTGGCGCAGCTCGAACAGGTTGCCCGCGATCGTCGACATCAGATTCGGCAGGGAGGCGCCGAAGTTTTCGATCGGCCACGACAACTCGAGCACGCACTGCGTATAGCGTTTGGATTGCACGCCGCCGCTTAGACCCGGCGTGTCGCTGTGACCGAGCAGCTCCAGACGCTCGACCCGCGCGCCGGCGCGCGCTTTCAGTTCCGGCGTCTCGTTGGGCAGCGCGATGAAGGTGCCGCTCGACTGCTCGCCTGCAATCACGTCGGCGGCCTCTTGCGGGTCGACGCCGGTTTCCAGCCAGTAGGTCGCGTGGATGCGTTCGGTCACGATGTGCTCCTTGACGATTCGTGTTCGGATGGAGCGGTGGGTCTGCGTGCGCCGGTGACAGGCAGCCTGACCGCATAGAGCGACGTGGTCGCGCAAATGAAAAGCTGATTGTGTTGCGGGCCGCCGAACGCGACGTTCGCGACGGGTTCGGGTGTAAGGATCTTGCCGAGCAGCGTGCCGTCCGGGTGGTAGCAATGCACGCCGTCCGCCGCGCCTGCCCACAGCCGTCCCGCACTATCGACACGCAATCCGTCGAACATGCCGTTCGTGCAGTTGGCGAACCACTCGCCGCCGCGCAGCGCGTGCCCGCTGACGTCGAAAACGCGGATATGACGCGGACCGTCCTTCACATGGGTGACGCCGCTGTCGACGATATACAGCCGCTGTTCGTCCGGGCTGAATGCGAGACCGTTCGGGCGGATGAAGTCATCGGCGACGATCGCGCATTCACCGCTGTGCGCGTCGATGCGGTACACGTGGCACGCGCCGATCTCCGACGGCGCGGCGTGGCCTTCGAAGTCGTCGTCGATGCCGTAGGCCGGATCGGAGAACCAGATCGAACCGTCCGACTTCACGACCGCGTCGTTCGGGCTGTTCAGGCGCTTACCCTGATGGTGAGACGCGAGCGTCGTCACGCTGCCGTCGTGCTCGGAGCGCGTGAGCGAGCGCGAACCGTGTTCGCAGCGCAGGACACGGCCTTCGCGATCGAGCGTGTGGCCGTTCGCATAGCGCGCTGGCGTGAGGAATACGCTGACGCGGCCGTCGGTTTCGTCCCAGCGCAGCACGCGATCGTTCGGGATATCGCTCCACAGCAGATAGCGGCCCGCCGGCACGTACACCGGTCCTTCGGCCCAACGGCAGCCGCTGTATAGCCGGTGCACGTGCTCGCTGCGCCGCACGCAGCGGCTGAAGCGTTCGTCGAGTTCGAGAAAGTCACGCTCTGACATAGCCAGGTCGCTCCAGAGCGCCGCTCAAGCCGCCGGCCGCGTCATGCCGCCACTCGCCGGCGGCGTGGCCGAGCGAGCTTTGCGGATCGAGCGGCGCAGCGCGCCGCCACCCGCCAGCGCGAGCACGGTGATGATCACGACGCCCTGCACCACATCCTGGATGCCCGGCGGCAGGCCCGCGATCTGCATCGTCGTGACGACCAGCACCAGCAGCATGCTGCCGATCAGCGTACCGAGCGGCGTCGCCGAGCCGCCGAGCACCACCGCGCCGAGCGATTGCAACAGATAAGGCTGGCCCATTTCGAGGAACGCGCCGCCCACGTAGCCGCCCAGCAGCAGACCCGCCACCGCGGCCAGCACCGAGCTGGTGAAGAACGCGCTCGCGGTCACGCGCGCTGTGCGTACGCCGGCGAGACGCGCGGCGCGCACGTTCTGTCCGACCGCGGACAACATGCGGCCGTACGCGGTGTATCTGAGGGTCACGCAAAACAGCGCGGTCACGCCGATCGCGACCAGCACGATCACCGGCATCGCGCCGATCCGGCCGGTCGCGATGAAGTGAATCGCGGGCGCGACCTTGAAGCCGGGGATCGCGCGATTGGCGAGCAGCGTCGCGCTCGCGAGGATGTAGCCTGTGGCCAGCGTCGCGATGATCGCCGGAATCCGGCACAGCACGACCAGCGCCGCGTTCACCGCGCCGACCGCGAGACCGAGTCCGAGCGTCGCCGCGACGCCGGCCACGAGCCGCGCGTCGCTGCCACCGATCACGATCAGCGCGAGATAGGCGGACAGCGTCATCACGCTCGCGATCGACAGATCGATGTTGCCGCGCCCAGTGGTCACCACCGCCATCTGGCCGAGCGCGCACAGCGCGAGAAAGGAACTTGATACCGCGACGCCCGACAGCGAGCTGACGCTGAAATTTCTGGTCACGACCGACAGCGTCAGCCACAGCAGCACGACGGCAAGCGCGGCCCACGCCCAGCGGTTGCGCGCGGTCCAGTCCGCCAGTTGTGTCGAAGTCGAGCGCTTCATTCTTCACTCCCGTTACGGGTGACCAGCGCACGCAGCGCGAGGATCACGACCAGCAGCGCACCCTGCACGGCCGCGTTGAAATCGGAGCTGACGTTCAGCGTGCCGAGCAGCGCGCCGATCAGGGCGAGCGCGACCGAGCCGGCCACCACGCCGGCCGGCGAGATGCGTCCGCCCATCAGGCTGCAGCCGCCGATCACGACACCCGCAACGCCGAGCAGCGTATAGCTCGACCCGGCATTGACGTCGCTCGCGGTGTTGATCGCGGTGAGCGCGAGGCCCGCGGTGACGATGAAGGCGGCCGCGAGCATGTAACGCACCGCTGCATAGCGCGGCGCGGACCAGCCGGCGCGCGCCATCGCGACCGGGTTGTTGCCGAACGCGCGCAGCGTGACGCCGAGCGGCGAACGGTCGAGCATCCAGGCGGCGAGACCGGCGACGACGATCAGCACCAGCGAAGTCGGCACGCCCGGCACCTGCCACGTGAACAGCGCCGACAGCCAGGCGGGGCTCGCGCCGCCCGGCGTCGGTTGCAGCGTGTGGCCGATGCCCATCCAGATGAACGACGCACCGAGCGTGATCACGATGGCCGGAATCCGCCGCGCCTGGATCAGCCAGCCGAGTGCACTGTAGGTCGCCATCGCGGCGACGAGGCTGAGCACGCCGAGCGCCGGCTGGTCGAACAGCAGCGTCGCGCTCAATACATTCACGAGCCCCGCGAACGCACCCGCGCCGAGGTCGATCTCACTGCCGCCGATCACGAACATCTGCCCAAGCGCGACCAGCACGAGCGGCAAAGCCGGGCCGAGCAGCAGATCGAGGCCGAACACACCAGCGGTGGCGGGGTTCGCGAGAATCATCGCGGCGAATACGAGCGCGAGACTGATGAACGGCGCCATCTGCACGACGCGGCGAGCGAGCGCGCCAGTCCCCACGCGCGACGTGGCGGACGCGGCGGCCATGCCGGACGGCTGCACGAACGACGCATCGACGATGGCCTGCTCGCTGATGCCCGTGCCGTCCAGCTCGCGCACCACGCGGCCGCCGGCGAACACGAGCACCCGGTCGCATTCGAGAAATTCGAGGTCTTCGGTCGAATGCCACAGCACCAGCCGGCCCGAGCGCGCGACCTCGGCGACGAGCCGGTAGAAGTCGCGCTTGGCCGCGATGTCGACACCGCGCGTCGGATCGTCGAGCAGCACGATCGGTGCGTCGGAAACCAGCGCGCGGGCCATCAGCGCCTTCTGCTGATTGCCGCCGCTCAGATCGAGGATGCCCGACGCGAAACGGCTCGCATCCAGCCGCAACTGCGCTGCGGCGTCAGCTGCGATGTCGCGCTCGGCCGCCGGCGTGACGAGGCGAAACGGCGAGCCCGCCGCAAGACTGCCGATCGAAACGTTGGAGAGCACCGTCCACAGCGGAAACACGCCCTCGCGCTGGCGGTCGCCCGACACGAAGCTGACCGCGCCGATGCGCTCGACCTTGAGCGCATCGCGTCGCGCGGCCGCGAAAATCTGGTGCAGCACCTCTTTCTGGCCGCTGCCTTCGAGACCCGCGAGCCCGACGATCTGGCCGCGCCGCAGCTCGATCGCGGTGCTGCCGGCCGCACCGCCGACGAGGCGCAGGCAGACACCGGCGGTCGCGCCCGTCTTGCCCTCGGCAGTCGGCGCGTCGCTCGCCTCGCGCAGCGCGGCGGCGGCTTCGCCGCCCATCAAGCGCACGAGCACCGGCACCGACGCATCGGCGACCGGGCCTTGCCATTCGAGCCGGCCATTGCGCAACAGCACCACGCGCGTCGCCACGTCGACGATCTCGTGCAGCTTGTGGCTGATGAAAATGAACGCGAGCCCTTCGAGTGCCTTCGCATGGATGTAGGCACGCAGTTGCCGGCTGCGCTCCAGTCCGAGCGACGAGGTCGGCTCGTCGAGGATCACGAGCTTCACGTGAGGCGCTGCGACCGTGCGGGCGATCTCGACCATCTGCCGCTCGCCGATCGGCAATTGCCCCGCTTCGGCGTCCACGTCGATGCCGTGGCCGGGGAACACCGCGTCGAGCGCGGCGCGCGCGCGCTCACGATAGACGCGGCGCCAGCCAGGCCGCGACCGCGCAGCTTCCGGCGCTTCCAGATAGAAGTTCTCGGCGACCGACAGGTTCGAGCACAGCGACAGCTCCTGATGCACGATGCGAATCCCGCGCCGCTGCGCAATTCCCGCCTCGTAGGCGCTGCCCGCCGGCGCTTCGTCGCCGAAGTCGATCGTGCCCGAGTCGGGCGGCGTGGTGCCGCACAGCATGCGCATCAGCGTGCTTTTGCCGGCGCCGTTGCCGCCGACCAGGCCGATCACGTCGCCGCAGTTCACCGCGAGCGAAATGTCGTCGTTGGCGCGCGTCGGCCCATAAACCTTGGTCAGATTGCTGGCGCGGACGATGAGCCGCGCGCGGTTCTGCAACTGCACCGTATCCTCGCGGTTCATCACGCTTCCTCCGCGTTACTTGCTGGCCAGCAGATTCTTGTCGACCCAGACCTGCGTGTAGGTGGGGCTGATGATCATCCCCGACGGGCTGTTCACGAAGTCCTTCAGGTTGTCCTGAGTGACGGTGGCCACCGGCATGATCATCTTCTTCGGCGGCTGCGCGCCCTTCACGAGCGACAGGCTCAGATAGAACGCCGCCGCGCCGATGCCGGGCGTCGTGTTCATCGAGATCGTCGTGTAGCCGTTCTTCCTGTTCTGCGCGTCCCACCATTTGATGAAGTCGGTGCTGCCGCCGCCTTCGATCACCGGCATCCTGTCCTTGTACTGGCCGCCGTACTGCTCGAACGCCTGGGCGATGCCGAAGTCGTCGCTGCCGCCCTGACCGAGCACCGCGTCGACGTGCGGCAGACTCGGCAGCACGTTGGCGATCGCCGACTGCGCGACCGACGCGGTCGCCTGCCCGTAAACGGTCGCGACGACCTTGACGTCCGGATAGTGCTTCAGCACCTCGACCTGCGCGTTGTACATGTCGTTGTCCGGTGCCGAGCCCTTCACGCCGCGCACCTGGATCACGTTGCCCTTGCCGCCGATCTTTTTCATCACCCACTCGGCTTCCTGCTTCTTGTAGCCGGTGAAGTCGAAGTTCAGTTGGTAGTTGCACGGCGAGCTTGCGACCGAGTCGAACGACACGACCTTGATGCCGGCCTGACAGGCCTTCTGGATCATCCCGTTCACCGCGGTCTCGGAGGCCGCGTCGACGGCGATCGCATCGACTTTCTTGAGGATCAGTTCGGCCAGCTGACTGTTCTGCTGCGCGACCGAGCCGTCGCCGTTGACGACGATGTAGTCGGCGATCTTGCCTTCCTGTTTGGCCTGCTTTGCGGCCGCGTCGAACGAGTCGACCATCTGATGCCGCCAGGTGTTGCCGTAGTAGGCATTGGCCAGCGCGATCACCGGTTTGTCCGGTGACGCGACGGCGTTCGGCGCGAGCGTCGATACGAGCGCGAGTGCGCCGAGCGAGGCGGCGAGCGTTCTGAGTTGCATGTCTGTCTCCTGAATTTCGACCCGTCGCCGAGGCCCGGCGAGGACTGTTCGAATGTGTGCATTCGTCTTGTTTGTGAATGCACTGTAGTCACGCGGGAACGGCGGGACAATCGATTTGTTCTCGGCAAGCTGTGAGAAAATCTCATACGAACCAGAAAAATCACGTACAAGGATTCCGCGCCGACAGGGCTCCCCTCGACGGACAAGGAGACATTCATGCACACCCCCCGCCCCTCCCTGAACGCGTTGCGCGCGTTCGAAGCCGTTGCCCGGTTGCGCAGCATGACGCTCGCCGCGCACGAACTGTGCGTGACGCACGGCGCGATCAGCCGGCAGATCAAAACGCTGGAAGAAACGCTCGGCCTCACGCTGATCGTGCGTTCCGCCCAGGCATCCGATCCGACGCCCGAAGGCGCGCGCCTCGCCGAGGGGCTGAGCGCCGCGTTCAATCTGATCGATGCGAGCATCGAGCAGCTAAAGCCCGAACCGCTGACGTTGTCGTGCTCGGCGTCGGTGATGATGTATTGGCTGATTCCGCGTATTGCGGGCTTTCATCAGCGTTATCCGCAGACGGAATTGCAGTTCAACATGAACTACGACCAGATCGATTTCGTGCGTGACAAGATCAGCGTGGCGATCCGCGCGAACACGATCGAACCGCCGAAAGACGCGCTCACGCGCCAACTGATGGACGAATGGATCGGCCCGGTCTGCTCGCCCGCGTATGCAAAGGAGCATGGCCTCGCGACGCCACGCGATCTCGAACGGGCGGCGCTGCTGTCGACCAGAACGCGCCCGGAAGCGTGGTCCGACTGGTTTAGCGCGACCGGAGTCGAGGCGATGCCGGAGGAAGCGGCCGGCGCTTACGATCACTTTTATCTGCTGATTCAGGCGGCCGTGTGCGGCCTGGGCATCGCGCTCGTGCCGCAGATGCTGGTGATGAACGACCTGATCTCCGGCAAGCTGTGCGCGCCGTTCGGCTTCGTGCGCGGGCCGCGTCAGCTGGTGCTATGGGTCGCGCCGCATCTGCGCGCGCATGCGGAGGTCAAGCAGCTGGAGCAATGGCTGACTGCGGAGATGAACGAAAGTCTGAAAGAGATGACCGCGTTTCTGGCGACGACGGACAACGCTGACGCGCGCGGCGCCGCGCACGTGCACGCGCGAGGTTGAGCGGTCCGACTAGCGCGCCGCGTTACGACAGAATCAGCTTGCCGTACAACGCGTTGGCGCGGCTCAGATGGGCGTGCATCGCTTGCGCGGCCGCCTCGCCGTCATGGCGCGCGATGGCCTCGACGATACGTTCGTGCTCGGCGAGCGTCAGCTGCTCGGCGCCGGGCGCGCGCACCATCGGCCGGTAGTATTCGGCGGCCCAGAGGAAGATCGATTCGACGATGGACGGGTAGATCGGATTGCCGGTGATCAATGCGATCTCACGATGAAACGCCATATCGCACTCGACAAACGCATCGCGGTCCGCGAGCGCCGCGCGTTGTTCCCGCACCTTCGCGCGCAGGCGCTCGATATCGGCGTCGCTCGCGCGCTCGGCGGCCATCCTGGCAGTGCCGGTTTCCAGAAAGAGACGCGCTGATTTCAGGTGATCGAGCATGTCCGGCTGCGTGCGCAGCAGATGCATCGTGCCGACCGCGATCTGCGCGATCAGGCTTTGCGCTGTGGGCACGACGACCCGCGCGCGCTCGCCGTGCGCGATTTCGACGATGCCCGCGCGTTCGAGCGTTTGCAGCGCCTCGCGGATAGCCGGCCTGCCCACGCCGTAGGTTTCCATCAGCTCGCGCTCCGATGGCAGTTGCTCGCCGGGCGCGACCTGGCCCGACTGGATGCGCTCCATCAGCCGCTCCAGCACTTCCTGATATAGCTTGCGCCGCTGAATCGTTTCGGCCATTCCTGTTGCTCGCGTCGATGACTCGCGTCGAAGAAACCAACATTATTCCAGAAGCCGCCCCGCGCGCACCGAACCGAAGAACGACGCCGCGCCGACCTGGCCGCCCTTCAGCGCGATTTCGAGGCCGTCGCGCGCCGGATCGTCCGACCATGCGCGGCACAGCGGCGAGCCGGGCGCCATGCCCGCGGCGACGCTCAACGCCGAGATGCCGAGCCGGCTCGCCACTTCACCCGAGCTGTCGCCGCCCGCCACCACCACGCGCGACACCGCCGTGCGTTCGAGCGTGCGCAGCATCACGTCGGCGAGCGCCTCACCGACGCGCCGCGCCGCCTGCGCGCGCGTGAGCGACACGCGTGCGGCGAGGTCGTCAAAGCCGAGCACGTCGGGATCGTCCGGACCCTCCGCGCTGAACACGAGCGAACTTTGGCTGCGCGACAGCGCGTCGACGGCTACCTGCACCGCGCGCTCGATTTCGGCGTAGCGCGTATTGGCATCCAGCGCGCGCCGCAGATCGAGCCGCTCGACGCGAAAACCATGCTCGCGCGCCCAGCGGATCTGCCCGGCCGTGACCGGCGAGCAGCTGCCGCTGACGGCGGCGATCGCATCGACGGAACCGGCCACAGGCAGAGAGGGCGTTGCCGGCACGAGCCCGGTCGCGCGCCAGTGCGCGGCGAGCGCATACTCCAAGCCCGACGACGACGCAGTGAAGACGCCCGCGCCGCGCTCTTCCCAGACGAGGCGCCCAGCCGCGGCGAGCGATGCCTCGTCGAGGACGTCGATCAGCACGACGGCGGGATCGTCCCGCATCAGCGTGTGCAACTTCGCGGCGGCATCGGGCGCGGCGAGCTGCACGAAGTCGATGAGCTCGATACCGCGTCGCGTCTGCCGCGCCAGATGCATGCGCAGGTCGGCTTCGTTCATCGGCGTGACGGGATGGCGCGACATGGTCGGATGACGATCGAGCCGATAACCGATGCCATCGACCGCTGCGAACAGGTTGCCGAACGCCTGATAACGCTTCAGACGCGGCGCGCCGACCACCATCGGCGACCATCTGCCCCGCATGTGCTGCACGCCGATATCGATCGCGCGGCCAATCGAACCGGTCTCCGGCGACGAATCGAAAGTCGAGCAGACCTTGTATTGGAGGATCGGCGCGCCGAGCGCGGCGAGGCTCGCAAACGCGCGCGGCAACTCGTCGTCCATCCACTGCGGACTGCGCCCGCGCGACGATCCGGCGAGCCCCACGCAACGTACGCCCGGAAAGCGCGCGAGCAGTTCGGGCGTGGGCGCGTCGAGACACAGCAGCGTGGGCACGCCGGCGGCGCTCATCGCTTCCATCGCGTCGGTCGAGCCGGTGAAGTCGTCGCCGTAGTAGGCGAGCAGCAGGCCGTCCGGCCAGCGAGCGTGGATGGCTTCGCTCATATTTGTCAGCACTCCAGCGCAGTGTTCAGCGTCTGATCGGTCACGTAATGCGGCGAATGCTCTCGGCGATCTCGGCGCGGTCGAACACGTTCTTCCAGTCATCGCGCATCAGACGCGGTTTGCCGAACTCGATCGCCTTATTGCATGCATCGGAGAACGCGCCGGGAATCTCGTTGAAGATCACCGCGGCCAGAATGTTCATATGGCCGAGCAGGAAGTCGCGCGCGGCCTGCTCCGGAACGCCGCGTTTCACGGTCTCGTCCATCGCCTCGCGCATCACGGATAGCAGCGTCGCGCAAATCGTTTCCGACAGACCGGGTTCGAGAATCGCCATCTGATCGACGCTCAAGCGATACGAACGCAGAATCGGTGCATAGATCACCTTCGCGACTGCTTCGCCGAGATCGAATGCTTCCTCCGGGCCCTGCATCAGCGCGCTGACGACCGACTGCTTCGCGTGCGCGCCACCGAAGTGATCGTGCAGCGACTTTTCGTCCGTGTCGTAGTTGAAGATGACCGGATGGCACGGATGCGCGACGAAGTACGTCAGGTCTTTGCGATCCGGCAGATGGCCGGCGAACGGCGCGGCCGCATCGAGCGTCATCACCATCGTGCCGGGGCGCAGCTTCGGCGCGATTTCATGGCTCAGCTTGCCGATCAGCGTATCGGGCACCGCGAGAATCACGACGTCGGCGCCGTCCAGCGCGGCATCCGCCGCGACCACGTCGATGCCGAGTTCGTCCTTCAGACGCTTCTGTCCCGCCGCGCCCGGTTCGACGTGCGCGACACGGTAGTCCGACTTGAGCAGGTTACTCGACAGGCGCACGCCCATCTTCCCGCCCGCGCCGAACAATGCAATCTTCTCCTTCATTCCAACTCTCCTTCAGCAGTCGATGTGAGCCGGAACGCGTGGCCCCGGGAACGTGAATCGGTGAATCGCAATCGGTGAACGTCAGTGCGCTTGCGCCGGCTCGAGCGACGCGCGGGTACTCGTGCGGCCAATCGCCAGCGCGAGCACGGTAGACATCAGCATCATCGCGCCGACGATCAGCATCGGCAGTTGATACGAGCCGCTCATGTCCTTCGCGACACCGGTGATGTACGGCGCGGCAAAGCCCGCGATATTGCCGACCGTGTTGATCAGGGCGATGCCCGCCGCGGCCGCCGCGCCCGACAGGAAGCGCGCGGGCAGCGCCCAGAAATTCGGCAGCGCGGCGAAGATCGCGCAGGCCGTGACGGTGATGACCGCGATGCTCGCGGTAGGCGAGCCCATCTGCAGCGCAAGCGGCACGCTCAGTGCGCCGATCAGCGACGGCACCGCGATGTGCCACGAGCGCACGCCGCGCCGCGTGGCATCGCGGCTCCACAGGAACAGCACGAGCGCCGCCGGCAGATACGGAATCGCGGTGATCAAGCCCTTCTGGAACACGTTGAAGTGGGTGCCGAAGCGCGTCTCGAAGCCGCCTATGATGGTCGGCAGGAAGAACGCCAGCGCATACAGGCCATAGATCAGGCCGAAGTACATCAGCGAGAACATCCACACGCGGCCGTTGGTCAACGCGGCGAGCGGATTGCCGTGCTGCGCGAGCGCGGCTTTTGCGCCCTTCTGCTGTTCCTCGGCTTCGAGTTCCGTGCTGAGCCAGTCGCGCTCGGCGGCGCTCAGCCAGCTAGCCTGCGACGGCTTGTCGGTCAGATAGAACCAGGCGACCACGCCGATCAGAATCGCGGGGATCGCGACGCCGAAGAACATGATGCGCCAGCCGGCCAGCCCGAACAGACCGTGTGCACCGATCAGCAAGGCGGCGAGCGGCGCGCCGATCACGATCGTCAGCGGCTGCGCGAGATAGAACAGTGCGAGGATATGACTGCGGTGCCTCGCCGGCACCCACATGCTCAGGAACAGGATCGCGCCCGGGAAGAAGCCGGCCTCGGTCACGCCGAGCAGAAAGCGCAGCGTATACAGACCGCTCACGCTGCTTACCCACGTGAACAGCAACGACACGATGCCCCAGGTCACCATGATGCGGGCGAGCCAGCGACGGGCGCCGAATTTGTGCAGAGCGAGATTGCTGGGAATCTCCAGCACGATATAGCCGACGAAGAACACCCCGGCCGCGAGGCCGAACTGGGCGGCACTGAGGCCGAGATCCTTGCTCATCCCGTTGGGTCCGGCGAACGAGATCGCGGTCCGGTCGAGAAAGTTGACGAAGAACATCAGAGCGACGAACGGTACGAGTCGCCACGACACCTTTCGAATGACCGACCGTTCGACGGCCGTCGTATCTGCAACGTTCACGAGTCCTCCCGCTGTGATGGATGGTCAAACTGGTGTGATGAGTAGACCATCGCGAAAGGGCGCGACGACATAGGCGTAAACACCGGGTCGCCGCGATTTTTTCTCACAGCGCGGTGATAAAAGCTCCTGGATTCTTGCATCGGTAGTCGTATGCAAGAGCTGTTCGCGCGACTGAAAATTGACCCCGTCGACTAGCGGTTCCTTGGGTGAACCTGATGGCGACAGTCTGGTTATCGAGAGAGATACAAGCAATGACTTCACTATTCGATCTGAGCGGGCGCACGGCGCTTGTCACCGGCTCGACACGCGGCATCGGCTTTGCATTGGCCGAGGGCCTCGCGATGGCAGGTGCGCGTGTGATCCTGAACGGCACGCAGGCCGATACGGTTGCCGCCGCGGCAAAGCGGCTCGCCGACCAGGGACACGACGCACGAGGCCGCGCGTTCGACGTGACGGACGAACAGGCCGTCGCGGCCGCCTTCGCGCAATGGGATCACGACGGCGTGCAGATCGACATCGTCATCAACAACGCCGGCATCCAGTTTCGCAAGCCGCTCGTTGAACTCGAACTGAGCGACTGGCAGCGCGTGATCGACACCAATCTGACCAGCGCATTCATCGTCGCAAGGGAGGCTGCGCGGCGCATGATCGCGCGCGGCACCGGCGGCAAGATCATCAACATCGGCTCGCTGACGAGCGAAGCCGCACGCGCGAGCGTCGGCCCGTACACGGCGGCCAAGGGCGGCATCAAGATGCTGACCCGGGCGATGAGTGCCGAATGGGCAGCGTCGAACATCCAGGCGAACGCGATCGGTCCCGGTTACATCCTGACCGACATGAACCAGCCGCTGGTCGAGAACGCAACGTTCGACGCGTGGGTCAGGAGCAGCAATCCCGCGCAACGCTGGGGCAAGCCAGAAGAACTCGTCGGCACCGCGGTCTATCTCGCCTCCGCGGCATCGAGCTACGTGAACGGCCAGATCATCTACGTCGACGGCGGCTGGCTGGCCGTCCTTTGAATGCAGAACCGCGCGGGCGGATAACACGACAACAGCCGGCCGCCGGCAAGACACCCTTACGCCCGCAAGCAGCCATTATCCATATCGATCTGGCGTCGCCCAATTTCGGTGTGCAGGAATGGTCCGGCACCGAGCCGCCCAACTTCGTGATTCAGGAACTCAAGGGGCCAAGAGCAGCATTGCCGGACGTGTTTCCCGGCCTGCCCGAATTCCGCAACGGATATGAGTACGCGAACGACAGACCGGGGCTGGGCGTGGACATCGATGAAGCCGAGGCAGCGAAATATCCATGCGACAACCCGGTAACGACGTGGACGCAGACGCGGCTGAAAGACGGCACCTTGCAGCCGCCGTAACGTCGTCAGAGCGCGCTTTCGCCGCCAGCCCGCGCGAGCTGCACGTGTTCGAATCACTGCGTTCGATGCGGGACATCGTCAGGGAAGGGATACGGTGCGTGAGGCCCCGGCCATTCTGGCGCGGGCGGTCCGCTCAACGCATCGCAACCACTTAAGCCAAAGAGAACCATCCCGGCGAGCAAACCGGTCGCAACGCGGCGCAGCATCGCTCGAGTGTCCATGTTGCACCTCCACGTACATCACTGTTTTGCGGTTGGACCTGCAATTGCCGTACAGGTTGCGCTGCGATCGCGTGCGCACCGTCATGCGCACGCGGGCGAAAGTGTGACAACCAGCTCAGGCCGCTTCCCGGTTGGCTCGCTGGAAGACGCGAGCGGCTCGCTCATCCGGAACACCGCGACCGCGCCGTCGAGCGCGCCCGCCTGCTCCTCCAGCGACGCCGCGGCAGCCGCAGCCTGCTCGACGAGCGCGGCATTCTGCTGGGTCGCCTTGTCCATGTGCGTGACCGCGCGGCTGATCTGCTCGATGCCTCGTGACTGTTCTTCCGAAGCCACGCTGATTTCGCTCACGATACGGGTCACGTTGCGCGCCGCGCCAACGATCTCCGACATGGTCGCGCCGGCGCGAATCGCCAGTTCGGATCCATTCTCGACCTTCGCCACCGAGCCGACGATCAGTTCCCTGATCTCTTTCGCCGCGGCCGCCGAGCGCTGCGCCAAAGCACGCACTTCACCCGCCACCACGGCGAATCCACGCCCTTCGTCGCCGGCTCGCGCGGCTTCCACGGCGGCATTCAGTGCAAGTATGTTGGTCTGAAAAGCGATACCTTCGATCGCACCAATAATGTCGACGATCCTGTTCGAGCCCGACGACATGTCGGCGATCAGGTCGATCACCTGATCGACCACTTCGCCGCCACGCGCCGCGGTTTGCGACGCGTTTTCAGCGAGCGTATTGGCCTCGCGCGCGTTATCGGCGTTCTGCCTGACCGTCGCCGTCAATTCCTCCATACTCGCGGCGGTCTGCTCCAGCGTCGCCGCCTGCTGTTCGGTGCGCGCCGACAGATCGGCATTGCCGCTCGCGATCTCGCGCACACCCTGTGCGATTGCCGCCGTGCCGAAACGAACCTGGCTGACCGCGCCAACGAGACTCTGCTGCATGCCGGCCAGCGCGCCCATCAGGCGACCCATTTCGTTGGCGCGCACGCCGCCGATCTGCCCAGTGAGGTCGCCGGCCGCGATTCGTTCGAAGTGCTGGATTACCGCGTCGATCGGTCGAAGAATCGCTGCTTTCACCATGAAGCGCGTGCAGAGGCCAAGCACCAGCGCGACCAGCCCGATTGCAGCGAACACCCAGCACAGCAGGCGAAAGTGCTGCTGCGCCGAGGTAAAGCGTGCTTCCGCGTGCTGCATCTGGAAGTTCTCGAGCGCAGATTCGGCATGTTTATAGTCGCTGAACACCGCATCGGGCGCCTGCCGTTCCGTGGTCCGGAACGTGATGAAATCGTTCTGATCGAGCGCCGTGACTTCGGGCAAAAGCACCTGTTTCAGCAACTGCTCGCGCTTTGCGCGCAGCGCGTCGGTCAGCGCCTTCTCGTCGTCGTCCGACGCAGGCTGCGCGAGATAGGCCGCCAGTTCGCGATCGCTGTGCGCGAGCCCAGTGTGGACGCGAGCGAGCACCGCATCGGTGGGCTTTCCCTGTGCCACGAGCGTTTCGTAGGCGCCGAGATCGACGCGCACATTCAGCAGCGCCTCCCCGCTCGCGGCGATGTGGCGCATCGCAACGGTCTCTTCGGTATACATCTTCTCGAGCGCCGCGTTGGTGGTCTTCAAACCAGCGACGGACATCGCGATCACGAACATCAACGCGGCGGTGTAGCCCGCGATGGTCACGCTGAGCGCGGTTCTGATAGTCGTATTGCCGAACATGCCTCTCCCTCGCCTGATGAAATGAAAAAGCGGCCGCGGAAATGTCCGCGGCCGCAAGCTGGAGAACATCGTTGAAACGGATGCGCTGCGAGGCTGTGTTCCCGATCAGAATCGGGTACGCACACCCGTGGTCAGTTCGAGCTGGTTGGTCGCGCCGAACGTGGTGCCGACCGTATAGCCGCCATGCAGCCTCATATAGTCGCCGGCCAGATACACTTCAGTGCGCTTGGACAGGTGATAAAACGCCGACCAGTACAGCGTTTCCTTGTAACCGTTGTGCAAGCCCGAGGTCGGATCGAAGGCGCCGATGTTCGCGTTCGGAATATCGCCGTCGGCGTTGTACGCGGCATTCTTCACACGCATCTGCTGATAGCCGAGCTGATAATCGAGCGGCCCCTTCGGCGACAGCTTGAGCGACACGGTCCACGCATTATCCTGACGCTGACCCAGCGCGCCCTGATTGCCGAGGTAGCGGAAGTACCCTGCATTGGCGCGCAGAATACCGAACGTATAGTTGCCGCCGACCGAAAACGACTGGTTCGTGTTGCCTTCGCGGTTCACGTGGCTATAGAAGCCCGACACGTTGAACGGGCCGCCGTTATAGCCCAGCGCAGCCTGATAGTTGGCGTTGGAGCCAAAACTCGTCGAGTTGCCGAACGCGTAACCCGCACTCGCGAAGATGCCGTTGCTGAACAGCTTCTTCCACGCGACGCCGTTGTTATAACGCGTGCCGGTCGCGCTGGCCGCGTAGAAAATCATCTGCTTGAAGTTGTTCGAATTCGTCCAGCCACCTTCTTCGTACCTCAGCTTCGCGCTGCCATACGGATCGCCATAAATCGCCGCTGCATCGCGTGCGATGGTGTTCTGGAAGCCTGCCGTAATCTTGCCGAACGTGTCGTTCTCAATACCGACCCATGCGTCACGGTCGAAAATCTGACCCGGATCTTCCATTTGGCCGTTGGCCACGACGAATTCGCTCTCGAGCCGGAAGATGATCTTGGAACCACCGCCGATGTCCTCTGCACCCTGCATGCCCCAGCGGCTGCCGCTGAACCAGGGTTCGCCGTCGTTGCCCATGCCGATGACATGATTGCCGTTCGCATCAGCATGCGTCCGATAAGTCGGGAAGCTCAGGTCCATCAGGCCGTAAAGCTGCACGCTCGACTGCGCGTGTGCGCCGCCTACCCCGAGTGCGCTGAGCGCGACAGCCAGCGAAAGATACTTTTTCTTCAAGATCGTCTCCTCAGACAACTGCGTTGAAATTGTGTTTTCCCTACTCACGGCTGCCTCCCTTTCGAGGTCCCGGCAACCGCTTCGGTATGCGAATGTTCATCATGCTAGTTACCCGAATCCTTCACGTTCCTTTCCTGTGTCATTCATGCAACTCAGTGACTCTACCGATATGCGCAATGACGCTCGCAGCAATAATTCGGACTACTGCTGTGCCGGAACAGGCTTGGAAGCGACGCCTGGACGTCTATCGACCACTACGGGACAAATTTGCTCACGTCCCTGCGGACGACCGCGGTAACGCGCCAGCCGGCTACGACCTATTTGGCGCTGACAAACTCGTTCGTATACGTTTTGCCCAACTCGACATGCTTGCCCTTGACCGACGGATTGAACGCCGATAGCACCTTGAGCACCGTGGTCGGACCGTCGGCCGGCATCTTGCCGTCCGCTGTGTACATCGGCAGCGACGCCCGCAGTGCGCTCACGTAGAGCGGCTTGTCTTTCTGATAATCGTCGGGCATCTTCCCAGCGATTTCTTCTGCGCTATGCGTGTGGATGAACTGCATCGTGCGAACGAATGCATGCGCGAGCTTAGTCGCCTCGGCCTTGTGCGAATCGGCCCATGCAGCCTGCACGTAGAGACTCGACGCCGGATAGGTGCCGCCCAATGCCGCCTTCGTGCCTTCGACCGAGCGCATGTCGACGAGCACCCTCGCGTCGCCGGACTTTTGCAATGCCGAGACGGTCGGTTCAGTCGTCATGCCGGCGTCGATGCGGCCTTGCTTGATCGCCGCGATGAAGCTGGCGTCGGCGCCCACCGGCAGCATCGTGTATTCAGTGGACTGAATGCCATGCTGTCCGGCAAGGTACTGCGTCAGGAAGCTGGTTGAAGAACCCAGGCCAGTCACACCAAGCGTCTTGCCCTTCACGTCCGCCATCGATTTGATCGTTTCGGCCGCTTTGGTCGAGACCATTTCGACCTCGCCCGGCACTTGCCCGAACACGACGATTGCCTTGACGTCCTTGCCCTTCGTTTGCAGATCGATCGTATGGTCGTAGAACCCGACGACAGCCTGAACGGCACCGGCCAGCAGTTCGTTTTCAGCATCGACGCCGGCAGGCTGCGACAGCAATTCAACGTCGAGCCCCTCGTCCTTGAAGTAGCCGAGCTGTTCGGTCAGGCGAGCCGGCAGGTAGATCAGCTTGGTGATACCGCCCACCATGATCGTGATCTTGCCGCTATCCGCGGCTGCCGCGTGCTGCGAGGCAAGGCTGAACAACAGGCTGGAAGCGACAGCAATATGACGAAACACACTGAACTTCGGTTGCATCGATAGTCTCCTTTATTGTTGGCGGCGAATGGCTGCCTGTTTGCATCGATGGCGCGATTGTCGAAGCGCGAACCCTTCCCCCAGCTTTCACGGCGAGGACCTGCATTTAGGGGATTTCCATGAGAGGGCCCGACTATCCGCGCAAGCACGACAGCGTTGCAATCGGCAAGACTCCGTGTAGGCAGCAAATTCGGCGGCCGCCGGTTGTGCCCATGGAAAACCCCCATCGGAACGCGCAGTGGCTGAAAGCGTTCAGAAGGTTCGGCTCTCCTAGAATTGCATCATCGATTGCGGTGATCCCATCGTGCTTTCAACGCCGACCATCGGCGCAATCGCGGCTTGACTTTGCACGGCGACGTCTTTCGGATGGAACGCGATGCTGGACGAGCCGACGCAATGACAATGCGTACACCTGCTACCTGACGACGCGCATGCCGCGACAGCCGCAACATGACTAACGATGGCATTGAGCACTACCTGATCCGCGGCGTGACGTCGCAGTGCAAGCTCTTCCGGCCAGGCGACTGGGCCGAGCGCCTGACCGGAGTTGTTGCACTGTTCGTAGGGGAACGCTGCCCCGGCAACCCGATAGCCAGCACACGGCTTGCGATGCCGGTTGTGGAGCAGGACATCAAATGCCTACGTGTCTCGAACGAATTGCGACGTATCTGTCCGGACGGATTTGATTTTGTGATGCGCTTCGCCAGCGACAACGATCTGATGGTCGATATCTGCCGCGCGCTGGACGATAACCCTGGACGAGATCCGCAACCTGAGCGGCAGACATCCGGAAGCAACGCAAAGGACCGGATGGATGTGTCGCCGGTTCCAACTGCCGCTACCGTTGCTACAGAGTCGAGCGGCTGATGCGACCGCCAGGAGAAGGCTGATGGAGACACTCACTAAAGTGCGTTACACCTACGCGTGCGCAGCATGCGGATACCGCGGGCGCGTAGTTCGTCCGGACGCGTCACATGCGAGAAAGCTGGCCATTTGCGCGCGGTGCGACGGACAGGTGTGGCTCAGCGTCGATGCCGCAACCGCCCCCGGCGAAGCTTCGGCGGTCTTTTCAGCGCAAAGGCTATCAGCCCACACAAGTCGCGGATGATGCAGAAGTTCTGCATCGCCAACCATTCCGAGTTGATCCGTTATCCGATCCGGCACGGCGTAGTGCCTGGGTGAACTCGCGGGCGCCTTTGTTCCTCGTGCAATTGGCCATCCCGCTGCCGTTCATCGATCGGATATCACTTCAACTGTATCGAAACGCGAGGCCGGAAGACATTCCCGGCGCGCTAACTCAAGGAGACACGCTGTGTCCATCACCACACCTACGCCGGAGCATTCACCGGCGGCGTCCGCGCAGCGGTCCGACAACGCCAGCCGATTCTGGCCGGAAGGCTGGTGGAAGCTGATGGAATACAGAATCGGCATCATCCCGCTGCCGGTTTATTTCATTCTGCTCGCGCTAATCACCGGGTTCGCGGTGACGGGCAAGATGCCGGGCGAGATTTCGATGGCGATCGCCGTGCTGGCGTTCTTCGGCTTCACCTGCGCGGAGCTGGGCAAGCGCCTGCCGCTTCTGCGCAATATCGGCGCGGCCGCGATCTGCGCGACGTTCGTACCTTCCGCACTGACTTACTATCACCTGTTGCCCAAGCCAATCCTCGGCCTCACGACCGAGTTCACGAAGCAGAGCAATTTCCTCTATCTGTTCATCGCGTCGATCATCGTCGGCAGCATTCTCAGCATGGACCGGCGCGTGCTGATCAAGGGCTTTCTCAAGATCTTCGTGCCGCTCGCGCTGGGTTCGCTGGCCGCATGCATCGTCGGAATCGCGGTCGGCTCGGCATTCGGACTCGGCGTGCGTCATACGCTGCTGTATATCGTCGTGCCGATCATGGCGGGGGGTGTTGGTGAAGGTGCCATTCCGCTGTCGGTGGGCTATTCCGAAATCATGCATCTGCCGCAGGGCGAGCTGTTTGCACAAGTCTTGCCGCCGGTGATGCTCGGCAGCCTCACTGCCATCGTGCTCTCCGGCGCGCTAGACATGCTCGGCAAGCGCTTTCCCCATCTCACCGGCGAGGGGCGCCTGCAACCTGGCGAGACAGACGAAATGGATCCTGTCCAGCAGGAGATTCGCGGTCATATCGACGTGACGCATATCGCGGCGGCCGGCATCACGGCGATCACGCTGTACCTGCTCGGCTTGATGTGCCGCAACCTGTTCGGTCTGCCCGCGCCGGTTGCCATGCTGTTCCTCGCGGTGTTGGTCAAGCTGGCGCGCGCAGTCTCGCCGCCGTTGCAGGAGGGCGCATTCGTCGTCTACAAGTTCTTTTCGACCGCGGTGACGTATCCGCTGCTGTTCGCGATCGGCGTCGCCATGACGCCATGGGACAAGTTGATCGCTGCGTTCACGTTGGCCAATATCGTGACGATCGTCGCGACCGTGACGACACTAATAGGCACCGGCTTTCTGGTTGCGCACCGGCTCAAGCTCTACCCGATCGACACGGCGATCGTTAATGCATGCCATAGCGGCCAGGGCGGCACAGGCGACGTCGCGATCCTGACCGCGGCGAACCGGATGCAACTGATGCCCTTCGCGCAGATCGCCACGCGCATCGGCGGTGCTATCGTCGTCACGCTGACGTTGATCGTGCTCGCGCATATCGGTTGATGCGTTACTGGCCATGGGCCGGCGATGGTCGCGCAACGCGCATCGCGCGGCACGCCCAACGAGAGCCGGTCTAGCTAAGCCTGGCCTCGGGCGAAGCGACGAAATGCCCCGGCGTCACGCCGACCGCGCGCCGGAAATGTCGGCCAAGGTGACTTTGATCGAAAAATCCGACTTCGGCAGCGACCTCACAGGGCGGCACGCCGTCGCGCAATAGCCGTTTAGCGTGCTGTATTCGCACCAGACACACATAGCGATGAGGCGAAATACCGACCTCTTTGCGAAATAGCGTGGCGAAGCGCGAAACACTCAACCCGGCGGTGGCGGCAAGCGTCGCGAGGCTGACGGGCTGCGCGAATGAGCTCTCGATAAAAGCCACGGCCCGCCTGATCGCGCGCGACATCGCCACGGTCCTATCGCCTGCAGATAGCCGAGGCAGAGCAGCAGCGTGCAGGCCTGTACGAGCGGGAAGTCGCGGTTGCTGACCGCGTCGACCATCAGGCTGGCGAGGCCCGGGTAGTTGAAGATGTTCTCGACGACGATCACGCCGCCAAGCAGATAAGACAGGCTCAGCGCGATTGCATTGGCGATCGGGCCGATCGCATTCGGCAGTGCGTGGCGCAGTACGACGCGGGCGGGGCTCGCGCCCTTGAGCATCGCCATTTCCACATACGAAGAACTGAGTTGCTCGATCACCGCGGCGCGTGTCATGCGGGCCATCTGCGCGATCACGACCGCGCACAGCGTGACGACCGGCATCGCATACGCGCGCAGAAAGTCGTGCAGGCTCTCGAGCTCACCGCTGTACGACAGCGCTGACAGCCAGTGCAGCTTGACGGCCAGCACCAGCACCGCCAGCGTCGCGATCAGGAACTCGGCGTGGCGACCAGCGACAGCGTACCGAGGCTCACGATCCGATCGATCAGCGAGTCGCGCTTGACTGCCGCGAGAACGCCCGCCGACACCGCGATCGGCACCGACACCCCGGTGGTGATCGCCGCGAGGGTCAGCGACTTCGGCAGGCGCCCTTCGATCATCTCGGACACCGGCAGACAGCTCGACAGCGACACGCCAAAGTTCGCGTGCAGCAGACCGACGAGCCAATGGAAGTACCCCAGGTATGCCGGCTGGTCGAGGCCGAACTGCAGTCGCAGCGCCGCGACCGTATCCGGCGTCGCCGACTGGCCGAGTGCGGCCTGCGCGGCATCGCCCGGCAACAGGTTGGTGATCACGAAGATGATGATCGAGACAATCAGCAGCGTCAGCGCAGTGATGGCGACGCGCCGGCCGATCAACTGGGCGATATCGACGGCAACGAACTGCTCGACGCATTTGCGGGCCTGTGGTGCGTGAACGTGGGTTACGGCCAGCAGAGCATCGTCGAAGCGGCGACGCGCCAGATGACCAAGCTGCCCTACGCGACCACCTACTTCCACTTCTCGTCGGAACCCGCGATCGAACTGGCCGAAAAACTGGTGTCGCTTGCGCCCGCTTCGCTGCAGCACGTCTATTTCACGCTCGGCGGCTCCGATGCGATCGACTCCGCGATACGCTTCATCACGCATTACTTAAATGCAACGGGGCGCCCGGCGAAAAAGCAGATGCTCGCGCTCGAACGTGGCTATCACGGCTCGTCGTCGGTCGGCGCGGGGCTCACTGCGCTGCCCGCGTTCCACCGCACCTGTTCGTCGCCGACGAGGTCATCACGGGCTTCGGTCGTAGCGGCCCGCTCTTCGCGTGCGAGGCCGAACAGGTCGAGCCGGATCTGATGACGGTGGCGAAGGGGCTGACCTCCGGTTATGCGCCGATGGGCGCGGTGCTGATGTCCGACGAAATCTACCAGGGCATTGCAGGCGATGCGCGCGATACCGCGGTCGTCGGTCACGGTCAGACCTACTCCGCGCATCCGGTAAGCGCCGCCATCGGGCTCGAAGTACTGCGTCTCTATCAGGAGGGCGGTCTGCTCGCGAACGGCATCGCGCAGGCACCGCGCTTTGCCGCCGGGCTCGACGCGCTGCTCGCTCATCCGCTGGTGGGCGACTCGCGTCATCGCGGGCTGCTCGGCGCGCTGGAACTGGTCGCGGACAAGAACTCGCGGGCACGCTTCGATCCGTCGCTGAAGCTGCCGGACCGGATCACGGCCGCAGCCTACCGCAACCGCCTCGTGTTCCGCGCATTCGGCGACGGCATTCTCGGTTTCGCGCCCGCGCTGTGCTTCGGCGAGGCCGAGTTCGAACAACTGTTCGGCCGTCTGCGGCGCACGCTCGACGACGTGCTCGAGCAGGCGGAGGTGCGTGCCGCATTGCGCGGCGCGAGCCGCGCGGCCGCCTGAGCGCGTGATAACATCGGCCTGCGCGTTGCTTGACCAAGGCGAAGCGCAACGAAGCGAAAAGCAGAACCTTCGACGGGCAGACCGATACATGACGACAAGCGGCGAAACGAAGCTGGACCGGATCGACCTGCGTATTCTTTCGCAACTCCAGAAGAAAGGCCGTATCACGAACGTCGAGCTTGCGGACGCCGTGGGGCTCTCGCCGAGCCCCTGTCTGATTCGCGTAAAAAGGCTTGAAAAGGCCGGCTATATCGTCGGCTACGGCGCACATATCCAACTGCAGAAACTCGGTGACGTGCAGATCGTGTTCACCGAGGTCACGCTCGCCGACCATCGTCGCGAAGACTTCGCCAAGTTCGAGGCGGCGATCCGTCCTGTGGACGAGATCATTGAATGCCATCTGGCGAGCGGCGGCTACGATTACCTGCTGAAGTTCGTCACGCGCAGCGTCAATCATTATCAGAGCGTGATCGAAGGGCTGCTGGAGCGCGATATCGGCATCGAGAAGTATTTCAGCTACGTCATCATCAAGACGCCATTCGTGAAATCGGAATACCCGCTGGAAACGCTCTTCTCGCAGCAGCATCAATGAAGCGGTGATGGTTTCGGCTGCGCGCGCCGGCCCGATCGGGTCGAATGCGTTCGAGGCCACCGGCGCGACGCCGGTGGCCTGTCGACTTGCAGTCAACCATTCGAGCTCAGCCATTCCCCCGGCGTTCTGCCAAGCACACGTTTGAAGTGCCGGCATAGATGGCTTTGATCGAAGAAGCCCACCTCGGTCGCGACGATCGACGGCGGCAAGCCTCGTCGCAACAGGCACTGCGCATGCCGTACGCGCACTAGCCGCACATATTGCTGCGGCGACACGCCAATCTCCGCGCTGAAGCGCACCGCAAACCTCGAAATGCTCAACTGCGCGACGGCCGCCAGTTCGGACAGGCTGATTGGCTCGGCGAAACAGGCATCGATGAAGTCGAGCGCACGCTGCACGGCGCGGCTCACGCGATTCGGCGCGCGCGTCGGATGACGGCTCGCGCCCACAAGCTCAGGCGCGGATGATGACGAAGTTGGGCTCAGGCTCAGCATCGACGCTCCGCTCACGCAACGCGCGACGTGGGCGGCACTGTCGGTGCCGTCTCCCGACTGGCCGCGAAGCGGCGGATGTCGAACGGCTCGAGCGGCGTGCTGGTGGCGCCGGTGTCGATCAGTTCGGCCATCGTGTCGCCTACGCCCGGACCAAGCTGAAAACCGTGGCCGCAAAAACCGAACGCATAGAACAGGCCGCCGGTCGTCCCGCTTGCACCCATGATCGGCTTGTCATCGGGCATATAGCCTTCCACGCCGCTCCACACCCGGATGATGCTCAACTTGCGCAGCATCGGCGCGACCCGCTGCAGTTGTCTGAACTGCAGCAACGTGCTTGACGGGAGAACCTTCGCGCGACGCTCGTCGAGATACGCAGGCGCACGCGCGCAGCCGCCGATCACGATATTGCCGCGCGCGACCTGGCGGAAATACACCACCTCTTCGATCTCCGGCGACGACACGCCGACCACCGGCTGGATCGCATACGGCACGGGTTCGGTAACGGCCATCTGTGGACCGTTGACGGCGATCGGCACCGCTTCGCCAAATTGCTCCGACAGCAGGTTGCCCCACGCACCCGCCGTGATCAGCAGCACGGGCGCATGAAACGTGCGGCCGTCGGCGCTCGTCGCGCGAAACTCGGCGCCCTCTTTTTCCACCGTCACGACATCGCAGTGTTCGACGATCTGCGCACCGAGCCGAGCCGCGGCGCGGGCGAACGCGGGCGCCGCGAGGCGCGGATTCGCGTGCCCGTCCATCTGCGAATAGGAGCCCGCCAGCACCTCCGCACCGAGAAACGGAAACCGCGCGCGCAGCGCGTCGCCGCGCAACAGGTCGAGCTTGAGACCGTAGTGCGCGGCCTCCTTCGCATAGGTTTCGAACTGGTCGGCCTGCTCTTCGCGATAACAGACGCGGACATGGCCCGACATCAGAAACTCGGCGTCGTGCTGGATCAATTCCGGCAGACGCCCCCAGATTTCGCGCGAACGGTTCGCCAGCGGCAACTGCGGCAGAAAGCGCCCTTGACGGCGCACGTTACCGAAGTTGGTGCCGCTCGCCTGCTGCCCGACGAGTTGGCGCTCGAGCAGGATCACCGAGCGGCCCCGCTGCCTCAGAAAAAATGCGGTGGACGCACCCATGAACCCGCCGCCCACGATCAGAACATCGGCTTGTGCACGGTTCACTCGGTATCCTCCACGGTTGCGATGGCCAGCGGCTTGACCGGCGCCTGTCCACGAAGTCTGCCAACCTGCTCGAGCGGCACGTTCGCCGCCGCCGCGATCACCTCCGCACCCGCATGGCCGCAGTAACGTCCCTGACAGCGCCCCATACCGACACGGCTAAAGGCCTTGGCACGGTTCGCTTCCTGCGCGCCTTCATCGCGCACCACGCGGCGCAGTTCGCCCGCGGTGATGCCTTCGCACCGGCAAACGATCGTATCGTCGGACAGACGCGCCGCCTGCGCGGCAGGCCACGCAAACGCCTCTGCCAGACCCAGCCGGAAGCGATCCATTTTGCGCTGTTCGCGCGTCAACGCGTCGAGGGTGGTCGCCGCAACGGGCCGCCCGAGATCGCTCAGCGCAGCGTGGGCCGCGAGCCGTCCGGCGACCTCGGCGCCGTCCGCGCCGAGCACGCGCGCGCCATCGCCCGCGATATAGACGCCCTTTTCGCTACTGCGACCGAGTTCGTCGATTTGCGGCACCCATTGCCGCGTGATCGCGTCGAAACGGAACGCACAGCGCGCGAGATCGGCAAGCTGGGTTTCCGGCCGCAGGTGATAGCCGAGACCGACCGCGTCGCATTCGACCTGCGCGACGTTGCCGCGCGCATCGCGAAAGCGTACGCCAAGCACGCCGTCGTCCGGAGTGCCGAGAATTTCGAGCGGCTCGATGCCGTTTTCCACCCGCACGCCTGAGCGCTTCAACGCGCTCACGAGCGCGCGGCCCTTGCGCAATACGTCGACGCGCGCCAGCAATTTCGGCAGCGCGCGCAAGCGCGCACCGGTCTTCGACGTGTCGAGTACTGCCGCTACCCTGGCGCCCGCCTGCACATACTGGTTCGCGACCAGATACAGCAATGGGCCGGTACCCATGAAAACGACCTGACGGCCAATCGCGCAGGCCTGCGACTTCAACGCGATCTGCGCAGCACCGAGGCTGTAGGTACCGGCGAACTGCCAGCCTTTGACCGGCATCAACCGGTCGGTCGCGCCAGGGCACAGGATCAGCGCGTCGTAGCGCAACACGCTCGCGTGTCCTTCATGCACGATATGCAGCTTGCCTTGCCCGACGTTCCACGCCAGCGTCTGCGGACGGTAATCGATCTGCGGGCGCAGTCGCTCGAAAGTTCGATGGAGGTTCTCCGCGCGCGCGGCTTCCGTGCCGTACAGCTTCGAATACGGCCGCGTGAAGCCATCGGGCTGACGCCGGTAGATCTGGCCGCCATCGCGCCTGCCTTCGTCGACGACGATCGGGCGGATGCCGGCCGCCAGCAGCGTTTGCGCGCAGCGCACCCCTGCAGGCCCGGCGCCGACGATTACGATGCGAGGTTCGGCCATTGCGCCTCCGGTTGCGTCGTGACGACGCGCATGCCTGCTTCGACCACCGTGGTGCAGGCGCGCAGCCGCTCGCCGTCCGCGGTCCATACCCAGCAGTCCTGACACGCGCCCATCAGGCAAAAGCCCGCGCGTTGTTCCGCGCCGAACTCGGACTGCCGCACATGCCGCACCGAGCACAGCATCGCAGTGAGCAGCGTGTCGCCGGCCAGCGCTTCGACCGGCGCGCCGTTGATCGTCAGTTCGACTTTGGCGCGAACCGTCTCGCCTACGCGTACGAATCTGCCGTTCATGCCGCGGCTCCTGCCATACCGTCGGGCGCGACGTGAGCGTCGCCGCGATTGGTCAGCACGTGGCGCAGGAACTCGCGGGTGCGCGCCTCGCGCGGCGAGCCCAGCACCTGCTGCGCCGTGCCCTCCTCGATGATGAGTCCCGCGTGCAGAAAACACACCCGGTCTGCCACCTCACGCGCAAAGCCCATTTCGTGGGTGACCACCAGCATCGTCATGCCTTCCCGTGCAAGGGTGCGCATCACGCCGAGCACTTCGCCGACCAGTTCTGGATCGAGCGCCGAGGTCGGCTCGTCGAACAGGATCGCCTTCGGCTTCATCGCGAGCGAGCGCGCAATCGCCACCCGTTGCTGCTGCCCGCCCGAAAGCTGGTGAGGATAGGCGTGCAGCTTGTGGCCGAGCCCCACCTTGTCGAGCAGTTCAGACGCTTCGCGTTGCGCGTCCGCGCGCGCGAGGCGCTTGACGTGCACCGGCCCTTCCATCACGTTCTCGAGCGCCGTACGGTGCGGGAACAGGTTGAAGCGCTGAAACACCATGCCGACCTGGGTGCGCAACTGGTTGATGTTACGCGCGCGCTGTTCGACGCGCTCGCCGAGCAGACGAATTTCGCCTTCGTCGTATGACTCCAGCGCGTTAATGCAGCGCAGCAGGGTTGACTTTCCCGAGCCCGACGCACCGATCAGGCAGACCACTTCGCCCTGGCGGACGTTGAGCGAAATGCCCTTGAGAACGGGTACGGTGCCAAAACTCTTGTGCACATTCGTGATTTCGATCATCGCATCCTCACTTCGCACTTATCTCGCCCTGTGCCGACCGAAACGTCGTTCAAGCGTGCGGGTCATGCTCATCAGCGGCAAGCTCATCGCGAGATAGCCGAGCGCGACGAGCGTATATACCGTCAGATTCTGAAACGTCGACGACGCGATCAGTTGGCCTTCGCGCGTCATTTCGGCGACCGTGATGGTCGACGCGAGCGATGAATCCTTCAGCATCATCACGAGCGTGTTGCTGTACGGCGGCAGCGCGACCTTGATCGCCTGCGGCAGGATCACCCGTATCATCGTCTTCACGCGGCCCATGCCGATCGACTGCGCGGCTTCGTACTGGCCCGGATCGACTGCCTCGATACCCGCCCGGAAAATTTCCGCGACGTAAGTCGAGTAACCGAAACCAAGCCCAATGATGCTGGCCTGCAGCGCCGACACCTGGATGTGGATTTCCGGCAGCACGAAGTAGATGTAGAACAGCAGCACGATCATCGGCAGGCCGCGCACGACGTTGATCATCGTGCTCACACCGCGTACGACGAGGGGATAGCGCGACATCTTCAGCAATGCCCAGGTCAGGCCGAGCACGGTGCTCAACACCAGACAACCCAGCGTGATGACGATGCTCATCACCGCGCCTTGCAGCAAAATCGGTACAAAGTCGGCTATATCTTGCCAGTGCATGTCGTGCCTTCCATTGCTCTTCGTATTCGTTCAGTCCGCCGCGCCGCAGCGCGACGGACCTGGCAGGACGAGTCCCGCGTCGCCGCGGGCACGGCTCTTTTCACGCGAAGCCAATCAGCTCACGAGGTGCCACTTTTTGAGGATCGCGTCGAGCGTGCCATCGGCCTTCATCTTCGTCAGCGCGTCGTTGATCTTTGCCATCAGCGCGCTGTTGCCCTTCTTCACCGCGATCGCGATGTCGAACTTTTCCATCGGCACATACGCGTCGTCGACCCGCGTCCCCGCCATCGCGCCCGCTGCTTCCTGGGCCTTCAGGATCGGATAGTCGTTGAAGCCCGCGACGATGCGGCCAAGCGCGACATCGCGCGTCATGTCGGCGGGGCTGTCGTACATCTTCACCTCGGTGAAGATGCCGAGCTTCTTCAACTGATCGCCGTAGTCGGTACCGGTCGGCGCCCCGACCGTCATGCCCTTCAGGTCCTGCACCGAGTGATAGACCGCCTTGTTCGTGTCCTTCACGATGATGCCTTCGCCAAACGCCGTCACCGGCTGCGAGAAATCGACCACTTCGGCGCGCTTCGGCGTCGGCGTCATGCCGGCAACGATGATGTCGATCTTGCCCGATACCACCGACTGGATCAGCGCCGAGAACGGCACCGCGTCGTACGACACGTTAAAGTTTTCGCGCTTGCCGATCTCCTTGACGACATCCGGCATCATGCCTTCGATCTGCTGTGTCTTCACGTTCATGAACGTGGTCGGCGCGCTCGAGGGCGGCGAGCCCGCGGTGAGCGTCGCCGTTTCGGCAGCGTGGGCGGCGCCGAACATCATCGTCATCGCGAGGCCCGCGCCGGCGGCAAAGCGCTGCACGGTGTTGAAGCGGACGGCGGCTGCAGGCTGGAACATGAAACGCAACATGGGGATTTCCTCTGGGAATAGTGATTTTCAATCTACGCGCTGCCCGACCATCTAACGGTAGCGATCAGTCGATCCATTCAATGCAGTACATCCTGCAACCTGTAATACGCGCCGACGAGCGGCAGAAACCACGCGCGTCCAAAATGTCCTGGAATCGCGGGCCATTCGAGCGTTCGCCACGGATTGCGCGAGGCGGCGCCGAACATCACGTCGGCCATCAGACGGCCCATGTGCACGGACATCTGCACACCGTGGCCGCTGTAGCCCATTGAATAGAACAGTCCTTCATGCTGGCCTGCGCGCGGCAGCCGGTCGGCCGTCATGTCGACGAGGCCGCCCCAGCAATAATCGATGCGCACGTCGGCCAGTTGCGGGAAATAGCGTGCGAGCCCATCACGCAGAATCCGCCCGCTTTTCTCGTCCGAACGCGGATTCGACATCGCGAAGCGCGCGCGGCCGCCGAACAGCAGACGCTCGTCCGGCGTCGCACGAAAATAGTTGCCGATGTTCAGCGTCGTCACATACGAGCGGCGCGTCGGCAACACCGCATCGAGGCGCGTCTTGCCAAGCGGCTCGGTTGCGACGATGAAGCTGCCGACGGGCGCGATGCGGCGCCGGAACCATTGCAGCGGACCGACCTGCGACGCACCGGTGGCAATCAGCACGCGCTCGGCGCGTACCGTCCCGAGCGGACACTGCACGTCGAACGCGTTGCCGCCGAGCGGCTTGAGGTTCGTCACCGGCGTGTTCTCGTAGATCTGCGCCCCACGCCGTGCCGCTGCCGTGCCGAGACCCACGCCGAATTTGCCCATGTGCATCTGCATGCCGTTGCGTTGCACGAGGCCGCCGAAAAAGCTGTCCGACCCGATCTCGTTGCGAATCTGCTCGGGCGGCACGAGTTCGACATCGGAATCGACTTCGCGCCGCAACACCTCGTACGACTTCGCGAGCGACGCGAAATGCTGCGGTTTCGCAGCGAGTTTGATCTTCCCGGAGTGGCGCAGATCGCAATCGATCTGCTCCTCCCCGATGAGCGTTTTCACCGTTTCGACGGCGCCGGCATACGCACGGTAGAACTCCGACGCGCGTTCGCTGCCGATGCGCGCGGACAACGCCGCGTAGTCCTGCGCGACGCCCGTATTGCAGTGGCCGCCGTTACGGCCCGATGCCTGCGCCGCGAGTCGGCCCGCCTCGAACACGATCACCGACATGCCACGTTTGGCCAGCTCCAACGCAGCCGACAGCCCGGTGAAGCCGCCGCCGACCACCGCAACGTCGACCCGCTGCGGTAGCGGACCCTGGGCGCCGCTGGTAAAGCGTGGCGCAGTGTCGAGCCAGTAGGAGTCGAGCTTCATCGTGATGCGTTCCTGTCGGTTGGTTGCCCCGCTTTCAGCGGCGCGCGGGAAGCGATGTCGTGAGAAGGCCGGACGTGCGAATCAGAGGCCGAGCAGCGATGCCAGTTGCGGAATGCCCGACACTTCGTTGACGCCGTAATACGGGTTCAGCGGCTCGTGACTACGGTTGACGAACGCCTTGTGTTTGATGCCCATGTCGTACGCGGTCATCAGGTCATAGCGGAAGCTCGACGACACATGCAGCACGTCTTCCGGATTGCAGTCCAGTTGCGAGAACATGTACTCGAAGGCTTTCTGCAGCGGCTTGTACGCCTGTGCCTGCTGGGCGGTGTAGACCTTGTGGAACGGCGCGCCGAGCTTGTCGACGTTGCTGTGGATCTGGTCGTTCGACGCATTCGACAGAATCACGAGCTTGTACTTCGAGGCCAGTCGCGACAGCCCTTCCGGCACGTCCGCGTGCGGGCCCCAGCTCGGCACGGCCTCGTAGATCTTCAGTGCGGTCGCTTCGTCGAACGGCACGCCGGTGCGTTCGCAGGTGCGGCGCACCGAGTTCACGACCACGTCGCGATAGGGCTTCCATGCGCCCAGCACTTCGTCGAGGCGGTAGCCACGGAAGAACTCGACAAACTCGTCCATCTTCGCCTTGTCCAGCTTGTCGCCGTAAAGCTCGCGCGCGGTCTGGCCCATCTGGAAGTTGGTCAGCGTGCCATAGCAGTCGAAAGTGATGTACTTCGGCTCGAAATCGATCATGGTCAACATCCTGTCGTCGTGGCGAACCTGGTTGCAGGCTCGGGTTCAGTTTCGGGTTGAATCAGTGCGGTTGATGCTTGCGTATATCCGGTGTAAAGCCGTGCTTCACAGCGTTTCGAAATCGATCAGCACACTCTTGTGCCGCATGCTCGCCACCATCGCTTCGCGGCCGAGATCCTTGCCGATACCGGACTGGCCGAAGCCGCCCGTCGGAATGATCATGTCGCCGCTGCGGCCGTAACGGTTGATCCAGATGGTGCCCGCGGCGATGCGGCGCATCGCCCGCAACGCCTGACCGATGTCGCTGCTATGGACCCCCGCCGCGAGACCGTAGATCGGATGCGCGGCGAGCGCGATGCCCTCTTCCTCGTCGGCGAATGTCTGTACCGTCAGCACCGGGCCGAATAGTTCCTCGCGCACGGCGGGCGTCTCTGAAGTCACATTGGCGAGCAGCGTCGGGCGGTGGAAATAGCCTTTGTCGGTGCCGTCGAAAAAGCCGCCGCCGAAGATCACTTCCGCGCCGCTCTCGCGGCTCTGCCCGATCAGCGCTTCGATGCGTCGCGCCTGGGCGGCATTGATGATCGGCGAATAAGCGGTGCGGCTGTCCCACAGCGGGCCGGGCTCGATCGGCTGCAGTTGCCGTTGAATGGCGGCGACCAGCGGCTCGGCAATGCGCTCGTGCACGATCAGCCGCGTGCCGGCCACGCAGGCCTGGCCGCCGTTGGCCGTAAAGCCGCGGGCGACACAGCGCGCCGTATACTCGAGGTCCCGCACATGTTCGAACACCAGTTGCGGGCTCTTGCCGCCGAGTTCCAGCGTGACGGGCTTGGTGCCGTGCATCGCGGCGTCGCTCATGATCGCGGCGCCCGTGCGGGTCGAACCGGTGAAGCTCATCTTCGAGATGCCTGGGTGACGCGTCAGCGCGGCGCCCGCCGTCGCTCCACGGCCATTCACCACGTTGAAGATGCCCGGAGGAATGCCGGCTTCGATGGCGAGTTCCGCGAGACGCAGCGTCGAGAACGGCGTCATTTCCGACGCTTTCATCACGACCGCGTTGCCCGCCGCGAGCGCGGGACCGCACTTCCATGAACACATCGACAGCGGAAAATTCCACGGTGTAATCGCACCGATCACACCGTACGGCTCCGATGCAACAAAACCGAGACTGTCGCGGCGCGTGGCCGCGATATCGCCACCGAGCTTGTCGGCCAGCTCCGCGAAGAAGCGGATCGCCTCCGCGGTGAACGGCACATCTGACGTATAGCTTTCCGTCACCGGACGCGTCGAGCTGACCGTTTCGAGTTGGGCGAGGTTCACCGCATCGCGCTCGATCAGATCGGCCCAGCGGCTCAGCACCTTCGCGCGCTCGCGCGGAGAGCGGGTGCCCCAGCCGCTCGTCTTCCATGCCGCTAGCGCATTGCTGACTGCGTGATCGACGGTGGCATCCGACGCGTCCGGCACATGGCCAAGCAGCGCGCCGTCCGACGGCCGATGAACGGCGATCTGTGCTTCGCCCGCCGAATGGTACGCACCGCCAATGAAATGCCCCTGCGGCAACGGCACGGCTGAAGGATCGAAATCGAGTGACGGAGTGGACATGTCCGGCCTGATCAGTAGGTTCAAGTGTGTGGTGCCGCGTGCGCTTACGCACTGATGACTGCGGCACCACTCGGCACTGCTGTTCGCCATCGCGACCGCCGAATGAACGAACATCGGATGAAGTTCATTTTAATGAACACCAAATGAAATACTAGTGGTCAAAAATAAACTGTGTGAAAAGTTCGTTGTGCGCTGCGATACATTGCCCGCCTCGCAGAGCACACCGCCGCACGGGTGGGCACGGACCGCAATCCCGCACGGCTGGGGCGCGCACGAGCGAGGCGACGCGACACGCCCGTGCCGTCGTGCAACGCAAAACCGAAAAGTGAATGAGAGAAAGAAAGGCGTTGACGTCAGCCGCCGTCCGTGCGAACCGGACGCGACGCGTCAGAGCGAGCGAGGAAAAGAGAGGGAGGACAGCGCCGCATGCCGCACGACATGCGGCTCCGGAACAACAAACAGATCAAAGATGAATGACGGGCGGCTGCGTGTTCATGATCCACAGCAAACGAGCAGTCTTCCTGCTTTCGTTACGCACGCTATGCGGCACCGTGCTCTTGAACTGGAAGCTGTCTCCAGCGCGCAGTTCGGAGCGCCGGTCGCCGACATTCAGCACGACCGTGCCTTCCAGCACCAGGCCCGCCTTCTCGCCAATGCCTACCAGCACTTCTTCGGAACCGGAGCCGGCCGGCAGCATGATGATCATCATCTGCAAATCGTGATCGCCATGCGGCGACAGCAATTCTTTCTGCATGCCGTTCTTGCCAACTTCGAACAGCGGCCGCTCGGCCGCCTTGCGCACGAAATCGCCGGTGATCGGGTCCGAGACCGCGTCGTCTTCTTCGAGGAGCGCGGTCAGCGGAACCTCCAACGCTTGGCGCAGGCGCTCGAGAATACGCACCGACGGATTGGCCTTGTTGCGCTCGACCTGACTGACGGTGCCGACCGACACGCCCGCGCGCATCGCCAGTTCGTTAATGGACAGACCCTGCGCGACGCGCAGCGCGCGCAGACGAGCGCCGACGTTGCCGTGAACCGGGTCGGCCGCGCGCTTCTTGCTGAGTTCTGTTCGCTGCATGTGTTTCCCGTTGATGACGATGCGCCCGGCTGCCTATGTGCCGCCGGTGCGGTTGTTGTGCTGGGCGCGCACGGTCGCATCCGATGAGGCGCCAGCCGCCTCGTTACAATGAACGCCCGCTCAATTTTTCATCATTATATTGAATATAGCACCCGCGGGGTGAACGCCAAAATACCTGTGCAATTGCGTGGCGCGTCGCTGCCGCCGTGAAGCAGACCCGACCACACACCGGCCGAATAACAAAAAGATCGTCCTATGAAGCAGGCACCGGGAATGCCACAGTTTAGGCTGATCATGCCGCCAGCAGGAGTTTGAAGTGTCCGAATCAACCGTGAAGAAATCACTGACCTATCGCCGCTTCACTGCCGAAGACATCGCCGCCGCGCACGGCCTCTCGGTTGCGGTGCGCTGGCCGCACCGCGCCGATGACTGGCGCTTCATGTACGACGCCGGCACCGGCTTCGTCGCCGAAGACAATGGCGCCGTGATCGGCACCGCGCTCTGCTGGAAATTCGGCGCGGACCGCGGCACGCTCGGCCTCGTGATCGTCTCGCCGGACGAACAGGGCCGTGGCATTGGCCGCAGGCTGATGGAACTGGTGCTCGAAGAACTGGGCAACCGCGTGACCTTCCTGCACGCAACGGTCGCGGGCAAGCCGCTTTACGAAAAGCTCGGCTTCGTCAGTTGCGGCGGACTCACCCAGCATCAGGGCACGCTCGGCAGCGTGGCCGCTGTCGCGCCGCCGCCCGGCGAACAGTTGCGTGCCGCGAGGCCGGACGACACGCCGAAGCTGATCGAACTCGCGTCGCGCGCGAGCGGCTTCGACCGCAGCGCGACGATACCGGCGCTGCTCGGGTTCGCACAAGCCGTGGTTCTCGAACGTGACGGCGAAGTGGTCGGTTTCTCGCTGTTCCGTCCGTTCGGACGCGGTTACTCGGTTGGACCGGTGGTCGCGCAGCATGGGTCCGACGATCTGCGTGCCCGCGCACTGATTTCGTACTGGCTCGCGCAGCACGCCGGCGACTTCGTGCGGATCGACGTGCCGGACGACGCCGGCATCAACGACTGGTTGACCCATGTCGGCATGTCGCGCGTCGATTCGGTCGAAAAGATGGTGCGCAACGCGCCCGCCGACTTGCGCGAGGTGGCCCCGGACCCGGGCTGTCGCGCGTTCGGCATCATCAATCAGGCGATGGCGTAAGCGCCAATGACCGTCCTCTACAAAGCCGATCCGGCGCGTGGAGCGCTATGGGCCGAGCGCTTCGCGCAGCTCGCGCCCGACGTGCCGTTCCGGGTGTGGCCGGACCTCGGCGATCCCACGGCCGTGCGCTATCTGGTCGCGTGGCAACCGGGAGACCTCGCGCTCACGCTGCCGAATCTCGAAGTGGTGTTTTCGGTCGGCGCGGGAGTCGATCAACTGGATCTGTCGCAGATTCCGGCGCATCTGCCGGTAGTGCGGATGCTCGAGCCGGGCATCGTCGAAGGCATGGTCGAATATGTCACCGAGGCGGTGCTGGCGATTCACCGCGATCTGTTCGATTACGGGTTGCAGCAGCGGGCGCGCGTCTGGCAGCCGATGCCGTTGCGCGCCGCCGCGTCGCGTCGAATCGGCGTGCTCGGCCTCGGCATGCTTGGCCGCGCGGTACTGGAGCGTGTGCGGCTGTTCGGCTTCGCCTGCGCGGGCTGGAGCCGCTCGAAGCATGCGCTCGAAGGGATCGACTGCTATGCGGGCGAGGCCGGGCTCGACGAGTTGCTTGCGCGTGCCGACATCCTGATCTGTTTGCTGCCGCTCACGGACGCGACGCGCGGCCTGCTCTGCCGGCGGGTATTCGACATGCTGCCGCGAGGCGCGTCGCTGGTTCACGTCGGCCGCGGACCGCAACTCGTCAGCGCCGACCTGCTCGACGCGCTGCAACGCGGGCAGATTCACAGTGCGGTGCTCGATGTCACCGACCCGGAGCCGTTGCCCGCCGACCATCCGCTGTGGGCGCAACCGCGCGTGCGCATCACGCCGCATATCGCAAGCGCGACGCGGCCCGAACCGGCCGTCGATGCGATACTGGAAAACCTGCGCCGCTATCGCAGCGGCGAGCGAATGAACGGCTTGATCGACCGGACGCGCGGCTACTGATACCCATACGCGGCCCGACCTCCGAACGCAACCCCATTTCGCCATCCGCGCGGCGTCGGCAGACGGCGCGCGATCACGGCAAGGAGAGAGATGTATGACCCGCAAATACCGCATTGCCGTGATTCCCGGCGACGGCATCGGCACCGAAGTGATGCCCGAAGGCCTGCGCGTGCTGGACGCCGCATGCAAACGCTTCGACATCGGCATCGACTACCGCCATATCGAATGGGCGTCGTGCGACTACTACGCGCAACACGGCCAGATGATGCCCGACAACTGGAAGGCGCAACTGCAGGATTGCGATGCGATTCTGTTCGGCGCGGTCGGCTGGCCCGACAAGGTGCCCGACCATATTTCGCTGTGGGGCTCGCTCCTGAAGTTCCGCCGCGAATTCGACCAGTACGTGAACCTGCGACCCGCGCGGCTGTTCGAAGGCGTACCCTGCCCGCTCGCCAACCGCAAGCCGGGCGATATCGACTTCATGATCGTGCGCGAAAACACCGAAGGCGAGTATTCGTCGGTGGGTGGCACGATGTTCGAGGGCACCGAGCGCGAAGTCGTGATGCAGCAGTCGATCTTCACGCGCCACGGCACCGAGCGCGTGATGAAGTTCGCGTTCGACCTTGCACGGCGTCGAGCGAAAAAACTCACGGTGGCAACGAAGAGCAACGGTATCGCGATCAGCATGCCGTGGTGGGACGCCCGCGCCGATGAAATGGCCGCCCGCTACCCCGATGTGAAGATGGACCGTCAGCACATCGACATCCTCTGCGCGCGCTTCGTGCTGAACCCGGATCGCTTCGACGTGGTGGTCGCATCGAACCTGTTCGGCGACATCCTTTCCGATCTCGGGCCGGCGTGCACGGGGACGATCGGCATCGCGCCGTCGGGCAACCTGAATCCCGATCGGCGCTTTCCGTCGCTGTTCGAGCCGGTGCATGGCTCGGCGCCCGACATCGCCGGCAAGGGCATTGCCAATCCGGTCGCGATGATCTGGTCGGCCGCGATGATGCTCGACTTTCTCGGCAACGGCGCGGGTGTCGAGCGCGATGCGCACGACACCATCGTCGCCGCGATCACGCGGGTGCTGAAGGAAGGCCCGCGCACGGGCGACCTGGGCGGCAGCGCATCGACCACGGAGGTCGGCGCGGCGATCGCGGCTCAGGTCGCCAACCCGTCCTGATCACTCACAGAGCAGGCAGCACTGACTGCCCGGCGCGCGTCGGGCGCTCTGCCATCGCATGCCAACCGGCACGGAGAGCTCATATGAGCACGAATCTCGAACAACAGGCCCGCGCGCTGATCCGCACGGAGAACTTCATCAACGGCGAGTGGGTCGCCGCCGCGAGCGGTCGGCGTTTTGCGGTCACCGATCCGGCGACCGGCAAGCTGATCGCGGACGTTGCCGACAGCGGCCCCAGCGACGCGCGAGCGGCCACGGACGCCGCCGCTAAAGCGCTGCCCGCGTGGCGCGCGAGGCTGGCCAGCGAGCGCGCGGCAGTACTGCACCGCTGGCACGCGTTGATCGTCGCGAATCGCGATGCCCTCGGTGCGTTGATCTCACTCGAACAAGGCAAGCCGCTCGCCGAAGGACGCGCCGAGGTGAACTATGGCGCGTCGTACGTCGCGTGGTTCGCCGACGAAGCCACCCGCATCTACGGCGACCTGATTCCGCAGCAGCAGCGCGGCAAACGCATGAGCGCAGTCAAGGAACCGATCGGGGTCGTCGCCGCCATCACGCCCTGGAATTTTCCGCTGGCGATGATCGCGCGCAAGATCGCACCCGCGCTCGCCGCGGGCTGCACGGTGGTCGCGAAACCCGCGGAAGACACGCCGCTCACCGCGATCGCACTGGTGATGCTGGCGCACGAGGCGGGCGTGCCGAACGGCGTGCTCAACCTGATCTCGGCTTCGCGTGCGGCGGCGGCCGAGACGGTCGGCGACTGGCTCGCCGACAGCCGTGTCCGCAAGATCACGTTCACCGGATCGACGCCCGTCGGCAAGCATCTCGCGCGCGAATCGGCGGGCACGCTGAAGAAGCTCTCGCTGGAACTCGGCGGCAATGCGCCGTTCATCGTATTCGACGACGCCGACCTCGATGCCGCGGTCAATGGCCTGCTGGCCGCGAAATTCCGCAATGGCGGGCAGACCTGCGTGTGTCCGAACCGCGTCTTCGTGCAGCGCGGCGTATACGAAGGTTTCTCCGCGCTGCTGTGCGCGAAAGTGGCCGAACTGCGGGTCGGACCCGCCAGTGACCCCGCCTCGCAGATCGGGCCCATGATCAATGAGCGCGCTGTGGACAAGATCGCTCGTCATGTCGAGGACGCGCTCGAGAACGGCGCGCTCGTGCTGACGGGCGGACGCCGGCTCACCGAGCTGGGACCGCACTATTACGCGCCCACGGTGCTGGGTAACGCCACGTCGTCGATGGTGTTGTGCGGCGAGGAAACCTTCGGCCCGGTCGTGCCGCTGTTCCCATTCGACAGCGAGCAGGAAGCGGTGCAGGCCGCCAACGACACGCCGTTCGGGCTCGCCTCGTACTTCTATAGCGAGAACATGCGCCGTATCGAGCGTGTCTCGCGCGCGCTGGAAGCTGGCATCGTCGGTATCAACGAAGGCGCGCTCGCTTCAGAAGCGGCGCCGTTCGGCGGTGTGAAGGAATCCGGCTACGGTCGCGAAGGATCGAAGTATGGTCTCGATGACTATCTGTCGATCAAGTATCTGTGTCAGGGAGGTCTGGAGTAAACATGGAAGCCTATCCGATCGAAGTCGCATTTCCGGACCTCTCGGCGCACGCCGACGGCAATACCGGCATCGCATACGTGCACTCGTTCGACTCCGGCCAGGCCGGGCCGCACGTGATGATCAATGCGCTCACGCATGGCAACGAAGTGTGCGGCGCGATCACCGTCGACGCATTGTTGCGCAGCGGCCTGCGCCCGCGCCGCGGCAAGCTCACGCTGTCGTTCGCGAACGTCGCCGCGTATGCGCGGTTCGATCCCGCGACACCAGACAAAGCGCGTTTCGTCGATCAGGACTTCAACCGCGTCTGGACCGCCGCGAAGCTCGACGATCTGGCGGCCCGCTCGTCGGAACTCGATCGTGCGCGCGCGATGCGGCCGGTGATCGACACAGTGGATCTGCTGCTCGACCTGCATTCGATGCATGAAAAAAGCGCGCCGCTGATCGTCGCGGGGCCGCTGCGCAAGGGAGCCGAACTGGCCGAGCGACTCGGCACGCCCGCCACCGTGATTCAGGACGAAGGCCATCCCGAAGGCCGCCGGATGCGCGACTACGAGGGCTTCGGCGACGACACGAGTCCGAAGAATGCCCTGTTGATCGAATGCGGCCAGCACTGGGAAGCCAGCGCGGTGACGGTTGCGCGCGACTGCACCGCGCGCTTTCTGTTGCTGTCGGGCATCGTCGACGCAGCCGACCTGCCGCCCGGCTGGATCGCGCCATTGCCCGACGAAATGCGCATCGTGCGCGTGACCGAACCGGTCGTCGCCAGGAGCATGGATTTCCGTTTCGCGGGTCCTTATACCGGCCTCGAGACGTTCGACAAGGCCGGCACCGTGATCGCATGGTCCGACGGTCAGCCAGTCTCGACTCCGTACGATGACTGCATGCTGGTGATGCCCTCGCTGCGCCAGTTGCGCGCCGGCGTCACCGTGGTCCGGCTAGGCCGGATCGAACGACGTATCGACCTCCGCTCACGACAACAGGAAACAGCGCAATGAAGGTTCAGCAGATCAGGCAAGCCGCGGAAGTCTCCGCACTGGAGGATTGGGGAACCGCGGGCCTGCCCGGTACCGAACCGTCGCGCGTATCGGGACGCCAGTACGTCATTCCCGGTCACGAAGCAATCGATACCGGCGTGTTCGAGTGCTCGCCCGGCGCCTATAGGCGCTCCGTCAAGCAGGCGGAGGTGATGCATTTCATCAAGGGCAGCGGCACCTTCACACCCGACGGAGAAGACACGGTCCGCTTCGCCGCCGGCGATACGCTATTTTTCCAAGCCAACACGGAAGGACTCTGGAACATCGATGAAACGCTGCGGAAGATCTATGTGATCTTCTGACAGCGACGCACCCGGTATCCGGCTGCTCATGTCAATCATGGTTGCTCAAACATGCTAAGAATCGACGAAGTCCCGAATAGCGAGGGGTTCCCCGATCGCTGCGACGTAGCCGTGATCGGCGGCGGCATTATCGGCGTCAGCACCGCTTACGCGCTGGCACGGCGCGGCGTATCGGTCGTGCTGCTCGAAAAAGGCATCATTGGCGCGGAGCAGTCGGGGCGCAACTGGGGTTGGGTGCGTCAGCAGAACCGCGACCTTTACGAGTTGCCGCTCGCGATGCAGAGCCTGAAGCGTTGGGGCGAGTTGAGCGACGAACTCGGCGAGGACATCGGTTTTCGGCGCAGCGGCATTCTGTACGGAAGCGAGCAGTCTGCCGACGTCGCCCAGTGGGAAGCATGGCTCGGCAAGGCGCGCGCGCTCGGCTTCGACAGTCAGCTGCTGTCGGCTCGAGAACTGGCCGCGCGCGTTCCGCATAGTCGGGCGAAGTGGGCGGGCGGCGTGTGGTCGCATTCCGATGGACGCGCGGAGCCGTCGCGAGCAGCGGCCGCCATCGCAAGAGGCGCGCAACGACTCGGCGCGCGCGTGCATCAGACCTGTGCGGTTCGCGGACTCGATAGCAGCGCGGGTCGAATCTCCGGCGTATGGACCGAGCGCGGCCGGATTGGCGCGAGCAGCGTCGTGCTGGCCGGTGGCGCGTGGAGCGCCCTGTTCTGCCGGCACCATGGGATCGATCTGCCGGCGGTCAATGTGATCGGCACCGCGCTGCGCACGGCGGAAGCGCCGGCCGTGATAGACGGGTGCTTCTCCGGCCCGAACTTCGCGATGCGGCGGCGGCTGGACGGCGGCTACACGATCGCGGTGCCGGGCTATGGACGCATGGAGATCGCGCCACAGAACCTGCGGCACGCGGTCAAGTTTCGCCAGATGTTCCGCAGCAAACTCAACAAGAAGCTCAAATTCCGGATCGCGCAACCTTTCTTCGGCGGCCCCGAAGGAAGTGCGGACTGGCGCAACGACGACATCTCTCCGTTCGAGGTGACGCGGGTTCTCAATCCCATGCCCGATGCCGAGTGGCCGACCCGTGCACTACAAAACGTTGCGACGGTCTTTCCGGAACTGTCTGGATTGCGTATCGCCCATGCGTGGGCAGGCGCGATCGACACGATGCCCGATCTGGTGCCGGTGATGTCACGCGTGGAGGGCAAGCCGGGCCTTGTGATCGCTTCGGGGTTCAGCGGTCATGGATTCGGGCTGGGACCGGGAGCCGGCATGCTGGTTAGCCGCATCGTGACGGACGACGCGACAGGGATCGAGACACAGCCATATCGATTGACGCGCTTTAGCGATGGCACCCGGCTGGCGAAACCCGAGATGATGTAACACCTGAGGTCGCCCCGCGAAAGCGAGCCTTCGGTGCTGTACAGCCGCGCTGATCTCGCTCGACAATCTCGGTGTCTCGTACTCCGTCGGCAATGCCAACACAACGACACTGCCAGTCGTCATGCTGTCGTACCTGCTTGCAGTCGAGAAACTCTATGGCTTGCGATCGATGAACGGTTGATTGCGCAATCGTGGCAAACACTGACCATCAGACCATTGCAGTTGAGTGCCGACCACGCTTGATCCGATCTGCGCCAGCGCATGACCGATGACACGTGGGAATCGGCTTGTAATATCCTGCTAAAAAGGTCATCCGCGAGCGGCTTTGGGCAACCCCAATCGACCTCGGCGGAGCCCATGGGGGGAACAGCATGAAGGGCTTCCTTCTGGCGTTGGCTTGCGCGTGTGTGCTGCTGGCCGCGGCGGCGCAGGATTTATCGCCTGGCCCTGCGCCCGGAGCCCCGGCCGCCGCGACGGACTTCCTGGCCCTGGCCAGGCGAGTGGTCGACGCCGCTTCGCGACCCGCTGCACCCTGGAACGGGCCACGCAACGGGCCACCCGCGCAATCTGGAAAACACATCGCGGTCGTCGCCGAGGATTTACGCAACGGCGGCATCATCGGTGTGGTCGATGGTGTGCTTGAGGCGGCCGAGGTGATCGGCTGGCGCGTGAGGATCTTCGATTCCGCGGGTGTGGCCGACCTGCGTCTGAAGATGCTCGCGAATGCGCTGGCAAGCCACCCCGACGGTCTGATCCTCGCCGGCGGCGACGCACGTGCGCTGCTCCCCGCGCTGCGGCCGTTTGCCGAGAACAACATCCCGATCGTCGGCTGGCATGTCGCGGCCCGGGCCGGACCGGTGCCCGGCACGCCCGTGGCGATGAACGTGGCGACGGATCCGCTCGAGGTCGCGCGCGTGACCGCGCTGGCGGCCATCGTGCAGTCCGGCGGGCATGCGGGCGTCGTCATCTTCACCGATTCCAATTTCCGAATTGCGCAAGGCAAGGCGGATGAAATGGCTGCCGTCGTTCGCGCGTGCAGTGGCTGTACCCTGCTTGAAGTGCGCGACGTGGCGATTTCGCGCAGCCGGGAACTGGTGCCGGGGACGACACGCGCCCTGCTCGCGCGTTACGGCCCGCGCTGGAACTGTGCGCTGGCGATCAACGACATCTACTTCGACTACGCCGCCCCGGTGTTGACCCAGGCCGGAATGCCGAACGCTGCAATGATCATGCTGTCGGCTGGCGACGGCAGCGAGTCCGCCTTCCTGCGCATCCGCACCGGCACGTTCCAGACCGGCACCGTAGCCGAACCCCTGAATCTGCACGGCTGGCAACTGGTCGACGAAATGAACCGACTCTTCGCGGGCGTTGGCGTCACGGGTTACGTGACGCCGGTGCATCTCGTGACGGCGGACAACGTCGCCGCGGACGGCGGCGATCGTCTACTCTACGACCCTGACAACGGCTATCGCGACATTTATCGTCAGATCTGGCAACGACCGTGAAACTGCCCTTCCCACAATCGCTCACCGCTCAATTTGCGCTCGTTGTTTCGTGCCTGGCCGCGCTGGTGGTCGTCGTCGGAGCCACGACGATTTACTCGTTGACCGGTTCGGCCCAATCGATCCGTCAGCTGGCCGAAGAGCGGCTCACGCGCCTCGCGGATGCGCAGGATCTGGTACAGCACACGCTGACGATCGAACGCCTCGCGTTGCAGTTGTCTCGCGACGATACGATCGATGCCGTGCACGAGACCCATCGGCATGTGCTCGAACAGCTGGCATCCTTCGACCGCCTGGTTGACCGCCTGGCCTCCGCGAGCGCAAGCGACGACCCAGGGGTCGACGCGCTGACGCTTTATCGGTCGAGCCAGCGCTTTCGCAACATCGCCAACATCGAGGCACAGGTGCGCGAGACCGCGCTCGGCCCGCGGGGTGCGCCGGCGGATGGGCAGCGGCCGGGCGTGTCGCTGACCAGCCTCGACAAGGACCTGCGCGGCGCGGCCGAGGCTCTGGCCGTCGCGGCGCAACGGCAGTCCGATTATTTGACGCGCGACTACCGCGAAGCAGTCCAGGATCTGGCCGTTCGCGCAGACCGCACACGCAAATGGGTGGCGGGTGGAGTCGCGGTGAGCCTGCTGCTCACCTGGCTAATCGCCCGCGAATTCCTCGGGCGCCATGTCGTGGCGCGCCTGCGCCGCGTCAGTCACTTTCTGCGGCACGGCGATGCCGGGAGCACGCAAGCCGGAGTCCCCGTGCACGGCGGCGACGAGATTGCCGATATGGCGCGCGCAGTCGAGCAGTTCCTTGAAGACCGACGCCAGCGCCGCCAGGCCGAGGATGCGTTGAAGGAGCTCAACGCCGGACTCGAGGCGCGCGTCGCACAGCGCACGGCCGAACTCAGTGCGGCGCTTGCGGGTCAGGCGGCCGAGATCGCCGAACGTCAGCACGCCGAAGATGCCGTCCGGGAAAGCGAGAACTTTCTTAACAGCATCATCGAAAATATCCCGGACGCGATCTTCGTCAAGGAGGCCGCGACCTTGCGCTTCGTGCGCTGCAACAAGGCGGCGGAGCAACTTCTCGGCGACCGGCGCGAGGAGCTCCTCGGCCGGTCCGTCCACGATCTGTTTCCCGCGGAGGAGGCTGAATTCTTCGCGCTCAAGGATCGGGCCGTGCTGGAGTCGCATCACATGATCGACATACCGGAAGAGCCGGTTCATACGCGACATGGCGTGCGCCTGGTGCACACGATGAAGATCCCGATCGCCGATGTGCGCGGCGTGCCGCAGTTCCTGCTCGGCATCTCACGCGACATCACGGATCACAAGCATGCCGAAGCGGAATTGCGGCGCTATCGCGAGCACCTCGAAGACATGATCCGCGAACGGACAGCGGAACTCGCCGTGGCCAAGGAACATGCAGATACGGCCAACCAGGCAAAAAGTGACTTTCTCGCGCACATGAGCCACGAACTGCGTACGCCGCTCAACGCGATTCTTGGATACGCGCAGATCCTCACACGCGACACGACTCTCGATCAACGCCAGATCGACGGACTCGCAGTCATCCAGCGCAGCGGCGAACACCTGCTGATGCTCATCGACGACATCCTGGATATAGCCAAGATCGAAGCTGGAAGAATGGAACTCAATCTTTCCGACGTTCCGCTCGAACAGTTCGTCTGCTTTGTCGCCGAGACGATGCGGGTCAAGGCAACGGAAAAGGGCCTCGCCTTCGATTGCGAGATGCCGCCCGATCTGCCCGCGGCTGTCCGGGTTGACGAAATACGGCTGCGTCAGGCGCTGCTCAACCTGCTTTCCAATGCGATCAGATTTACCGAGCAGGGGAGCGTGCATCTGAGCGTCGCTTTTACGCCGCCCGCGCGACTATGTTTCAAAGTGCAGGACACCGGCATCGGGATAGATGAAGGGCGCCAGGAGGAAATCTTCAGGCCTTTCGAGCAGGTGAGCGACGACCGGCACCGCTTTGGCGGCACGGGGCTGGGGCTCGCCATCAGCCGGCAACTCGTACGCCTGATGGGCGGCGACATCCATATCGAGAGTCGTCGAGATATTGGCAGCGTCTTCTCGATCGAACTGGATGTCCAGGTGGTGGCGCCCCCGGCGGCTGTCGCCGCGTCCGGACGGATCGTGAGCGGTTACAAGGGGCCGCGCAAGGCTATCCTGGTCGCGGATGACGTGGCGGAGAACCGTGCCGTGATGGTCGATATGCTGGGGCCGCTCGGATTCGACATGGCGGAGGCTGGCAACGGATCCGAAGCTCTGGAGAAAACCCGCTCCCTGCATCCTGCGCTTGTCCTGATGGATGTGGTCATGCCCGGGATGGACGGGCTCGAAGCCACGCGCCGCCTGCGCCAGATGCCCGAGTTCCGGGATCTGCCCATCGTCGCAGTCTCCGCAAGCGCCTCGGGGACCGATGCGGCGCACAGTCTCGCGGCCGGCGCAAACGCTTTTCTTGCCAAACCGATCGATTTCGGCCGGCTATTGTCCCATGTCGCGTCGCTCCTGAATGTCGAGTGGATCGACAAAGCGAGCAAGGCGCAAGTCACTGGCGCGGACCACACGGCTGTACCCGCTGCCGCTCTTTTTACCGCGCCCTTGATGGCACCGCCGCAGGGGGAGATCGAAGCGCTGCACTACCTGGCGCGACTCGGCGACATGCGTGCCATCGTGCAACACGCCCAACACTTGAGCGAGCTCGACGAGCGCTATCGACCCTTCGCAGACCACCTTTGCCGGTTGGCGAAGGCTTACCGGTCCAAGGCGATCCTCAGCTTCGTCGAGCAATATCTGGAAAGGAGGCTGCTGCGGTGATTCGCGCCTCAGAACGCGAACCGCATCATCCTTCGTTTTCTACTCGACGATCATTCCGTGCCGGATCGCGTACCGGATCACCTCAGCGTTGTTGGAAAGCCCGAGTTTCTGCATCAGCCGCATCTTGTGTGTACTGATCGTTTTCGCGCTGAGGGCACATGCCAGGGCAATTTCATTGATGCTCCTGCCTGCCGCGAGCATCTGCAGGACCTGGAATTCGCGGTCCGACAGTACTTCATGCGGCGGGACGTCGCCGCGCTGTGTATCGAACACCATCGCATCGACGAGCTTCGGATCGATGAAACGGCCGCCGTCCGCGAGCTTGCGGATTGCCGCGAGCAGCACCTCCGGGTCACTGTCCTTGGTCAGATATCCCGTTGCTCCCGCGCGCAGCGCGCGAGACGCGACCTGGGCCTCGTCGTGAATGCTCAGCACCAGCACCGGCAACGAAGGATGTTCCGCCCGTATCCTGCGGATCAGAGCGACGCCGCTGATGCCGGGCATCGTCATGTCGAGCAATAGAAGATCGAGCGCGCACGAGCGCAGCTTGTCGATCACTTCCGCTCCTTGCGCCGCTTCCGCCGCAACGACGATATCGCTCGTGGTCGCGATGATCTGTCTGAGTCCGCCACGGACTATCGCATGATCGTCCGCAATGAGTATCCTGATCATGTTCGAGCTCCGCCATCGAGCGGAATATGAATCGAAACCATGGTGCCCGCGCCCGGCGAGCTGTCGATCGAAAGCGATCCGCCGATCAGCCGCGCGCGCTCGTTCATGCCGAGCAGGCCATATGAATAGTTGCGACTCACCACTTGCTGATCGAAGCCGCATCCGTCGTCACGCACATGCAGCAAGAGCTGTGCAGCCGTCGAAACAAGCGTCACCTCGACACGTTTGGCGGCGGCATGACGCGCGACGTTCGTCAGCGAAGCCTGGGCAATGCGGAACAGGGCCGTCGCGTGGGCGTCGGACAGTGTGGGTTCGCCGCCTTCGATGCGCAATTCACAAGCAATCGCATTGCGGCGGTTGAACTCGTCGACAAGCCATTCGAGCGCAGACACGATGCCGAAGTTAAGCGCCGCGGGCCGCAGGTGGCTCGCGACATTGCGCACCATCGAGATCGTGCCTTCGACCAGTTGGCGCATATCGTCGGCTTTTTTTGTCGCTTCCGCGTCGTGCGCGATGCGCATTTTGAGCAGAGACACGTCCATCTTGAGCGCGGTCAGCAATTGCCCCAACTCGTCGTGAATTTCCATCGCAATGCGCTTTCTCTCCTCCTCGCGAATCGCCTCCATGTACGCGGACAGTTCGCGCTGCTGCTCGCGCGATTCGACGAGTTCCTGTTCCATCTGCTTGCGCCCCGTAATGTCATTCAGGCCCACATAGATCGCGGGAGAATCGTCGTAAGTCGCGGCGCGCGCCGTCGCCATCGCCCAGAACCGGGTACCGTCCTGGCGCCGGAACTGTACTTCCGTGTTGCGCAAGCCACCCTTGGTCCGCAGATGTTCGATCAGACGCTCGCGCTCGCCCCGCTCGGCGTAGAAATCCGCGATATTGGCGGCCAAGCCTTCGTCCATGCCGAAGAGTTCGCGCAGCGGCGGGTTCGTGTACAGGATGTGCCCATCCGGTATCGAGGTGATGCATAGCGGCACCGGACTCGTTTCGACAATCGCGCGAAAGCGAGCCTCGCTTGCCTGCAGGCGCGCGTCCGCGCGCCGCCGCTCGTCGATCTGCGCCCGCAAGTTGGCGTTGGCGCGCGCCAGCTCTTCGGTGCGCAATGCGACACGTCGCTCCAGATCGTCGCGCGCTTGCGATAGCGCGGCCTCCGTTTCCTTGCGCACGGCGACTTCCGCCAGCAGTTGCCGGTTCTGCGCGAGAACCTGCTTGTGCATCAGCCGCAGCTCGAGGTGCACGCCAACGCGCGCGACCATCTCATCGACGCGCAATGGCTTGGTCACATAATCGACACCGCCCACCAGAAAACCTTCGACGCGGTCCTCGTTGTCCATCAGCGAGGTCATGAATATGACGGCGATATCGCGCGTGCGCTCATCGCGCTTGAGGCGCCGACAGGTCTCGAAACCGTCGATGCCCGGCATCTTCACGTCGAGCAGGATCACATCGGGCTGCGAGAAGGCTGCGCGCTCCAACGCTTCGATACCGTCGAGCGCCACCAGCACGCGAATGCCGCGCGCCTCGAGACTGTCGACAACCACGCCGAGATTCCCCGGCGTATCGTCGACGATCAGAATCGTGCCCGTATACGCGACCGGAGCGGCGAGATGGCTCATGATGCGGTGTTCCCTTCGAGATACCGCTCAGCGGGTTGCAGGATTCCGCTCCACCATGCGTCGAAAATGTCGAGCGCCATATATCCCCGCCAGTGCCGCCGTTGTAGTTGTCCTATTCTGCACTCGATGCCGGCGCCTGGTCCATCACGCCCGCTCCGGGTTTCAAACGTCCGATGAAACGGCGCGCCCCGTGGCCTCACAGCCGCCGCATGCGTGCCTGTAAGCAGTTGCGCGCCTGGCCGGCGTTGCCGTTCGCTAGTGCGACACCTCGCCCGCCACCGCGATCAGTCGGACCGTGCGCGGCAAGGTCAGTTCGTCGATGAGGTCGGCCACCTCGCACAGCGCGCGAAAGTCATACTCGTCGATCTGCTCCGCGTGATTGCGCCGCAACTCGCGCATGGTTTCGCCCAGGCGCCTGAGCGCGTTGGTCGTGCCGTCTATCAACGGCCAGCAGTGCATCAAATACGCAAGCGATGTCACGCTGCGCGTCTCGCACCAGGTGTCGAACAGTCGCAGACATATCACGTCGATTTGCTCGATGACGTTTTCCCGTTCCGATAGATAGCCGATCATGTTGCATCAATTCGACATTGCATTTCGATGGCTCATCATCTACGAGCAGAATGTGTGTCGCATTCAGCGCACGCTGGAAAATCAGGGTGTGACTTCCTGATTCGCGTGTCAGGAAATCCTTAGTGTCATTCATGGCGAAAGCCCCCGCAGATGGGCAGGGACGCTTAAATGCCGTTCTATATGCTGCTCCGGTTCAGGAAGTCCTGACGGTTGAAACCAGTGATTCCTGAAACGACATTCCGGCCGGTGCCGATTGGACGCACGCACCGATCGCCATAGCATCGAATCATCGTGCATCGCGGGGAAAATCATGGCGGGCAACAGATCGCTGCGTTCTCAGGTCGAAAAACTCGTTGGCCCGACGGGGGGCCGAGGAGCGCGCGTGCGTCTGCTGAACCGCTCGCGCTCGGGTGGAACATGCCGGGTGTGCATTCAAATCGATCTGCCGACCGGGGCGTTTTCACTCTTCTTCTTTCGCCATGCCGACGGCGCATGGCACGTGTTTCCGCCGGGCCAGCGCCGTCCGGAAATGGGGATAGGCCGCATGGCGGCCTGATCGTTCAGCCAGCCGGGGAAACGCTCATGTACGACGATGCTTCGAACACACTGCCGCAGGACGTGATCGAACTGCGCGCGTGGCTCAACGACTGGTACGACCATGCATTCGCCGTAGGCTACGTCCATCCGCCCTTCACGCTCGACGAAGCGACAGCCGACCGGCTCGAAGGCTACTTCAAGGCGGGCCTGACGCCGGCCGAAGGCGCAATTCTGTTCTTTGGCGTCGTGCATTGAGAGGCGAGCGATGAAGGCGAAAGACCGTGAAGTCAATCAATGAAACATCACATTGTCGGGCGTTATCGCGGATTCGTCATCGAAGCGCACATGGAGCCGCGGACAGCCCGTTTGTCCGATGGAATCGCGCTGACATATCGCGTCACGTGGTCGTTGCGTAGAAGGACACGAAAACAGCACGTCACCGGTGACTTAGCCGATGCCATTACCTACGAGTCGGAAAGTGTTGCTCTCGCGTGCGTCGATCGCAAGGCTCGCGCTCTTATCGATGCCATGCTAGCGAATCAGGAAGCGTTACAAACCGTGGGGCTGTAACCCCGATGCCTGGAAGGCCCGCGCCTCGCGCAGCGTCACGCGGACTCCAACGGTCATGCAAGAAAAACGGTTCGACTAGCCGCGGACATCCCTGCCGAGATACGCAGCGACCGCGCCTGTCACGGCGAAGCCAGGCAATTGCTCCGGCGACGCCAGATGCGCGGCGACGATCTCGCGATTATCGAGCCGCAGTTCGGGTCCCGGATACTGCCGCCCGGGAACCCCCATTCGGCGCGGTACGACGACTTCAGCAGCAACAGCGACTGACCGACGTAGATTGGGCGGATTCAACCGGTCGATGCAACACAATGAACGCCGGATGAGCGGCTCTCGGTGCAGAGGAAAACATGAGCGGACCTACGAGTAGGCGATGGACCTGCTCACGTCCGCGGACTTCGATGTGAGAGCTGGTCAGGAAGATCGGAAAGCAATTGGTCGCGCTGGCCAAACGTATCGTTGCAGCTCGCTCCGACCGTTCGGCGAGTTACGATCCACATACGTTTTCGCCCCGGCGCCCGCGTACGAGAGAAAGAGCAGCTTCATCCTCGGTTGTGAGCAGGTTTGCTCCCACGAGCCTTTCCCTACACACGGCTTTAGCCAGGCTCTGACCTCGCTTCTGCATGAGCCATCGGATAGGCCACACCCGCGCGGTCTGATCCGCGGACGCAGTTACCACCCGCTGGCCGTCCGGGCTGAAGGCGGCGGAGAAAACCGGTCCCTGATGTCCGGTGAGCTTCGCGATCACCTCACCGGTCGCCGCGTCCCACACCCGCGCGGTCCCGTCCGCGGACGCGGTCACCACGCGCTGGCCGTCCGGGCTGAAGGCGGCGGAGAAAACCGGTCCCTGATGTCCGGTGAGCTTCGCGATCACCTCGCCGGTCGCCGCGTCCCACACCCGCGCGGTCCCGTCCGCGGACGCGGTCACCACGCGCTGGCCGTCCGGGCTGAAGGCGGCAGAGAAAACCGGTCCCTGATGCCCACCGAGCTGGGCGATCTGTTTGCCTGTGGCCGCGTCCCACACCCGCGCGGTCCTGTCCGCGGACGCGGTCACCGCTCGCCGACCGTCCGGGCTGAAGGCGGCGGAATAAACAAGATCCTGGTGCCCGCTGAGCTGCGCGATCTGTTTGCCCGTGCTCGCGTCCCACACCCGCGCGGTCCTGTCCCTGGACGCGGTCACCACCCGCTGGCCGTCCGGGCTGTAGGCGACGGAATCAACCGGGCCCTGATGCCCGCCGAGGAGCAAGATCTGTTTGCCGGTGGCCGCGTCCCACGCCCGCGCGGTCCCGTCCCACGACACGGTCACCACCCGCTGGCTGTCCGGGCTGAAGGCGGCGGAATCAACCGGGCCCTGATGACCGCTGAGGAGCAAGATCTGTTTGCCTGTGGCTGCGTCCCACACCCGCGCGGTCCCATCGGCGGACGCGGTCACCGCGCGCCGACCGTCCGGGCTGAAGGCGGCGGAATAAACCAGATCCTGGTGCCCGCTGAGCTGCGCGATCTGTTTGCCGGTGGCCGCGTCCCACACCCGCGCGGTCCTATCACGGGACGCGGTCACCACCCGTTGGCCGTCCGCGCTGAAGGCGGCGGAAATAACTGACCCTTGATGCCCTCTGAGCAGCAAGATGCCCATCGCCGCGTCCCATGCGCGCGCGGTCCTGTCACGGGACGCAGTCACCACCCGCTGACCGTCCGGGCTGAAGGCGGCGGAATTCACCGGCCCCTCGTGTCCGGTGAACTGCACGATCACCTGGCCGGTCGCCGCATCCCACACCCGCGCGGTCTTGTCATCGGACACGGTCACCACGCGCTGGCCGTCCGGGCTAAAGGCGGCGGCGCTCACCGGTCCGCGATGTCCAGTGAGCTGCACGATCGCCTGGCCGGTCGCCGCGTTCCACACCCGCGCGGTGTTGTCATCGGACGCTGTCGCCACGCGCTGGCCGTCCGGGCTGAAGGCGGCGGAGAAAACCGGTCCCCGATGCCCTATGAGCTGCGCGATCACCTGGCCGGTCGCCGCATCCCACACCCGCGCGATCTTGTCATCGGACGCGGTCACCACGCGCCGGCCGTCCGGGCTGAAGACCGCGGAGCTTACCGGTTCCCGATGCCCGGTGAGCTGTGCGATCAGGTGGCCGGTCGCCGCATTCCACACCCGCGCGGTCCTGTCCGCGGACGCGGTCACCACGCGCCGGCCGTCGGGGCTGAAGGCGGCGGAGAAAACCGGTTTCTGATGCCCGCTGAGCTGCGCAATCTGTTTGCCCGTAGCCGCGTCCCACACCCGCGCGGTCCTGTCCGCGGACGCAGTCACCACGCGCCGGCCGTGCGGGCTGAAGGCTGCGGAGTAAACCAGATCCTGATGCCCGCTGAGCTGCGCAATCTGGTTGCCCGTAGCCGCGTCCCATACCCGCGCGGTCCTGTCCGCGGACGCAGTCACCACCCGCTGGCCGTCCGGGCTGAAGGCGGCAGAATAGACCAGATTCTGATGGCCACTGAGCTGCACAATCTGTTTACCGGTGGCCAGGTCCCACACCCGCGCTGTCCCATCCCAGGACGCGGTCACCACCCGCTTACCGTCCGGGCTGAAGACGGCGGAATCAACCGCATTCTGATGGCCGCCGAGCAACGCAATCTGCACTGATGCTTGCGCGCCACGCATAAGCTCGAGCTCTGCTTCTGCCGATCCCGGCGAGAGCCAACCGTTGCCCATCGCCAGCATCGCGAAGCGCATTGCGCGGTCATAATTTCCCGCGTCGTTCGCCGTGGTCGCGGCCGACGCCAACGCCAGGGAAGTCTGGCGTGCGACCGTCCGAGTCTGGTGAATGATCCACCCGGCAGTCACAATTAGAATGAATACGATTGTGCCAACCAGTACCTGGATGCGTCGCTGCGCGCCCTGTCCGTGCCCGCTCTTCGTTGACATGGGCTTGATCCTCAACGATTTGTTGCAACTGCGACTCGCGCTCCGCGCGTGCAACCTCCTCGCGCCCGCAGCAAGTCCATAGATAGGAAAGGTCGTCCGCGCCCAGCCGAAAGCAATTCGCACATGTCCAATTCGCAAAGAAATCGCTCGCCCCACACCGTCGCCCAGACGTCTGGGGGCTCCCGGTCGCATCGTCTCACGCCACACCACGCACTCGATTCCAGGAAACAGCACATCAGTGCGCACCAGTGTCCGCCCGTCAACAATAGATGAGCCGAAGCAATGGTCTTGACGCCGCATCCGTTCCGCCTTGCAGGAGACGTCACTGATGAAATTGCTAAATGATCGCGTTAAACCATATGTTCGGTATCGCGCATGTTTCAGGCCCGGTTAAAGCACACTTCCGAGACAGCGAACGTCTATGATCACCGCAACCCAAAGAGGAGAAGCCTCGCGAAGCGAAACGCGTCGTAGTTGAGCAAGGCGAACGAATAATCGCCACATAGGCTGGAGTTGTTCGGAAAAGCGTGCACGACTCGCACCCCCGATCCCGTGCGGAGACAACTGACAGTTGTGGGCATGAACCCGGCAGCGCGGAAAGACTTCGTGCGCTTCCGGGTCATCCCGCTACGCAACGAAACGACACTCCGACGCTGGTGTACGTGTATCCATGTTCCTTCCGCGATTCGCATGGTCATCGATTTCAGCCGCGCAACCGAGCATGCGGGGGTAAAGAAAGATGGTAAAGGCGGCCGTCTCCAAAGCGTTGCGCGAATACATTCCGTCACGATACGGCTGCCAGAGCATCTTGAGCAGTAACGCGGCAATCACCGCATCGACGTTGACGCAGTAGACGTTTCGCGAAACCCCCGCGTCGAACAGGCTTTGGACCAACGTCCGGTAAAAGTCGTGGAAGACGTTGTATTCGTCGCGCTCGGCGAACAATTGCAGCACGAACATTTCACGCGGGTCGTGATTGACGGGTTTATCTTTAAACACCGGATGATTCAGGCCAGGGATTTTCTGGATGTCCAGGCTGCCGCTCGTTTTCTTGCTCGATTTGTATTTGGCGTAACTTTCGACGTACGTCATCGCTAGTGCTTTCAAATCCAGCCCGTGCGCAGGATTGCCGGGGTCAGTCAGTCCGCTATGCGCGAACTGGTCTAGCAGAAACGCAATTCCCTCAAATCCATTGCCACCGTGTGTGTAACCGCTGTGCGTAAGGAAGCCGATTAACGCCTTGTTGAGTTGGACGCGCCCGGGGTCTTCGGGACCATCGGCAGAGACCGCACCTTTTGCACCCTGCGCGGAAATCGTTCCGGGTCCATTTGACAGCAGCAGACCGACCAGCAATTGGAAGGAAAACAAGTCGCTCGTGCCTGGCGACAATCCAAACAACGCGCGGAAGGCGGTTTCACCAAGCGAACGCTCCTCCAGGACTGTCTTCGTTTCGACGCCGCAAAAGCTGTCCGGACCGTGCTGGTCCGAGGGCACTGAAGCGCCTATCAGGGAGCCGAAAAGTTGTATCCACCACGGAAGGCTCTCAGCCGAAAGGCGTGAAATGCGTTTGCGCATGAGCGGTCCCCATGCGAGCGTCGCGCAAATCGCTGCCAGTACACCATCGGTAGTTGGTTCGCCGGGCAGGCTTTCGATGTATCGCACAAACGTCGACTTCGCGTCCCGAGCCTTGAGTCCAGCCAGGATTGCCCGGGCCCGCAAATCCGGTTCACTGCCGACGAACAGGTTGAGGTCGGTGACTTCGGCGCGCGAATAGTCGAAACTCTCGTCCGTCGCGTTCTCGAGCTTCACCGTGGCAAAAGCGTCGATGAGATCGCGGACCGCCTCGCGAGGCGCGGATTGGCCACGCGGCCCGATGATACTCGCCGCCGCTGCAAGGACAGTGTTAGGTGCGTTCCCAGCATCTCGTGCAGCCTGCGCAGCTACGAGTGCGGGATGTCCATACAGGTTCAGGAACGCACTCACAGCGACATTGATTAGCGCGCGGTCGTTCATCCCGCCGGGTTCGTGGAGCAGCGCAAGGCTTACGTTTGTCTCAAGGGGGTACTGCGCCGCATCAAGCATCGAAACGCCGTACAGACTGGTCACCTGCGACTTTGGGTCCATCTGCGACGCGCCAGAAGCATCCTTCATCGACTGTCGCGGTGGTACAGCTCCAACCTGTTTGTCGAGCGCGGCAATCTGGGCATCGTATGGGGCCGTGGCCTGCACGACAGGCAAATCGAGCGCCTGCGGCAGGCTCAATCCGCGGTGACTGCTAAACCACGGTTTTAATGCGAGGTTACCTTCCGGCTCGAAATCTGGCCTGCAGGCGTTTTCACGCATCACAGCCGTGAGTGCTGCGGGTATGTGCGCGATGTTCGTGACAAGCGCACCCTTTGCCGACACGGCCGGATTGTCCGGTGTGAACACACTTGACACCCCGAATTTATCGAGAAACCATTGTTCTTTCGATGCGGCGTCGTCCGCGCCTCCGGACATAGCACCCGCGTGTCCGACAGCACGGGTCAGCTTTGACTTCCAGCGACCCACGACGCACGCAACCACCGGCTTCGTAAAGTTGGCGTCGAGCTCGTAGTAGCCGCCAGGTTCGACATAAAGAACGGCGGCCTTGCTTCGCGCGTCGTTTGCCAGGGCCGCAGCGAACTCGGGCGCCGCGAATTGAATGTAGACGTCTTTGCCACTTGAAATGGCTGTTGTCGTACCCCATCCGGCCATCCGCAGGTAGGTTGCAATGGTCGTTGTGAAGTTGCCCGAGTTCGAGAACAAGGCAATCGAGCCGCGTCGCAATGCCTCTTCAGGATTGTCGCCGCCCAGCGCTCCGCCGATACGCACCTGGTTCCAGGCGTCAGCTACGCCGAGGCTGTTGCCGCCAAAAATGTCGATGCCGTTGGACTGACCCATCGCGCGGATTTCGCGGGAGTCACTGACGGCCAGCTTTTCGGTGACGATGAAAATCTTCTTCAGTTCCGGGTTGACGCGGATAAGCTCGGCCACGCCGTCCCGTGCAGCGGAAGGAGGGAGGTAGATGACGCCGCAGTTGAACCTGTGGCCATCGTTCAGTCCTTCGAGAACGTTGTTGTAGACCGGCACGCTTCCAAGTGCCGTTTCCAGTACCTGGCCGCGCTTTCCCGGAGCCGTGCCAAACACCACATTGCCACCGGAATAGGCATGACCGACGGGCGTGACATCGCTCGACTCGCCGCCCAGAATGTTGAGCACGCAAACGCGGTCGTCCTTTGTTGCAACTTGGGATAACGAACTAATTCCTACGAAGTATTTAAAATCGCCAATGCCCTGCTTGTACATAATGATTCTCCCCAGTCGATGAGATGCTCAGGCAGCCTGTTTGACCGCAATTCCCAGCTTCGCGGCAATCTGCTCACGGCCGCCTGCTTTCATCCATTGGTCAACCTGCTTCGCATGCAGGACGACCTCGCTCATGTCCGAGTCAAACCCGAAGAAGGTGTACGGCAATCCCAGCGAATCGAGCGTGTCGCGCAATGCTCCCATTCCGCGAACCAGATTCGGACCGCCACGGCCGACCACCACATAGAGCGGCGTCGGGCCGTGCTGACTGAAGTGCTCGCGTAACGCGTCGGCCAGTGCGCGAAACGTTTCAAAAATATCCGTGTTGTTTGACTTTCCACCAATAATGAACAGAACATTGCTTTGCTGAATCCAGTGCTTGAAACAGATGCGGGCAACTTCCTTCATTTTTTCGTAGGGTGGATTGCCGCCGAAGTCTGACGAGATGATGGCGTCGTCTCCGAGCATTTGCGTGACAAGGGAGTTCGCGCCGCCACCGAACGTCGGAGCGAGAATGCTGCCCTTCGCGTTAATGACGTAGACGTCGCTCTGCCCTTGATATGTGCGAAGCTGGTTGATTTCCTGTTCGAAGTCTGAATAGTCGACTGCGAAGAGATGCGCGGGCAGGTCAAGGCGCTGCCAGCGCGGGTCATCACGGTCGAAGCCGCATTTGAAGTCACAGGCGACGGGTGTCAGCCGTCCCTTGCTATCCTCACGCATCCGGATTGGATTGAGTTCGAGGGTCGTCATTCCGAACCCGTGGTAGAGCTCCCATAACTTGGGGAGGTGCTGTACAAGCGGCGAGATAATCTGTTTGGGTGCGCCCAGCGTCGAAAGCGCGTTCGCCACGACGAACGCCTTGAGCCCGGTGAGCGGGTCAAACGGAATCTGCACAACTTGCGACTTGTCCAGTTCCTCGATGTCGACGCCACCGTGATGTGTGAGCGTCATCGTCGGTGCGCGGAAGCGTGTCGAGTCGGTAATCGAGAAATAGACCTCGTACTCGGCCGGCACACCCGCCTCAAAGGTCACGCCGTTGGCTTTCGACACAGTATTGGCAACGTGATGTTCGACGAAGTAAAGACGCTCCTTCTCCTTCAAGGCGGTCGTCAGGTCAGTCGCGCGGCCAATCAGACCGGCCTTGCCCTTCTTGCCAACACCGCCCTTGAAAACCGGCTTGATGAAAATCATGCCGTGCTTTTTCAGCATCGCTCGAATCTGTTCTTCGCTAGCGTCCGGACCCAGAATCTCGGGCGTCGGAAAGCCCACGAACTGCAGCAATCTGGCGCCGTGCAACATACCGGTGACTTGCATGATGACCTCAGGAAGTGAGTTGGGAAGTCGGCGTCGCCGGGACAATATCCCTCACGGGGTCTTCGTCGAACCCGTAAAACGAGTGTGGGGTTGAGCACAGGATTGCCTCGACAATCGCGGGCGCAAGATGTAAGTCCAGCAACGCGGTAAGCGTCTGGCTGTAGTCCGTCGCATGTTCAAACTGCGTGTGTGGCCAGTCGCTACCCCACATCAGACGTTCGGCGCCAAATGCGTCTATGAGCTGGTCCGTGGCATCGCGCATGAAACTCGAGTCCGGCTCCGAGCACCGATAGGCGCCCGAAATCTTGACCCACACGCGGCCAGATGGGCCAAACTCCAACAGGTCGTGGAAGCCCGGGTCGCGTGTGCCGCTGTCCGGGTCAGGGCGGCCAAAATGGTCAACGACGACTGGCAAGCCCACATCCAGCAAAGTGTTGACGAGCGGCGCCAGGTCCGACGCCTCCCTGTGCAACTCAACATGCCAGCCTAGTTTTGATAACTGCCGCCAAAGCATCACGTACGGGGCGGTGCTGAGGTCGGGGAGCGTCTGCCCGACAAGATTGAGACGCACGCCCGTCACACCCAGGCAGTTCAGCCGCACCAGGTCGTCTTCTGAAATATCGGGGGACACGACTGCCACACCGCGCAGCCGGCGTATGTCTCTGGTCAGCGCCTGTAAAAGATGGCTGTTATCGGTGCCGAGAAAGCTGGGCTGGATAAGGACGGCATTGCCAATATCGTTCTCGTCCAGAAGCTTCCGGTAGGCGTCCAGGGTTGCGTCATAGTCGGGTGCATAGCGCCGTCCGTCCGCCAGCGGCAGAGTCCTGGCAAACACGTGCGCGTGCGTGTCAACGCGCGGCAGCCGTGGCCGCGCGATGGGTGGTGCCTGAGTCATCGCTGGCTCCGGGGATGGTCAAGCGCGAGGTCGGCGTCGGCGACCAGTTGTGAAGCCTGCTCGACGCCGGACTGCCGCAAGCGCTTGCCGCGCGTTTCGGGAAGCAGCAACACGGCAACCATCGCCAGCCCGTACGCAATTGCGGCATCGATACCGATCGCTGCTCCCAGCGACATCGAATGACTCATGTACCCGACCAGCACCGGGAAACCCGCCGAGGCGATGCGACCGAAGTTGTAGCAAAAGCCGACGCCTGTCCCGCGCATGTCCGCAGGATAGAGTTCGTTGAAAAGTGCGCCCAGGCTGGCCGGGATGCCGGCGGCGAAAAAGCCTAGCGGGAAGCCCAGAACAAGCATCTGCGTGTTGCTCAAGGGAAGCATCACGTAGGCGAGCACAGTGACGATGCAAGAAAATGCAAAAAATGCGATGTTGCGACGCCGTCCGATACGGTCGAGCAGGTAAGCGCTCGCCATACAGCCGCACCAGAAAGCCACGATAACAACCGCAAGATACCCACCGGTGTTGAGGACCGACAGATGTCTTTCCTTGGAGAGGAAGGTCGGCAGCCAGGTCATGATGGCGTAGTATCCGCCGTGTGCGCCTGTGCCCAGAATCGCCCCGATAACGGTGGTCTTGATGACGCGCGGCTGGAATACTTGCGCGATTTGCCCCCACACAGAAACAGCTGGTTCAGCGCGAGACGGCTCAACGCGCACAGGTTCGCGGAGATTGCGGCGGACGTAAAGGACGAGAAGCGCGGGCAGCAGGCCAACACCGAACATGACACGCCACGCCGTGTCTGACGGCAACCACGAAAAAGCTGCGGCATACAACAGCACTGCGCCGGCCCAGCCGACAGCCCAGGCGCTCTGTACCGCGCCCATGGCCTTGCCGCGGTGTTCCGTCCGGATAGTCTCAGCCATCAACACGGCGCCTGCAGCCCACTCTCCGCCGAATCCGAACCCTTGCAGGGCTTTCAGGACCAGTAGTTGAGGAAAACTCTGGGCGAAGGCACAAAGGAATGTGAATCCTGCAAACCAGAGAATCGTAATCTGCAGCGTCCGCACCCGACCAATCCTGTCGGACAAGGCGCCCGCCAACCAGCCGCCCATCGCCGATGACACCAACGTCACGCCGCTGATTGCGCCCGCCTGCGTATGGTCGATGCCGTACGCTGCGATGATTGCGGGGATTGCCAGGGTAAACATCTGCACATCGAGAGCATCGAGGCCCCAACCCGCGAAACATCCCCAGAAGGTGTTTCGTTCAAGAGGTGTGCCTTGCTTGTACCAGGTGAACATCGCCGTCTCCAAGGTAAATTCATATATTCATGTATATGACTATATGTTTAGTTTAGGCGCCTCGACGAAGAAGTCATTGAGGATTTACCCTTGTTGCTGCAGATGTTGTACAGTGACTATTCCTGTGAACAACTATATGAATCATGGATATGCAGTCGTTCTCGGCCAAGCCAGACGGTCGATTGCCCCGATACCAGCAGCTCCGCGATGACCTGGTGCGCCGCATCGCGGAGGGCGAGTGGGCGCCAGAAAAGGCAATCGACACAGAGGCGGAGCTCAGCCTGTTTTATAACGTGTCGACCGGCACACTTCGGAAAGCCATTGATTTGCTGGTGGCCGACGGGGTGCTCACCCGCACCCAGGGAAAGGGGACCTTTGTCCGGCGCCCGCGCTTTGATTCGTCGTTGTTCCGCTTCTTCCGATTCAAGTCAGCTGACGGCAAGCCGGTCCGACCGACGGCGAAGGTGCTCAGTCGCGAGGTCGTCAAGCCGAACGAGACGATTCGCTCAACCTTGCAGATGAAGGCGACGGAGAAGGCTGTTCATCTCTCGCGGGTACGATTGATTGACGGACAACCCGTTTTGTCGGAAGAAATATGGCTTCCACGAAGCCGTTTCGAAGCTCTGGCGACTCTGCCCCTTGGTGGCTTCGAAGATTTGCTTTATCCGCTCTATGAGCGGCTTTGCCGCCAAATCGTCGCATCCGCAACCGAGATTCTGAACGTCGAACAGGCGACGGACGCTGATGCAGCGCTCTTGCATATCGACGTTGGCAGCCCGGTAATCCTTGTGCACCGTGTGGCATCCGATTTCGCCGGGACGCCTATTGAATGGCGCACCACGCGTGGTGCTGCTGCAGCGTTCCAGTATCAGGTCGATATTCGCTGACAACGCGACTTCCTCGCCGCGTTTGGTGCTGTCATACGGACCGACAACGCGAACTGACTTTCTGTCACCCGGCAAGTCGCATTTTTCCCGCGACTTTCAGGCTCTACACCTCGTTCGCCGAATACATCACTGGTCGCCAGCTGCGGCCGCAGCTCGCTTGCATGCGCTCGTCCGGGTTATACCTCATTGCAGCCCGACCTCAAACATACAAACATATACATGACTATATCAATCTGCTTGTTTTCGTCTGACTGACCGTTTTCGAAACGCCAGTCGAGCGGCAGCGGGCATGGAACTTGGAGCGAACATGTCTACGTCCGTAACACGTGAGCAGCAGGTAATGAAGAAAATGGCATGGCGGCTGATGCCGCTGCTGATTGTCATGTTTCTCATCGCATTCATCGACCGGCAGAACGTCGGCTTCGCGAAACTGGAAATGGTTCAGGCACTCGGCATGACGGAAGCCGCGTATGGCCTTGGAGCATCGCTGTTTTTCATTGGCTACCTGCTGTTCGAGGTGCCCAGCACACTGGCGCTTCATCGGTTTGGGGCCCGGACGTGGCTCGCTCGCATCATGATTACGTGGGGCGTCGTTACAGTGCTAATGGCGTTCACCAGGTCCCTGCCAGCTTTTTACTCGTTCCGGTTCGCGCTGGGCGTTGCTGAAGCCGGCTTTTATCCAGGCGTCATTTACTACCTGACGCAGTGGTTTCCTCAAAGCTACCGGACACGTGTGCTTGGCCTTTTTACCCTCGGCAGTTCGCTGGCAAACATGCTTGGCGCGCTCGTCGGAGGGCTGCTCCTTTCCTTGGGCGGAACACTGGGACTGGCGGGTTGGCAATGGGTCTTCCTTGCCACCGGTTTTCCGGCAATACTGATCGCCTTCGTAGCGCTTAAATATCTACCGAGCTCCGTCAAGGAAGCGAATTTCCTTTCTCAGGATGAGAAGGACATTGTGGTCGCAGCGCTTGTGCGCGAAGCGTCCCCGGAAGCAAAGGAGTCCCGGCCATGGGCTGCATTGCTCGACCCGAAGGTTCTCATGTTCGCAGCAACCTACATGCTGATGTCGACGTCGCTCTACGGCGTGACGTACTGGCTGCCCACGTTGGTTAAGAGCTGGGGCGTTTCGTCGAGCGTCAATGGCCTGCTTAACATGATTCCGTGGGCACTCGCGGCTCTTCTCCTGCTTTGGCTTCCCGGGAAGCTCAAACGTGAACAGGTGGTGTTAAAAGCAATGGCCATAGTCGCCGGCATCGGCGTCGTATGCTTTGCATCGAGCCTCGTGTTGCCGACTGTGTCGTTGCGCTTTATTGCTCTGTGTCTGGGCGGAGCTTGTATTCCTCTGCTGTACCCTTGCTTCTGGTCGCTCCCACCACGCTTCTTTTCTGGCGCTCGAGCCGCTGCAAGTGTCGCTGCCATCAACTGCATTGGAAACCTTGGAGGGTTCTTTGGACAGAACCTCATGCCGTACGTTGGCAAGATAACCAACAGTCATATTGCACCCATGCTCGTTCCGACTGCATGCCTGTTAGCTCTCGCAATCGGTACCATCATTGCGTGGACAGTCGGTGGGCATCGCAAGGCGGCGCTTGCGTCATCAACGGTTCCACTTTGATGCGGGCCATGACACCCCCAAGCTATTTGCACAGACGCAATGTACCCTCATTTGAGCCGCATGCTCGATTGATTGCAGACTGAGCGCGGTTCGACTTCGCGATGGTTTGAAGCCATCCGGCCCGGCTGGGGGTGCCGTTCCGGAGCAAGGCTCGAATCGGCCAACTTGAGACGGTCGCGAACGGCTCTGCGAGGTCGCTGAGCGGCTGCCACATGCCCTGAGTCCGTCCCCGTCAAGTATTTCGAGGGCGGCCGATCTGGCCCGTCTGTGCCTAGCCAGCGAGACCCAAAGCCTGATTTGAAAAGGCCGATCCACTGGTTAGATTTGATGCCATGTCCCTCCCCAACGTAGCAAGCGGTCATGTCGATCTATACTGGGGTACCTGGAGGCTTCGATGGCTAATCAAGACAGACTGCATCCGCTACGTCCGCTCCTGAAGAATTGGGTTTGGGAGCATGGCCGAATCGGTACCCGATATCTGGACTGCACCGATGGCGAAATCAAGTTTGACGAAGGCAAGAAGTCGCGCTTCGCGGCCGAAGAATACATTCACGTGCCGCTCGATAAGAATGCTGACGACGATGCGCCTGTGGAAGGTCCTGCGATCCAGGAAGCGGGGCTCGCCCGGTTTTTGAGGGCAGCGCAGTTAGGCAGGCCCGAGGAGGCCGGCACTATCGTGGAGGTCCAGCGCGCAGTGCAGGACTGCATGGAACTCGGCCTGTTCAGCGCATATCAGTTGAGCGCCCAGCAGGCCGCCGCACGCTATGCGCAAGAACCCATGTTCGAGGATGAAATCCGCGCTGCGGTTGTCGACGATATCCGACGTATCTACGCGGGCATGCGCGAGCAATTGGCGCTGTACGATTTCAGTGTGCTTTACGGCTTGCCCACGCCCCTGCTCATCAGCGAGGCGCCGTTCATCGACTGGCGCGTGCGCGCTAGTCCGGCCCTTCCGTTTGTCTCGCTTCCTCTTGGGCCATACTGCCTGCTGGTGGGTGCGCCGTCGGGCAGGAGCAGCCGAATTGGCCCCGTGGTCTGGAAGTCCGCCGCGGCAATGGGCCCGTTGAAGGACCACAACCGTCAAATCGCGGAGCACGCACGGTTGTGGCTGGTGGCGACCACTGATGACCAACTCGTCGCGGTACAAAGCCGCTTTGCTGATGCCAGGAGCCCCAAGCCAGAGGATGCGAGGCCCTGACTGAAGTCGGCGGGAAACGCGTTGAATCGTTCGTGCTTCTGGAGACGATTTACGGACGTCCGCTCCCTGAAGCCACGAGTGTCACGCTGGGTCGATATCCGCGCGGCCTTCATAAGCAGCGGAATACACCCGCGAGCAGGGGTCGGCCCCGTCAAGCCCCCCGTCGCGCGTGCCAGCCTCTGAAAGTCGCGATCGCGTATCCTGGCAGGTCAGTCCTTAGCCCACGCCGCAGCCATGGCGACGGCAAAGTCCCGATAGGATCTCGGTTGCCGTCCCAGCAGCGTCGCCAGACGCTCGACGTCCGCGCTGGACGCGACGGCGCCGTCCTGCTGATACCGGCCCATCATGAGCCGCATGTCGTATGCGAGCCAGGCAGGAGCAACCGACTTGAGGCGCTGCTCAAGGACGTCGAGATCGTCGCCACCGTAGCGGACGGGACGTCCCAAGGCCTCGGCCCAGATCGAAACCACGGTCTGCGCATTGATCACGTCAGGACCGACGAGTTCGTACGTCTCGCCCGGCAGCGGGTTTGAGCCACGCTCGCGGCGCAGCAGTTCGCGCGCGGCAGCCTCGCCGATATCACGGACGTCGACCATGGAAATGCCTTTCGCGCCAATTGGCATGCCGTAGACGCCGTGCGAAAGCAGCGGGTCTTTCTGCCGGACGTCGTTCTGGATGAAATACGCGGGGCGCAGCACTGTCACCGGCAGGTCGAGGTGTTCGATCATGCGCTCGACCGTATGTTTGCCGGTGAAGTGCGGCACGTCGACGTATTCGGCACCCTTGAACACCGACAGATAAACCACGCCTTTCACACCCGCTTCCCGTGCGACGCTCAGGGTCTGCACCGCCTGAGTCAGCTCGTCCGCGACGTTGGGCGCAAGCAGGAACAACGTGCTGACGCCGATCATCGCCTGCCGCACCGCGTCGACGTCGGACAGGTCGCCCTTCACTGCTGTGACGCCACCAGAAAATCGCGCTTTCTCCGGTGTGCGGGTCAGCGCGCGTACCTCGGCACCGCTGCCGCCCAGATGCTCGATAACCTGCTTACCGATCACGCCCGTGCTGCCTGTAACGAGGACTGCCATGGGTATCTCCTTGAAGTGGATGGGCTGGGTCCGCCCGTGAGACAAACAATAGTCGTTTCGCTCAATAGTCGAAAGTGCCAGAATTCATACACTTCGTCTCATAAACGGAACGATCATGGATTTGACGTCGCTCGGGGATTTCAATGCAGTTGCGCTGCACGGTGGCTTTGGGCCCGCCAGCCGGGCGCTCGACCGCCCCAAGGCCACCCTCTCGCGGCGCGTGGCCGAGCTCGAGGAAAGCCTCGGCGTCAGGCTGATCGAGCGAGGCTCACGCAGGCTGCGTCTGACAGAAGAGGGCGTTGCACTCCATGAACGCACGCGGGGGCTCATGGCTGAGATTCAGGAGGCGGGTGAAGCGCTCGCCTCACGCGCCCCGGTGGCGCGCGGGCGGCTGCGCATCAGCGCGCCTGTCGTTTTCGCGCATGTCGTGCTGTGCCGGATCGCTGCGCGCTTTGCGCTCGCCTATCCGCAGGTCGAACTCGAGGTCATTGCAGAAGACCGCATCGTGGATCCGGTGGAGGACGGCTACGACCTCGTTATCCGTATCGACCCGGCGCATGGCGAGCAGCTCGTGGGACGGCGCATCCTCGGTGACGAGCGCCTCGTGGTCGCGGCGCCGGGCATGTCGATACCTTCGAGACCGGCACCCGATGCAACCGGGTTGGAGGTGCCGGCCGTTATGTCGGCCGCGGCACCATCAGGCGCGTTATGGCACATGCGAACGGAAGACGGTGGTGCGATAGCGATCAGGCCGATGCCCGTGTTGCGGCTGTCATCGTTGCTGATGGTGCGTGACGCGGTGCTCGAGGGCGTAGGCGCGGCGCTCTTGCCCAGATTGCTGGTTGAGCATGATGTGTCGACAGGAAGACTCGCCTGTTGGGGAAAGGCGGGCGCGCCCGTGGAAATCTGGGCCCTTTACAATTCGCGCCGGCTTCTGAGCGCGAAGGTGCGAGCGTTCATGACTATGCTGCAGGAGTTGCCGGGTCGGGAGCGCAAATGGGGTGGCGCTAGCAGCTCCAATGATTCTCAGCGCCGCTAGCTTTCTCTGTGGTAGCGCGGCGACGTGGTCGAGCCGTCGAGCGGCTGCTTTGGGCGACATTGAGTGTCTCTCACGGGTCGGCTGCCGACGTCCAGTCGGGCAGGAGTCGTCAGAAAACCGTGGTTGAGGGCCGGTTGTGTCGCCCGGGAACAGCTATTCGTCGGCGCGTGCGCGCTGTCCAGCAGCCTTGGCCGGTCTGCCTGAGTAGGCCTATGATGTCCCTTCGGCTACTGTGAGTGACTGGGCCCCATGAACCGTCTCCTCATCGTTGTTGGCATGCTGTGCATTCTTGCCGGCCTCGGGTGGCACTGGCTCGCGCGCATCCCGTTTGGGCGGCTGCCTGGTGACATCCATATCGTCCGAGACGGATTCAGCTTGCACTTCCCGATCGTCACGTGCATTGTGATTTCGGTCGCGGTATCGGCGCTGTTCTGGTTCTTGCGGCGTTGAGCGCGGCTCCGCGGCGGAGAAGGTTCGGTACACACAATCGCGCCAATTGTTTGAGCGCGAATCGGGTCGTCATGCGCCGGTCGCATCCGACAGCAGGCGGCCAATAGCCGCCGCTCGCGGATGTCTGCTTTACGGCTGCTAGTCCCAGTGAAACCCGAGATACGCCGAGCTCCGAAAGACGAAAATGTTGTATTGCGTAGAAATGCAGGTCAACAATTCGGCTATCGCTCGACGCGCACCGAGTCGAAGATATCCACGAGCCCACTGGCACGCGTCGTCTGCAGATGACGCGCGATCGAACTGTTGAGTTCCTGGTCCGCCGTCGCCAGCATGATGCGCGCACGCATGACCAGCGCCGTCGAAATCGAACGCGCTGTCGAAAACGGAACGGAGCTAGCGGATTGCCAGAGCGACGCGGCCGCCCGCTGTCGGATGGCCATATTGAGGCCCACGGGCAGCCGAACTTCCGTTTTGCGCTGCGTCCGTTGATGAACTCTCCTGATCGATGCGGAACACCGCCACCGCACCCCGCAGAACATCCGCCTGCGCTTCCAGCGACTTCGCTGCCATCGCGGCTTCTTCGACGAGCGCGGCATTGTGCTGCGTGACTTCATCGATCTGGCTGATAGCCTTGTTGACCTCATCGATGCCGGCGCTTTGTTCGAGCGCGGCGGCTTCGATCTCGCTCATGATGCCGCTTACCCGGCCCACCGACTCCATCGCCTCCTGCATCGTCCTGCGCGCTTCCCCTACGAGCAATGCGCCTTGTTCCACCTTCGCGGCCGAGTCGCCGATCAGTTCCTTGATTTCCTTCGCAGCCGCGCCCGAGCGCTGCGCGAGGCTGCGCACTTCCGATGCGACCACCGCGAAGCCGCGCCCCTGCTCACCCGCACGGGCCGCCTCGACCGCGGCGTTCAAAGCGAGGATGTTGGTCTGGAAAGCGATGCCTTCAATCATGCCGATGATCTCCGTGACCTTGCGCGACGACTCCGTGATGCCGTCCATCGTCTCTGTCACGCGAGTCACGACGTTGCCGCCGCGCGTAACCGTCTCCAGCGCGCCCTGCGCGAGGAGGCTAGCCTGTTTCGCGTTGTCGGTGTTGTGCTTCACCGTCGCGGATAGCTGTTCCATGCTCGCCGCCGTCTGCTGAAGCGCCGCGGCTTGCTGCTCGGTACGGCTTGAGAGGTTGGCATTGCCCGAGGCAATCTCGTTCGCGCCAGTGGTGATCGCGTCCGTGCTGCCGCGCACCTTCGACACCGTGTCGACCAGACCATCGCGCATCTGCGTGAGCGCCGACAGCAGCTGGCCCATTTCATTGCGCGAGCGTGACCCGACAGAGATCGTCAGGTCACCCGCAGCGATGCTGCGAAAGTGGGAGATCGTCCGGTTCACTGGCTTGACCACCGCCGCTGACAGGCCCACTCGCGCCAACATCCCGACCACGCCCCCAATTGCGCCGATCGCGCCGAACAGCAGCGTCGCGATGCGCAAGCGCTGCTCCGATGTTTCGGCCTGGCGTTGACTTTCGGCGGTCTGCAACTGGTTGAGCGCGTCGAACGCCTTCGCATAGGCCGCGTAGTAGATGTTCGCCGTTTCGCCCTGGATAGTGTGGAAGGTATTGAAGTCGTAGTCCGTGAGCGCCGTGAATTCCGGCTCGATCGCGCGGTCGACGAGCGCGGCGCGTGCCTGCTCTACGGCCTGCGCACGCCGCTTTTCCTCGTCGTTGGCAAAAGGTCTATTTGCGTAACTGCGGAACGCTGCCGTGGATTCTTCCAGCACCTTGTGCGCCGCCGGAAGAAGCCCGTCGCTCTGCTTGCCGGCGCTGAAGAGCGTGTCGTAACTGCTGAGCGCCAGCCGCACCTGAAGAAGCTGTTCAGAGCTGCCCCTCAGTTGCTCCAGCGTGGACGCGCCGTGCCGGACGTCCTCCAGCCCGCTACTCGTGAGCTTGAGCGCACCGTAGCCGACGCCGATCACGGTCAGCAGAAATGCAACGAAAACGCTGATGACCAGCGTCAGGCCACCGCGAATGGTGAGGTTGTTAAGCATTGGGTCTCCGGAATGTCGGAATCAGCCTTTGGCGGCGCGTGGCTCTTCCAGGCTTCGAGGTTTGTCGTTCACCTCTCGCTTCGGTGACGCGCTTGTGTGATAGCGGCAGTGCATAGATACGGTGTCTACCTGATCATGGATTGCAGCGAATCGGTGCAGTTAAAGGTGCGGACAGTGGTGGCGATCATCCTCTGGTGCGATGTCAGCGCGAGCGACAGTGTGATCGCGCGCAAACCCGATCTCGGCGTCCAACAGAAATCCGTGCGCCCTCCATTGACACGACCGCGGAGAGCCCTGGTTCCGCGCGTCCATCGACGGTCCAAGTCTGCCGTCCTTGACTAGCTCCGCGATCTCGAACCCGCTGATCATCGAGATCAGGACCTCACCGCTATCGGGTCCCGATCTATCGCATCACGTGCAGCCTGGCTTAACGCCTTCTGGCTGCTCAGCCAGCACACTGGCGCAGGTGTGATCATCGGTCGTCCTGCTCCAACGCCACTGGAACAGACGAGTGCTTCATGTCGAAATGCACGATCGAAGCACGCAGCAGCTTAAGCGGATCCTCCTGCTTGTTGCGGTAAGGCCTGATTTCGATGGTGGGTTGCCCCCGGTCCGTGACGACGATCGTCTCTCCCCGCATCTCCACCTGGCGGAACAGTTCACATGCTTTGGACTTGAAAATGGCCTTCGATACTCTCTTTTGCATTGCGGTCTTTACCCAGACAGTTCATACGGGCTATTTTTTCGATGGGGCGGACACGTTTTACGGTTCGCAGCCGGACATTCGTTATCGACCTTCGAACTACGCTGTCTTCGACTTCGCACGTCCAAACACTGCATCGACGGCGACATGATGCTTTCACCGTCGTTAGCAAGCGATTCGCCGATGCGGCATGCATTCACCGCAGTGCTCTGATCTGGTCGGTATTTGCCCCTGTTGTGACTTTGAATTAAAAACAACCGATGAACGTTATCCTTAACGTTAACAAATGTTAATTTGCTGCTGAGAAATCCGCCATGCGGAGTTTACCTAGTCCTTTGGGGCACGCCTCTGCGGTCTGCCAATGGCAGGATCTCGCGCTGCCGTTGAGCCAAAATGCTCATACCAGCCCGGTAATATCCAGTCGACACCGAAGTGGTAGCGCTAGCGTTAAATGAACGATGGCCACTATAGACATGAACGGCCGTTTCCGGCGTGAGTATCGAGCGTCAGTGTTCATGAGAAATCGAGTTGACATTCGTGAAGCACTCGTCGGACTAGCCTGTGCGCCGGCCTGCTGGAACAGCTTCAGCCATCCTGAACAGCCTTTTCGAACTGGCCTCAAAGCAACGTGGGCAGCCAGGCATAGTGGCAGTATTGAAAAGGCGCGGCGATCTTCGACTTGAAGTCGAACTGAAATCCAACGCATTGGGGCGGCGGAACATGTATTGACAGAACGGATGAATCCGCCGTCGCGTGCTGCCGGTCATGACCCGACACTTGTCGATCGCACAACGATTGACAAGGTTCGGCCAGGAACGGTCCTTCCCAATCGGGTCGCGAGCGTCCGCTTGCTCGCGGCGAGCGGATCTTCGAGGCGCGGCGACTGACGACCCGTCTCCGACTCATTCCCGGGCCCACAAGGCGTGGCGCGTCCTCGAGCACTTGAGCCTTCGGTTCGGAACCATGTTCGTGATTGTGGACCACGTGGTACCGAATGTCGTTCAACGTGATTCAAAGGAAGGTTCGATTTCATCGAACAAGGTCGGGTGCACGTGTACTTCCAAATCGCGTCGCCTAGAAACGGCGGGTGGCCCGACGCCAAGCGGATTCGGGGGTCAACTGTTTTTTGCACCGCAGTCTACGATAGATAAAGGCGATGAGTGCGTTCCCGTCTGACTAACTGGTTCCTGAAGAGAAACTCCGTGGCCGCAAAGCGGAAGCGTTGCGCGGCACGGAGTGAACAAAGTCTTTGGGCTTTCTTGACCTCAGAGGTATTCCATGCTTCAAGACAGCGACGTCGCAACTCGGATCCCAGCGCAAGACCTCGCTCGCGCAAGATCTTTCTACTCGAGCAGGCTCGGCCTTGAGCCGGTGGAAGAACGGGCTGGTGGCCTCCGCTACAAATGCGGCAGGGGCTACTTCACACTCTTTCAGTCGTCTGGGTCGGCCTCAGGGACTCATACACAAATGGCCTGGGAGGTCGATGACATCCAGGCAACCGTTAGTGAGCTGCGACAGCGTGGAGTCGCGTTCGAAGAATACGATCTTCCCGGCCTCAAAACGATAAACGGGATCGCTGATATAGAAGGAAATTACCCGTCCAAGGGTGGGGTCGGCGAAAGAGCTGCCTGGTTCCGGGATAGCGAGGGCAACCTGCTCGGCATTGGGCAACCGCTTAAGTGAGCAGGCCGACGCCATGCCTCAAAGCGCCGCTTAGGGTCAAAGCAGGCTATCGGTGCAAGGGAATCGACTATTGTCGATTTCTTGACTCCCCGCTCGTCGTGCGTATGGGCGGTCGTGTTGCGATGCGCTGCCGACCGGCACCTATAGTCCGTATGGGAAAAAGGAGATTGCGAATGACTTACGTCGATGGATTTGTTGTCCCCGTGCCTACAGCCAACCGCGAAGTTTACAGACAGTTCGCCGAAAGAGCGGCGGCCGTGTTCAAGGAGCACGGCGCGTTGAAGGTGGTCGAATGCTGGGGAGATGACGTGCCGGAGGGCAAGTTGACGTCGTTTCCAATGGCGATCAAGCGCAAGGATGATGAGACGGTGGTGTTCTCCTGGGTTGTCTGGCCGTCGCATCAGTCGCGAGACGAAGGAATGAAAGCGGTAATGGCCGACCCGCGGCTGCAACCAGATAAAAATCCGATGCCTTTTGACGGCCAGCGGCTAATCTATGGCGGTTTCGAAGTGATTGTCGACGCGTGATGGCAGAAAAACATGGCGCCGGTTCGCGTTGAGACGCGAACCGACGCCGCGGCCTGGCATTGAACATCCGCGATGCAACGCGTGAATCTCCTGTCGGACTTACGCTACTCAGGGCAAGCTGTGAAGTCAGGTATCTGGTTGGCAGCGGACGGTCGCGCGTGACGCATAAGTGACTCCAACGGGTCGACACTCGACGACGGCGCCGCCATCGAACAGGCTGCGGCGGATGGTCGGTTGAACCGGCTCGTAGTCCGCAACCCAGCGGGACCCGATACCCCCTACATTTCGCTTCTTTTCCCCGGTGATCTGCTGGGTCGCCTCGAAACACTGTGGCCCAGGCAATCCGCAATCTTCGACGACGCCTCCGGTGAGGGATGAACTCTTCGTCGATTGCGCTTGCTCAGGCGCCGAACAGATCGAGTCGCGCGGGCACTTCGGTCAGGGAGTTGAAAAAGCACCCGCTACTTAAGCTCTTCGGAAGGAAACGCGGTGAGGAAATCAAAGTCGCACCCTGCCGCGGCAGAGAGCACGTGATCGTGATAGAGGCGCTGGTAACCGCGCGCATACATCCCTTCGGCCGGACGAATCTCAGCGGCACGACGCGCCAGTTCGACCTCGTCGACCAGTAGATCGATCCGCTTGTCCCGCGCCGAGAGCCGGATCCGATCACCGTTGCGCACCAGCGCCAGCGGGCCACCGAGCGCCGCTTCTGGCGTCACGTGAAGCACGATGGTCCCGTACGCCGTGCCCGACATGCGCGCATCTGAAATCCTCACCATGTCCTTCACCCCCGCCCGCGCAAGTTTCTGCGGAATCGGCAGATAGCCGGCCTCGGGCATGCCTGAAGCACTGCGCGGCCCCGCGTTCTGCAATACGAGAACGTCGTCCGCGCGAACGTCCAGACCGGGGTCGTCGATGCGCGCGGCCAGATCTTCGAGCGAGGTAAATACCACGGCACGCCCTTCATGTTCGAGCAGTTCGGGAGTAGCGGCGGCGCGCTTCAGAACCGCACCGCCGGGCGCCAGACTCCCGTTCAGAACAATCAGCCCGCCATCGGGACTGACCGGTTTCTCCGTCGAGCGGATCACGGCCGTATCGATCGGATCGGCAAGCGGCTTGTTCAAACGCTCCTCGAGACTCTGCCCGGCGATATCGCGACACGTCAGATCGAGTTGGGGCATCAGTCCGCGCAGAACGCCCTCCAGCCCGCCGGCTGCATGGAAATCCTCCATGTAGCCGTTGCCTACCGGCTTGAGATCCACGAGTACGGGCGTTTCATCAGACAGCCGGTTGAACTCGTCGTAATCGATCTTCAGTCCGATACGACCGGCAATCGCCGCCAGATGAATCACGGCGTTGGTCGAACCGGAGACCGCGAGCAGCACGCGCAAGGCATTGCGCACCGACGCGGGCGTCACGATCTCGGCCGGTTTCGGTCCGCCATTGAGGGCCATGCGCGCAACCAGCGCCCCGGTTTCTTCGCAATTGCGCAGACGATCCGCGTGCACGGCCGGAATCGCCGCCGAACCGGGCAGCATCATGCCCAGCGTTTCCGCGATCAGCGCCATGGTCGACGCCGTGCCCATGACCGCACACGTTCCCGCCGTGACCGCCAGACGCCCCTCCACTTGCCTGATCTCCTGCGCCGAGACTTTCCCCGCGCGGAAATTCGACCAGAAGCGCCGGCAGTCCGTGCACGCGCCAAGCCGCTCGCCGTGATGTCGCCCGGTCATCATCGGACCGGCCACCACCATTGCGGCGGGCCGCTCCGCGGAGATCGCGCCCATCAACATCGCCGGCACGGTTTTGTCGCATCCGCCGAGCATCACCACTGCATCCATCGGCTGGGCACGAATCATTTCCTCGACGGCCATCGCCATCAGATTGCGATAGACCAGCGAAGTCGGCGAAAGGAAGACCTCGCCAAGCGACATCACCGGAAATACGACCGGCAATGCGCCCGCCGCGAGCACACCGCGTTCGACCGCCTTGATCATTTCGGGAAAGTGGCGATGGCAGTTATTGAAACCGCTCTCCGAGGTGCAGATCCCGACGATCGGCTTGTCGAGCGATTCGCCGGTGTAGCCCATCGATTTGGCAAACGACCGGCGCAGATAGCGCGCGAAGTCGGGATCACCGTAGTTCGTCAGGCCATTGTCGAGGCCACGCGGTTTTTGATTCATTTCCAGTTCCTTACGATCGGGCGATGCAGCGCGGATACAGCGAAAGAAAACGTCAGATGAAACCAGGAGCGAGGCGGCCTCCAACCTCGATAAGTCTAAACGACGCCTATCATCCAGATACCGCCCGGCGCCGCACGCGTGACGGGATGGGCGGGGACTCACGCACTGAACGTGTTCGACGGTCGATCCCGGTCTGGGAGGTCACATGTCATCGCTACGCGCAAACGATCTGCTCCATTCGAAGGAAGGATTCCGTCTGCATGGACCGGACCTCGACTGCTGGCGCCGCTGGGGGCCTTATCTGAGCGACCGGCAGTGGGGCACCGTTCGCGAAGACTACAGCGACTACGGAACCGCATGGGAGTATTTCCCCCACGAGCATGCGCGCAGCCGCATGTACCGCTGGGGCGAGGACGGCATTGCCGGATTCGGCAACGACCCGCTCGACTGGTGCGTGTCGCTCGCGCTCTGGAACGGGCGCGACCCCATCCTGAAGGAGCGGCTGTTTGGCTTGACCAATGCGCAAGGCAATCACGGCGAGGACGTGAAGGAGCTTTACTTCTACGTCGATGGCACGCCGACGCACTCGTACATGAAGATGCTGTACAAATACCCCCACGATGCGTACCCGTATCAGGACCTGATCGAGGAAAACGGCCGGCGCGGCGCCGATCAGCCCGAATACGAAATCCTCGATACGGGCGTGTTCGACAACGATCGCTATTTCGACGTCTGGGTCGAGTACGCGAAGCACACATCCGACGACATCGTGATGCGCGTAACCGTCGAAAATCGCGCGGATCAGCACGCGCCACTCCATGTGCTGCCGCTCTTCTGGGCGCGCAACCGCTGGGCGTGGTCAGGCAAGCCCGGCAAGCCGTCGCTCACGCTCGAGCCGGAGTCCGCCGAGGGCGCGCGCGTGAGCGCGCACAATCCCGCGCTGGGCACGATGATCGTCACGGCCTCGGCGCCGCAGCCGATCGAATGGCTGTTCTGCGAAAACGAAACCAACGTCCGCCGCCTTTTCGGCATCGCCGGCGCAGGCCCGTTCAAGGATGGCTTCAACGATTACCTCGTCGATGGCGACGAGCACGCGATACGCCGCGACGCGGGCACCCGCGCCGCCGCGCATGTGGCCCTGTCGCTCGCGCCGCACGAGCGCGCGGTGCTGTATCTGCGCTGGCGTCCGGCGGCACTACCGGGCATCACGCGCGACGACGTGCCGCTCGACTTCGAAGCGCTGTTCGCGCGCCGGATCGCGGAGGCCGATGAGTTCTACGCGGCGCTCCAGCACGACATCAGCAACGCCGATGCGCGGCTCGTGCAACGCCAGGCGCTCGCCGGCATGCTATGGACGAAGCAGTATTACCAGTTCGACGTGACGCGCTGGCACGACGGCGACCCCGGTCAGCCGAAGCCGCCGAAAGGACGCCGGCACGGGCGCAACGCCGACTGGCGGCATATGTGCAACGGCGACGTCGTATCGATGCCGGACAAGTGGGAGTACCCGTGGTACGCGTCCTGGGATCTCGCGTTTCATGCCGCCGCGTTCGCCATGATGGACCCCGACTTCGCGAAGAAACAGCTGCTGCTGCTCGTGAAGGAGCGGTACATGCATCCGAACGGGCAGTTGCCCGCCTACGAATGGGCATTCGGCGACGCGAATCCGCCCGTTCATGCATGGGCGACGTGGCGCGTGTACGAACTCGACCGTGAAGTCACGGGCGTCGGTGACCACAAGTTTCTCGAGGTGATGTTCCACAAGTTGCTGCTGAACTTTTCGTGGTGGGTCAACCGCAAGGATGCAGAGGACCGCAACATCTTCCAGGGCGGCTTTCTCGGGCTAGACAACGTCGGCATCTTCGACCGCTCTTCCCCCCTGCCGACCGGCGGCCGCATCGACCAGGCGGACGGCACTGCCTGGATGGCCTCGTATGCGCTCGACCTGATGCAGATCGGACTCGAACTCGCGATGACGAACAACGCGTACGTCGAAATCGCGGTGAAGTTTTTCGAGCATTTCCTGTATATCGCAGAAGCCGTCGGTTGCAGCGAAGGTTGCAGAACGGGGCTATGGGACGGACACGACGAATTCTTTTATGACGTACTGCATCTTCCTGACGGAACCCGTGTGCCGATGCGCGTTCGCTCGATCGTCGGCCTGATTCCGTTGTTCGCCGTGCATGTGCTCGAAGAACGCGTATACGGCCACCTGCCGGGCCTGCGAGAACGGCTCGCGTGGTTTCTCGATCACCGGCCCAATCTGGCCAAACTCGTATCGCGTTGGACCGAACCCGGCAAAGGTAACACCACGCTGCTCTCGCTACTGCGCGGATACCGGATGACGGCACTGCTGCGCCGCGCGCTCGACGAAGACGAATTTCTGTCCGATCACGGCGTGCGCGCGCTGTCACGCGTGCATCGCGATACACCGTACGAGTTCGATCATGGCGGCGCGCATGTCTGCATCGCGTATCAGCCGGCCGAATCGGATTCGCGCGTATTCGGCGGCAATTCGAACTGGCGCGGGCCTGTGTGGATGCCCGTCAACTATCTGCTGATCGAATCGCTGTATGAATTCCATCGCTACTACGGCGACGAGTTCCGCATCGAATATCCAACTGGATCGGGCAACCGGTGCTCGCTCAGCGAGATCGCCGACGGTCTCGCGCGGCGTGTCACTACCCTCTTTCTCAAGGACGAGCACGGCGTGCGGCCCGTGATGGAGGCTTATCCGCAGTTGCAGGCCGACCCGCGCTCGTCTGATCTCGTGCTGTTCCACGAGTACTTTCACGGCGACAGCGGACGTGGCGTCGGCGCTTCGCACCAGACCGGCTGGAGCGGTCTCGTCGCGCTGCTGCTTCAGCCGCGTCTGATGAAGCTGGCCCACGTGGCGGCCGATGTCACTGCCGAAAACGCGCCGGCAGGCGCGCCCGTCGCCGAAGACGCGCTGCCCGCGATGGCTCGATAGACGGGCATCCAAAATCCGCAATCGATCGAGACGCGATTCCCGAAACTCTATGTCCTCGACCTATCGGACCAAAGTCTGATTGACCGACCTGAAGGTCACGTGCATCGTCAAAGGCGAACCGCGAACGTTTCGGCCTCCGCTGCCGCATGAATCGTAGGAAGAGCGCAAACATGGACTGGAACCGCTGGTACAGCTTGAAGAGTTACCTCAGATCTTCCCTGTGGACGGTACCGCTCGTCGCGGTGGCGATCTATGCCGTGGTAAAGCCGCTCACTGAAATGCTGGGAAGGTGGATGATCGGACACGACATCCTCGATCCGAAAACTGGCCTTTTTGCGCTGTCCATGACTGGAGCACGGTCACTTGTCGGCGACATCGTTTCCGCAGACCTGGCGTTTCTGGTGTTTACCTTCGGTTCGCTGCTCGTCGCAATCCAGGTCGCTGGCGGTCAATATACCCCGCGGATCATCGCGACGACCTTGCTGCGCGATAACGTGATCCGCAGCATCTCGGGGTTGTTCGTATTCACGCTTCTGTTCGCCAACAGAACCCTAGGCTGGATGGGTGACAGCGAGGTGCACCAGCTTCAGGTATTCATTGCAGCGCTATTCGGCTTCGCTTCTGTCGTCGCATTCCTTTTCCTGATTGATTATGCGGCGAAATGCCTGCGTCCAGTAAGCCTCGTGGCTCGGGTTGGGGAGCACGGGATCGCGGTCATCGAAAGCGTCTATCCCGACCCCGCGACGGGCCGAATCACCCCGCCGAGACTTGACCACGAGCGAGGCGTCCCTGGCCGCATTGTTCGCCATAGCGGTACATCCGGCATCGTTCTGGCCGTGAATCTCGAAAGACTTGTCGCCAAGGCGAGGCGCACTGACTCGGTTATCGAATTCGTGCCGCAAGTCGGCGACTTTGTCGCAGTGGACGAACCCTTGTTTTACTTGTACGGAGACTCTGACGCAATCGATGAAAACCGGCTGCGTACACTGGTTGCTTTCGGGACTGAACGCACGATGGAACAGGATCCCATGTTCGCGTTTCGCATCCTTGTTGATATTGCGCTGAAAGCGTTGTCGGCTGCGATCAACGATCCAACCACGGCCGTGTTGGCCATCGATCAGTTGCAGCGGCTATTGCGTGTAGTCGGAAAACGGTCTTTGTACACCGAAGAGATAACGGATAAGTCCGGACTTGCGCGCGTCATCTATCGAACGCCGAACTGGGAAGATTTCGTGCATATCAGTTTCCGCGAAATACGTCAGTACGGCGCGGGCAGCATTCAGATCGCGCGGCGTCAGCGCGCGGCGATAGAGAATCTCCTTCAGTGCTTGCCGGAGCATCGTCACGACGCCTTGCGTGTCGAGCTGACCCTGCTGGATCGTGCGATCGGCTCGAAGCATCCATTTCCGGAGGACCTGGCGCTGGCCCGTATCCCCGACTCGCAAGGGCTTGGAGGCTCGAAAGGCTCGACAGCACGGCAACCCGTCCTTTGAGAGGCAAACCATGCAAAAACTCATCATGGGCATCGTTGAATTCCGGGAGAAAATGCTGCCGCAATACGCGCAGCAGTTTAGCAAACTCGCGCTCGCGCAGAGACCTGATGCGCTCTTCATAACGTGCTCGGACAGCCGGGTCGTGCCGGATCTGCTTGCATCGACCCATCCCGGCGATCTCTTTACGATGCGCAACGTGGGCAATCTGATACCGCCGGCGACTGCGGAGGGCGTCTCTACCGGAGATCTTTCCGAGGCAAGCGCGATCGAATATGCGGTGCTGGTGTTGAAAGTCGCGAATATTGTCGTGTGTGGACATTCGGAGTGCGGCGCGATGAAGGCCGTGTTCTCCAGGCACGCCAAGCTGAAATCGCCAAACCTCGATAAATGGCTATGCCACGCCAACAACGCAGCGTTTCGCCTCGAACAGGAAGGTCCGCTCGACGACAGCTTGAAAGCGCACGATCAATTGTCGCAACTCAACGTACTCGTGCAACTCGAGCACCTGATGACCTACCCGATCGTCCGCCAGCAGGTCACTGCCGGGGCACTCGTATTGAGCGGCTGGTGGTTCGACATCGCGACGGGCGCCATGTATGCCTATGAGCGCACGAGCCGCTCATTCGCAGTCATCGATCGCACAATGGCTGATCGGATGATTGCGCGCCTTGCCGCACGGGCGAGATGACGGGTTGCGAAGCCCGCGACGGGACCGGCATGTCGCTAGCGACCAATGCAATCCCTGCGTCGCGATGCAGACGGCAAGTTCTGTTTCAATGTTCGCTCCGGCCATCAACGGGCATTCAGCTAAAATCCAGCGTGTCTGCTTACAGGCATACCTGAGCCATTGCGGTTGACGCGCGACTGCACACCTGAAGAATCGGATCTTATCTGTCAGAGGCCAGAACCCTGGAAGTGTTCTCAATGTGCACGGGCCGTGGCGTTCTGATTCCGTACAGGCACATCACGCTGCCGCACAGCAGGAGCACCGCAGCGGTCATGATGGAAAGATGCATACCTTGCATAAATGCATCAGGACGGGTATCGCGTACGAAAAACCCGAACACCGCCACCCCGAGCATGCCGCCTACCTGCCTCGCCGAGTTGAGCACTCCTGACGCGATACCCGAGCGGGAAGCATCCACGGATGACAGCGTGACGTTTGTCATGGTCGGCACCATTAAGGCAATGCCGCTTGCGGCTATGAGCATTGGCACGACCAGCATCCAGTACGAGCCGTCTACGCGAACCGGCAACAGCAGCAGATAACCCGACGCGGCAATCAGCATGCCGGCAATCATGAGTTTCTTTGCGCCGACGCGGTTGAGCAGCCGACCCGCCAGGATATTCACTGCCATCAGAACGACGGTCATCGGCAAAAACGCGAGGCCGGTCCACTGAGCTGATAACTGCTGCTCTATCTGAAAGAAGAGACTAAAAACAAAGATCAAACCGTAGTAGGCAAAGTTCACGATGACGCCGGCGGCCGAGGCCGCAGAGAACGTAGTCGTTCGAAAAAGAGCCAATGGGAGCATGGGTTCCGTACGGCGTGACTCAAGCCACAGAAACGCCAAGGTGGCAACAACTGAGAACAGTAGCGCACCATAGACCAACGGATGATGCCATCCAAACCGGGCCGCTTCCGTGAGGCACACGGTCAGAGCGACGAGCGCCAGAATGGCCGCCACCTGGCCGGCAAGGTCAATGCTTCGGCTATGCGCGCGTGCGGCTGTCGCCGCATGACGGAGAGTAAGGCTCACGCCTGCAATTCCGATCGGCAGGTTAATCAAAAAAATGCTGCGCCAGCCCACGTGAGTCACCAGCAGCCTACCTAGCACAGGTCCTGCTGCAAGTGCAATTCCGCCTGCAGCACCCCACCAGCCCACCGCTCGGCTTCTTTGCTCCGTATCAGGGAACGCCTGGCGCAGCATAGCCAGCGAATTGGGCACCAACAGCGCGGCGCCCATGCCCTGTACGGCGCGTGCAGCCACAAGAATCGGCAACGAGTACGCGATCCCACACGCAATCGATGCCACAGTAAAGACGGCGAATCCCGCAGTGAAGATTCGCTTTGCGCCGAAGCGATCACCTAAGGCGCCCGTGGTGAGAAGCAGCGACGCGAATGCCAGCGTGTACGCGTTGACAACCCATTGCAGGCCGGTCACGTCCGTGGTGAAACGGGCTCGCAAGGCGTCAAGAGCGACATTGACAACGCTGACATCAAGCAAAACAACGACAAAGCCCAGCCCTGCGGCGGCGAGAGTGCCGCGTTGATCGCGGCTCATAGACATGCTCATCTGGAATGACCCTTATCGACTGAACGAGTCTCATGGTAGGCATGTCGCCTTTGTGCGAATATTCCCCAAAACCGCACACTATCCTTGAGAAATTGCACAGATGTTCGATTGGGAAAATATTCGTCATTTCCTGGCTGTCGCCCGCATCGGTACGTTGTCAGGGGCCGCGCGCGATCTGAAGGTTGATCACGCGACGGTGAGCCGACGCTTGAGCGCACTCGAGGACGAGGTCAAGACGCGCCTTGTCGAACGGCTCCCCAGGGCCTGCAAACTCACTCCCGCTGGGCAGCGCGTGTTCGAACTCGCGCAGGGAATGGAAGAGAACGCGTACGCGATTGAACGGTTCCTTGATGCCAGCCTATCGCCGCTGAGCGGCAAAGTCACGCTGAGCGCACCGCCGGTACTAGTGGCCAGTTTTCTGGTGAAGCATCTGGCGGAATTCCGGCTTGCAAATCCCGGCGTCCAGTTGTCTGTTTCTGGCCAGGCACGACAGGTTTCCCTTAGCCGAAGGGAGGCGGATATCGCCTTAAGGCTGGTTCGTCCTGAGGAAGCGACCAGCGTCGTACGCAAGCTAGGGCGTATGCCGTTCGACCTGTACGCGAGCAGGGACTATCCGCACCTGCACAATCCATCTGCATGGGAGTTCATCGTCTACGATGCCGGATTCGCGGACATGCCACAGCAGAAGTGGTTGATGAGCGTTGCAAGAGGGCGACCCATTGCTTGCGAAATCAGCGATATCACGGGCCACCTTGCAGCGACCCGAGCAGGCGCCGGCGTGGCTGGCCTCCCGTGCTTCCTGGCAGATACCGATGCGAATCTACAACGCGTCGCATACGACGGCGAACGATTTTCGCGTGATCTCTGGATGGCTGTGCATCGGGATTTGCGGCGTTCTCCGCAAGTACGGGCAGTGATGGACTTTCTGCTGAAAATCGTGGCGGAACATTCCGCCTTTACGACAAGCGGTTAGACGGCGGATGCCAAGGGCCGCCGCCTACGATCGAAATAGTACGGCTGGCACAGCAGCAGTCGTTCGAATGAGCGCTCGAAAATGCGGTCGAGCGGCAGAAACTGAGCCGGCTTCTGCCACAGCGTGGTCTATGGTTAGCACAACCCCACATACAACGCCCGCGCAATAGGTAGCGCGGTGAAAAGCGAACGTGTACGTCGATCCCAACGCGGGTCTTTCAGTATTCGCAGACATTTCTTCGGTCGAGAATCTGCGAGCGCAAGGTGGGATCAGCAAGGTGCTGCGTGCCCGGCGAGTGATCTTCGCGTTGCGGTACATCCGCGATGTACCGCGGCACGGTCTGGGTGGCTCGCAAGGAAGAACCGGCATCTTCGACGTCAGCTCGTCGCGCCGAAGTACACGGGTTGGCCGAAATGCTGATTGCGTGGCTCGTCGATTACCTGGCGGAACTGCTCGTAGCTGAGCGCCCATTGGTCGATCGACTGGATCTGGACCGCGTTGCCGTCAACCAGACGTTCGCCTTCGATGCGCCCGACCTGTATCTGCGCTTCGAGCGGATCAAGCACGGCATCGGCAGCCTGCCTGTCACTGTCGAAATGACGCTGGGCATACAGAGCGCGCTCGACGTTCTCGTGCCAGTCTCCGCCCATCTGGTAGCGCACCTGTTCGATAAAGGCGATCACGCCATGTCCGCGCGTCGGGCCGAGATGAATCCGGCGCAGCTTCAGACCGAACAGAAAATCTTGCAGCGCCACCTCGCGCACGCCGCGCTCGATGCACTGGTCCTGCACGCCGCCCATTTCGTTTTCGAGAAAGTCCTGGGTGTGCACCGCGTCGCCTAGCACCTTGAATGAATAGGCGTACGACTGCGTGGCCAGGAACACGCCGGTGCGCTGCGTGCCGTTGACCGTGCAGGTGACGCGGGCCAGCAACACGTCGTTAGCGCGTGCCAGTTCCAGTTGGCTTCGAGTCCAGTGCATGATCAGAGCAGACGGAAATTTGAAGATCTGCTCGTCCTCGATCAGCGGAAAACCGACCGAAAGCTTCATGGTCTCGGCGACGCTCAGCACCGAGAACAGGCAGTTGTCACCCGACGCGACCCGAAAGTACATCCGGTCCTTGTGCGGTGCATGGCTGAATGGATGCCACGGCTGTCCCATGTTGTTGAGGCCGAGATCGACTCGGTTGAGCGCGCCACCGTGCTCCCTGACCGTCGCGAAGTCGCGCCCTTCGCCCCGGCATCCGATCGGTAGGATCAGGCGGCCACCGCCCGCCGTCCTCAGCCGCAGCTTGTTGCGGAAGTAGCGCCGCACCTCGAGGCCGCGCGGAATGCCCCCGGTTGCCGGACCGCCCGGCATGTCTTTGAAGCCGATCTCGAGGGCGAGCTCCAGGACCGCCCGTTTGTCGGCGTCGGTGTCGGGCCAGGATGCGGCCTGCTGGACCACGATGGTCGCGCCGGCCGTCTTGCGCCCACCGAAGTTCATTGTCGGCAGTGTCGGATCGCGATAGACCCTGACAAACAACGCCTTGAGTTTCTCGTCACCCGGATCTAGCCGGCCGCCCGACGCGCGCGCTTCCTTCCAGAAATATGCACACCACCAGCCGAAATCGAAATCCTGGTTGCTGGCATACAGTCGTTGCAGTCCCTTGAACTGATCGAGCTGCTGCTTGGTGATCCAGTCATGAGCCATTCCGGGTGCCTCCTGCAGGCCGTACGTGGTCGGGCGGTGCGATAAAGGATCGGCGCTGCCCGAAAACGCCCGTTGGCAAAATCGTGCGCGGTATCCATGAGGTCGCGCGTGATGAGGCTCGACGCATTGCGGCAACCCCAGCATGATTATTTTCAGTCATGCGGCGAGACTGCCGACAAATTGTCTGACGCTGGCGAGGACGGCTCTCCGGTCGCCCGCGAAAACCCAGTGATCGACGCCGTCGAGTTCGACGTATCGCGCCTGTGCGATGTGGCTGGCAAGATGCCGGCCAGCGCCAATTCGAACGGCGTGGTCGTCCCGACGGAACTCCGGAAAACCAGGCGTCCGCACGCTGAATAGAGCCATCGTAGTGCGACCCTCCATGACGGCGTCCAGGGGACGCGTCGATCCTACCATGCACGGCAGACGATCATCGCTGCACTCATTGCGGCGGATCGCACTGGAGGCTTTGCCATGAAGAACCTGGATAAGCATGCGATCGTGATAGGCGCCGGAATGGGTGGGCTGCTGGCCGCACGCGCGCTATCGGATTTCTATTCCACCGTTGGCGGCTCCTGGAACTGCCGAACGTGCGCGCCATCGAGAATTGCGCAGTGCGAGGGCTCGCCGGCGACTCCGCCCGCGAGCGCGTGACAGGCGTGCGCATACGTGCCGAAGGCAGGCCCGAAGAGACCGTCGACGCGGACCTTGTCGTCGATGCGACTGGACGCGGCTCGTCCGGCGCGATGTGGCTCGAAGAGCTCGGCTACCGACCTCCCGTCAGCGAGAAGGTCGAGGTCGGCATCGGCTACACCACCCGGACCTATCGACGTCGGCCGACCGATCTTGACGGCAAGCTCGGCATCGTCGTCGCCGGGAGCGAGCCGAACTGGCGCAACGGCGTCATACTCGCACAGGAGAGCGACAACTGGATCGTCAGTACCGGGGGTTTTCTCGGCGACGAGGCGCCCGACAACGATGAGGGCTTTCTCGCGTATCTGGCGACGCTGCCGACCGTGGAAATTCATGACATTGTCGCCACAGCGGAGCCGATGAGCGGCTACGGGCGCTACCGCCACGTCTCCAGTCTGCGCCCCCCGGTACGAGACGCTTGCACGCTTTCCCGGGAATTACCTAATGTTGATCACAGTCTCCAAAGGAGTACGACATGATCGGTGTATTCGTTACGTTTCGCTACGGTGACAATTTCGATGAACGAGCCGTGCGCACGATTGCCGAGACCGCACGTGCAAGGTTTGAAGGAATGCCAGGGCTGCGTTCAAAGGCTTTCACGCTCAATTCCGCCAAGCGTGAGGCCACGAACTTCTACGTTTGGGAATCAGAGGACGCAGCCAAGGCGTTCTTCACCGATGAGCTGCTCGACCGGGTCACCGGTCTCTACGGGGTACGCCCTGATGTCGAGTTCGTGCAGATTGCCACGTTAGTGGAAAACGTTCGAGCATGACGTCGTCAGTGTCGTGGGTAGAGAAACGCGAGCTTGTCTACACCATGATGAATCCGTGCCGCATGCCGAGCATCACCGCTTCGGTGCGGTTGGTCGCACCGAGTTTGCCGAAGATTGACGAGAGGTGGAATTTCACCGTGTTGTCCGAGATGTCGAGGTGCCGCGCGATCTCCTTGTTGCCGAGTCCGTCGGCGAGCATCGCCAGCACTTCGATCTCTCGTAACGTCAAGGCTTCGAACGGTTCGCCGGATCCCTTCTGGCGCGACGCTCTTGTTTCGGCCAGCAGCCTTGCGAGGATGTCGGGCGTCAGCACGCAAAGGCCTGCGGCGACGGCTTCGATGGACACGACGATTTCAGCTGGCACCGCGTTGCGCGGCAGGATAGCCACGGCATCGGCGGGCAACGCATCGAGGATCCAGTCGCTGTCCGGGTCGTCGCTCAACAGGACGAGCGACGGTGACGCGGGCGAGAGTTCGAGTAGCGTCCTGAGCGCATCGCTCGCCTCCGGCGCGATGTCGGTGACGACCACATCCGGCACCGATCCGGCGAGGCAATCGACGAGCTTTTCGGCGTCGGGCGCACTACCCAGGAACTCAAGTGCCGGGTTCGCCTCGACAAGCGCTTGCAGGCTTGCGCGCTCTTGCCACGATGCCGCAATCACTACGACCCGTAAAGGCGCCCTCCGTATCGTCTGTCCATCCGACATTTGGTCGCTTCCCGGACGTCACCTGCACGAATTCCGTTGGGGCCGTTCGCCCACCGTTACCGAACACGCGTGGCGTTCGCCGCCTCGGATCAAGGCGATGTGCAACTGCTGCCCAATGCTTGCGGAGCCCAGCGCCGCACTTACGTCACCCATGTCGCGGCAAGGCTTGCCGTCCAGTTCGATCAGTACATCGCCTATCAGCACGCCCGCCTGCTCCGCAGGGCCGCCCGGCGCAAGCGAATTGATCAGCAATCCACTGCTGAACGACAGGTTCATTTTATTGACCCAGTCGTCCGGCAGGCCGACCCGCTGCGTGCCGACACCAAGGTAGCCCCGCGAGACGCGCCCTTTAGCCAACAGTTCATCGGTGACGCGCTCCACGGTCATCCCCGGAATCACGATGCCGGCGCCGCGCATCAGTGCCGAGGTGCAGATGCCGATGACCTGCCCGCGCATGTCGGCGAGGGCCGCCCCGGAGAAACCCGGGCGCAGACCGCCGTCCAGTCGCACGAACGCATCGAGTTGTCCGCCTTTCCATGTGCGCCAGGGACCACCTATGCTGCCGATCACGCCAAAATCAGCGCTGACGCCGGAATCGTCCGCACGTGCGACGGCGAGCGCAAGATGACCCGGCTTCAGTGAGTGGGCGTCGCCGGAACCGATCGGGTCGAGGTCCACGCCGTCCAGTTTCAGCACGCCGACGTCGGACCCCAGATCCAGGCCCGCGAGGACTGCGGCGACCGTACGGCCGTCGGTCAATGTGACTTCGATGCCGTCCTCACGCCTGAGCGTGTGTGCAGCCGTCACGACGACGCCACGTCGCCAGATTACGCCACTCGACGGCATGCGATGTCGGCCGTGTACTGCGACGACACTCCGCCCGACTCGCGCGACGATGTCTGCCAGATTGTCCGAGAGATCCATCAAAGGATTTCCGCTCGAGGATGTGGTTTCCATTTCAAGCCCCCTGTCAATTGCGTGCGACCTGCCAGTGCTTCGCGTCGACGTTTGCTCGCCTGTCCAGCTAGCGTTATGACGACGGGTTCACAATGACAGAACGACGGGGGGCGCACACCACCCAAATGGGTAGCCGGGTAGATGCAATGCGGACTTCACGATGCAACGAGTCTGGTCTGCGACCAGCACGTCCCTGATCACACTGCGGTTAGCGCCGCCCGCTACGGCCCCATACATAGCGAACCCACCGCTGCCAGCGGCTTTGCGGTGGAGCGGGCGCGTGGCGCGCAGTCTGCGCTTCGCAGTCGCGCTGGACGGACTTCTGAACCTGTTCGTGGATCTGCCTCAAACTCATGCCGCCTGGGCCTTTCAGTTTGTCGGGATCGGTAGCAGGATCGCCATCGGGATCGTCTGTCATGAGAGTCGCCTGTTTGTGATGAGGCGACTTGATCTTGATACAGATGCTCGGTAGCAGCAAGTTGGACGCGGATCGCCGAGCGGCGCGTAGTCCGACAGTCCTTGCCCGCATGCCGTTCGTGAAGTAGATTTTTCTAATGAGGTACGAGCCGGGAGGGACGGCCATGGAACTGAGCGTGGAACGGGTCGAGGTTTGGGCAGCTACCATCGACGATAAACCGGGAGGCCTTGCGAAGGTCTTAAGCGTCTTGCGGGATGCTGGTGTCGACTTGCAGTTCGTCGTGGCACGTCGAACGCCAGAGGCAGCGGGTAAGGGAGTCGTGTTTGTCGCTCCGCTACAGGGAGAAAGTGCGATCCGTGCCGCCACCCAGGCGGGGTTCAGCGTCACCCCGAGCCTTCACTCCGTCCGTGTAATGGGTCTGGACCAGTTGGGCATCATCGCGCAATTGACCCAGATGTTGGCGGATGGGGGGATCAACCTTCGCGGCGTCTCGGCCGCTGTACTTGGCACGCAGTTCATTGCGTATCTCGCGGTCGACTCGTTGGACGATGCCGAAAAGGCGATTGACCTTCTACAAAGGGCCTGAAGTACCCGTACCGGACTGCAAACCGGCTTGGCTCTTGCTGACGAGGCAAGGGGGCCACTCTGTCTGACGCGACTGCCGTCGACCATCTCAAATCCGTTGCGACAAAGCCGAGCGGCCATTTGAATGGCGAACGAAGCGCCGGGCATGGCGGCGAATCCCGATGCCGGTAGGAGGTCGACAGTGATGAAGACACCGACGACCCGAAGGCGGGTGCTTTGGGCGCTCCCGCTTTGCATTATCGCGACTTGCATGGCAGTTGGCGGGGCATTGCTGTTCGAGCTGTCGGTGGTCGGCCGTGCCGTGAGCGATTTCCGCCGGGACGCGGCCCTGGCGCAAGCGGGCATCGCACGTGGCGAGCCGGCTACGCCCGAGGAGCGCATGAACCCGCCCTATCTGAAGCGATACGGGTTGGACCGTAACCTGTACAAGGACATTCACGGAAACTTTTCGCCAACGGGTGCTGACTGGCGCCAATGGGGGCTGCGAACCAAGGTCGCAGCCACTGTGATGTGGCTGGGTCACGATCCACCGGGAACGTGGTGGACCTACGTTCAGATCAAGTGCGTCGATCGGTTTCCTCAAGCTCACGCCGACAGCGAGCCGATCGTCGATGTTGCCGACGCTTGCCTCGGCGAGCCGCATTGATCGTCCCGTTGGTCACTTCCGATCATCGGAACGGCCAGCGCCGAGTGCCTCGAGCAACGGCCGGAGGGCGTCCAGTTCCGCGCCGAAGCCGCTCCAGTCTCCCGCCTTCAGTCGCTCGATGGCGCGGTCATAGTGGACAAGTGCCTCTCTCGCGCGAGCGTCCACGGTGCCTCGGGCTGGCGATGCCGCTCGTGCGGTCTCACTGAAAAGCGCCGCCAGCGCCTCATCCAGAGTGTTCTCCATCACCACACGGTCCCCATACGCGGCAATCACCCGCTTCATCTCCGGCAACTGACCGGACGCCGCGCGCAAATAGAGCGGCGAAACGTAGAGGATCGAGTTCTCGATCGGCACGACCACGAGATGACCGCGAATGACGCGTGAGCCCATCTGGTTCCACAGCGAGATCTGCTGCGAGATCCCGGTATTCTGTTGAATCCGCGCTTCGATCTGAAACGGCCCATAGATCAGCTTGTCCTTGGGAAAGGTGTACACGATGAGCTTGCCGTACCCGGGCGCATCGCAACGCGCCGCCAACCAGGCAATCATGTTCTCCCGCCGGCTCGGCACCATCGGCAGCATGAGGATGAACTCGGCGCGTGCGTCGCCGGGGAGTCGCATGATCGTGTAATACGGCGGCATCGTGCTGGCGGTGCTTCCGCCATCCATTCCGACCAGCTCCTGGGGAAACTGCCACAGATCCTCGCGGTTGTAGAAGATCTCCGGCGCATCCATGTGATAGGCGCGGTAGATCTGCGCCTGGATCAGGAACAGATCTTCGGGGTAGCGGATATGCTTTCGCAGCTCCGGTGGCATCACGTCCAAAGGCTTGAACAAACCCGGGAAGATGCGCTCGTATGTGCGCAGGAGCGGATCGGCGGGATCGCTGACGTAGAAATCGACCGTGCCGTTATATGCATCGACCACGACCTTGACGGCGTTTCGGATGTAATTGTCGCCGTCGCCGAAACCCGGCCGGGAGTAAGGAAACCACCGGCTGACGGTGTACGCGTCCTGGATCCAGAACAGGCGCCCATTGCTTGCGACGACATAGGGGTCATGGTCGAGGGTCAGGAATGGCGCGATCGTACGCACGCGGTCCTGAATGTTGCGATGAAGCAGGATCCGGCTCTTGTCTGTGATATAGCCGCTCAGCAGGATGTTCGGATCGTCGAGCTGCCAGGCGAACAGACTGCGGCGTGCCACACTGCCGATGTTGACGCCATCGCGCCCGCTATACGTCGTGTAGGCATTAGTCGGCCGTTCGGGAAAGTCGAACTCCGCTACGTTGCCGTTCACGATGACGTAGTCCTGGCGGCCTTCGCTGAAATAAAGACGTGGTTCGCGAATGGCCGGGCCGCCGCTGGAGACTGGCGGAATATCGTGCAGATAGAAAAACGGTAAGCCTTCGGTGGATTTCTCGGTGACTGGCGACATCACGACGCCGATGCCGTGAGTAAAGATAAGGTGCAGATTCACCCAGGTTTGGGCGTTGGTCGGAAGCATCGCCGGTTCCAGTTCACGCGCCGACAGCATTACCTGTCTGTATCCGGCGTCAAGCTGATAGCGGTCGATGTCCACCGAAATAAATTTGTAGTAAGTCCTGATCTCCTGCAACTGTGCATAGGTATCCATCAGCGGTTGCACATCCCATAGCCGGATGTTGTCGATGGTCGCCCGATTGGCCTGCAGCGAGTCGAGAGTCAGTCCCTGCTCGGCCTCAAACGGTTTAACCTCGATCTTTGCGAGGCCGTAAGCCTGTCGCGTTAGCGCGATAGCGTGCTCGATATAGGGTGTTTCCAGTTTCAGCTCGCTCGGTTTGACATAGAAGCGCTGAAACAGCGATGGATAGATCACAGCGAATACAAACGAACTGCCGAATACGAGCAGCGCGAGAACGACGGGTTGCAGATGGCTCCGTCGGCGCATGTTGATCCAAAGGGCAACGGATGAGGCAGCGGCAAGGCCGACAAGCATCCACAGGACCGGCAACTCGACGTGCACATCGGTATAGCTGGCGCCGACCACGACGCCGTTGTCGCCATAGAGCAGCAGAAAGCGGTCGAGCCACCACGACCAGGCCTTCACCGCAAAGAACAAACCGAGCAGTGCCGAACCATGAGTGAGGGGGGCGGCCGAGAGCGTGCGTGGCGGCCGCTCCAGCGCGATGTCTCCGCGCAACGCGTAGACAGCACCTGCCACGATCGCGCTCCAGAAGATTAGCTGCAGCAGCCAGTTCTTGAGTGCGACATACGCGGGGAGCGAGAACAGATAAAAGCCGATATCCCTGTCAAAGATCGGATCGCGTTCGCCAACAGGGACCTGATAAATGAAGCGAAGCGCGAGGTCCCAGCTCGAGACTTCGCTAACGGCAATAACCAACCCCAGGACGACCGCGGCGCAGGCAATACTGGAGCGCCAGGGAACGTGCGGCGCGATCAGTTCAGACAATTCAACGGCAACTTCAGTCGTACCCGATCGATCAACAGATTGCGCTCGCAAGACATCGACGCGCCTCGCGTAACGATGCGCCAAAATCCCAGACAGCCATATCGCGCACGCCGAGACTGCGAACACCGCGGCAAACAGCAGCGCTCTCGCGGAAAGGATGGTCCAGAAAACGCCACCATAGCCGATCGAAGAGAACCACAGCCAGTTGACCAGGATGCCGGTGATGCGTCCGACGACAAGCAGGCCAACGATGACGGCCGTCACCGTGATTGCATAACGTCTCAGGCGCACGCCGGACTTCACTTCCGACCGCATGGTCTCTCCTGTGCTGGCCGTCGCCCTGCCCTGCTGCGACTGCGATCCGGGTTCGGATGGCTACATTAATTCAAGCTATCTGAAGCCGCTCCACGAACCATGACGAAAGACCCTTATGGACGTGGCGCGAGTCAAAACGGACAGTGCCCGGCGCAGCGATGCGGCAATTATGCCAAAGTTCACCCATCGCAATCGACGCTCGACGTCGAACTCTCGTTCCAGGTGTCGACGGCGGCGGCACGCCCTTTGCTGCGTTGAAACGGTTCAGTTCATCTCACGAAAAGGGACCCCTATCATGAAGCTCTACTATTCGCCTGGTGCCTGCAGCCTCGCCGACCATATCGCAATGCATGAGGCCGATCTCACTTTCGAAAGGATTCGCGTCGACTTGAAGTCCAAGGAGACCGAGACTGGGGAGCAGTTCAATCGGATCAATCCAAAGAGTTACGTCCCAACCCTCGAAATGGATGATGGTCAACGGCTTACCGAGAATATCGCGATTCTTTCGTGGGTCGCACAGCGCAAGCCTGCCCTTGCGCCGAATAGCGAACCCGGCAGCCTGCGCCTGCTCGAGATGCTCGCGTTCATTTCGACGGAAATCCACAAACAGTTCGGCCGTGTTTTCAAGCCCACTTCGGATGCTGAAGCAACGGCAGCGCGCGAGAAGCTCGGTCAACGCTTCCAGTTGATCGCCACCATGTTCAAGGGCGAATACCTGTTCGGCAGCGAAGCGAGTGTGGCGGACGCCTATCTGTTCACGATGCTGCTCTGGGCCAAAAAGGTAGGCATCGAAGTGCCGGAGAAATTGCGAAACTTTGCCGAACTGATGCGCGCGCGTCCGGCCGTCCAGCTTGCCATGAAGCACGAGGGACTCGACTGATGAAACTCAGATCCTCGCCGCGCGCACCTTTAGCTGGATGATTCGTGTGCGTTCGGGCTCGCTCAATGCAGTGTGGCGAGTGCGGCCCGGATACGCATCCCCTGCTCTTCGGAGACGAGCCGATCGAGCACTTCCGCGAAATGGGGGTGATGCATACCGGAATGGAGGTACTGCCACCGGTAGGCATGATGGAAATTCGCTTCGATCGACATGGCTTCTGCCTCGACGACGGCACGCCCGCAGTTCGCGATGAAATACCGCGAGTCCGCTGTCGCCTGCCCGCGCAAAATGCCATCTATCGCAATCATCAGGTCGATGAACTCGTTGACCGCGTTGTCCCGCGCCGCATCTGTCAGCGTAGCGTCGTGCCGCTTCCATTCCAGTTCATCGAGAATGGCGTGCTGACTTTCTTCCTTCCAGTGGTACAGAAATACATCCTTGAACAGCTCGGATAACTGATCGTCAGGATGAATGCTCTGGCGGTAGTGAATTTGCGAGAAGAGTTCAATATGCAGCGTCATGGCCAGCACCGCCCAGGTGCTCTTGCCGAGGACCACGGCGGCAAGCGCATCGGGATCGACGTCGAAGCGATAACCCGCGGGCAGCGTTTCACCGATCATTTTTTCGATGCGGCGAAACAGCGCCTGGTGTTTAAGCTCTTCGTCGCTGAAACGCACGAGCGCTTCGAGCGCCACCTGATCGCCGAGCCAGTAGTCGCGGCTCACTTCCAGCACCTTGGCGTTAATGAAGCGCTCGACGAGCCCGAACACGTTCGCGTATGTGCGCCCCTGAATCTGGCTGACGAACCGCTTCTCAGCCTCCGAGAGCATGATGAAATCCGGCACCAGCGAGAGCCCGTCCGGCAAATACTTCTGGGACAAGTCGAAGGTACGGCCTCCAATCACGTCACGGTCGATGTCCCAATTGACCATCTTCGAAGCGCGAATGCATCGGGCGTAGCGATCGCGATCGGACAGCCGCAATATTGCGTTCATTGAAGTTCTCCCAATATGGACCGCCACGCGGTCTAGCGTTGAGTGTCGATTCACCGGGCAGAGCCAGTCGGATGATCTGGCTTTCCGGTACGCTCAATTTACGATTGGGAGTCTTGAAGTTCTATGATCGAGTCGCCGGACGATATGACTGAAACGCCGTTTCGTCACGTTGGTCGCACAGGTCGACTTGAGTGGGTAGAAACAGCACGGCGCGGTAGGGATCACTGATCCCGCAGTGCGGCAACGCCACGCGTAGGTTGCGCGTGCTGCGCTGATGTGGCCACGCCGTTCGACTTTCCTTTGCTCTTGCGCCAGCCGGCCGGGGCCATGCCGAATTCGCGTCTGAACGCGCGACTGAATGCGGCTTCCGACTCATAGCCAATCTGTTCCGCAACGGCGTTGAGCGGCTTGCTACCGATCAGAAGTTCGTGCGCCGCAATCTGCATGCGCCATCTCGCGAGGTACTGCATGGGCGGCTGCCCCAGAAGATCGGTAAAGCGTTGCGCCAACGCGGAACGCGACAGGCCCACTTTGCGCGCAAGTTCCTCGACGGTCCACGCATGCGCCGCCTGCGCATGAAGCAGCGAGAGCGCGCGTCCAACGTAGCGGTCACGCACGCCGGCGAGCCACCCGGTCTGGTTATCAGGTAGCGCTTCAATACAGCTACGGATTGCTTCGACAAACAGCAGTTCCGATAGCCTGGCAAGCACGATCGTGCCGCCCGCGCGCGAGTCGGCCGCTTCCGCGGCAGCAACTTTGAGAGACGACTCGAGCCATGCCGCACGCGGATCCTGGCGCATGTCGATCTTGAACAGTCGCGGCAGCGATGAGAGCAGCGGATTGTTCAAAGTATCGTCGCAGGCCAGAAAGCCGCACACGATGCGCGTCACAGCGCCCCCGCCGCCATAGGACAGCGTCATCACTTCACCGGGTGCTGTCGCCATCTGCCCGGCCAGTAGCGAGTCCGACGGCACAGGGGAAATATCGATCGCGCTGCCGATGATGTGCGTTTCACCCTGAGGCACCACGATCAGTTCGCCGGCATGGACGTGAATCGCCGAACCGGGATCGTCGGCCAGCGTCGCCCAGCAACTCCCCTCTATGATCAGATGATAGGAAACGACGCGCTCGGAAGGCGGCAAGTAAGCGCTGCAGAGCGATGCATCGGTGCGACCGATCAGACACCACGGCGCGGTGAGTGTCCCGTTCAGAAACACGGCGCCGCTCAGACGAACAGTGCGCAGAACATCAGAGACTGCATCCATGGATAGCTCGCGTGAAATGCGATTTCCCGGGCGAGAAACCTGGCCGCCGTTCATTGTTCAGGACGGCCAAGGGCTCCATGTTATACCCGCAACCTCACTTGATGACAATTCCCTTACTGACGTTTTTCGCGAGGCTTATGAAGCGCTTTGCGGGTCCGTTAAAGACTCGCGCCTGGCCAAAAGCGCAACCCAAGGAACATGCGCTTCGCCAGGATGACAGGACGATCTTTGTGGACGCCCGCACTGCGCACGCGATGCATCGGCAAGAAGTGGACGATCGGTCAAGAAAGATCGACGCACGGACAGGACGGCAATGGCTTGCCGCGGGCAGAGTTCATGACAGGAAGGAACCTCACGGATCGGCGTCATCCGTACTTCGCCAACAAGCCTTCCTCGGACTCTGGAAACCTGGCGCGTCACCCAACTTGCACGAATCGGTTCAAGCACAGCAACTGACCGCTTCGCGCAAACACAGTAGCGTGAGACACCGATGAAACGCCTGATAAGCCGTGCGATGTACCACCCGATCATTGCGCTATCCGTTTTCTATCTGGCCGACGTTATGCATCACGTCGATTACAGCATCGCTGGTGCGTTGCTGGTTCTGGCCGCGAAAACGATCTCGCGTGTTTCAAGTCTGTTCGACAAGGGATAGAGCTGCGATGCGACGCGTTCGTCGATGAACTTCCGAGCGCGGCGCTGCAATTCAGCATTGGCATAAGAGACACTGGCGTCGATCGGCAAATCGACGAACAGAGGCCATAAAAAAGGCCTGTTCGTGATGCAGATGCACGAACATGATCGATAGAATTTCCTCCAGCACGTTACACACGGTCCCGCGTCCGATATCTCTCGGACCGCTTTCTCACATCGGATCTCCGGTTAATTCAGCATGGCACGGCTTGCACGGCACTACGTCCCCGATCAACCGCAGCACGTTATCTTGCAGGGACTCGCGGGGCCCGCTTTCATGGACGAAGGAGACTACCTGTACTTCCTCGCCTGCGTGGCGGACGCAGCGCGCGTCGCCGATCTGGCGGTCCATGCGTGGGTGATCATGCCTGATGCGGTACAGTTCCTCGTCACGCCTTCGTACGAGTCGAGCGTCGCCATGGCAATGCAGGCGGTTGGCCGTCGCTATGCCGAGACCTTCAACCGCCGCCATGGACGCCGCGGTGCGGTATGGCGTGGCGAGTACCGGTCGACAGTGATTGAGCCCGACCGGTATTTCCTGCTCGCGAGCCAGATCATCGATCAGGCGCCGGTGCGCAATGGCCTGGCGGCCGAGCCGGGAAACTACCCGTGGTCGAGCTGCGCGCACCACATCGGGCTGCGTGTCGATAGGTTCATCAAGGACCATCCACTGTACCGGGCGCTCGGCAATACGCCGTTCGAGCGCCACCAGGCTTATCGCGATCTGGGCGCACAGCCTGTTGACGAACGCGAGATCAATAACCTGATGCAGTCGACGCTCAACGGCTGGGTGCTCGGCAGCCCCGCGTATTGCGAATGGGCGGCGCAGACAGCCAATCGGCGCTTGATGCCACTGCTGCTGCGCGACCGGCCGTCCACGGTTCGCACCACACGCTCGCTCGTACACGTGGGCTGAGCAAAGAACGATCGAGCTTCGCGAGATTACACGACGGCGCCGACACCGCTCGTCGCGCGAGGCCCTGCATTTCAAGCAGAACCCATTGCCGCTCGCGTCTGCGCGAATCCCTCGCGATAGCGAGCGGTGAGGTGTGTGGCCGTGCGCCGCAGCAACGTCCGGTCGATCGTCAGGGCATGGAGCATTGCTTGCGAAAGTGCCTCGATCCCGACGCTGCCCGGCACGCACGCTGGCTCCCACGTCGCGGCAAACGCGGACTGTTTGGTCGTGTCGTTCGCGCGCGCCGGATGGAAGAAGTTCACCCGCGGCAAGCCGAACGCCAGCGCGACGATCCGTCCGTGCAGGCTGCTTCCCGCGTAGGCCGTGGCGGCTGCGATCAGTGCGCAGATGTCCCATATCTCCAGCGAACGGAAGAGTTGTGTACGTGAGACCTTCATCCGTGCCGCAATCCGCTCGTAGCAGGCCATATCGTCATGCCAGGGCGCCGCACCCGCTCGAAAGAAAACAATACCAAGCCCGCTCTCGTTCGACACGCGATCGAGCTCGCGCGCAAGCACATCGAGCGTTCCGTCGTCGCCGAAATCCGCACTGAACTGCACGGCGACATACCCCTCGGGAAACGCCCTTTGCAAATCCGCCACGCCGCTTCGTTCCTTGCACGCACGAATGTTCGCGCCGAACAGCTCCATCACCATCACCGCCGGATCCGGCACGAGCCGTGCGAGAATGCCTGCTGCGGCGAGCCCGTTCTGGGTGTGGATGTCACGCACGCTGACGTCGTCGGCTTGCGCGAGCTTCGACAGGACTTCTGCTCGCATCCCGGGATCCAGTCGCTCCACATCGACGCCGCCGACCGCTTGATAAGTGACGCTCGACGCACAGGGAAACAACTCGCGAGACGTCATGTACGGGGCAAGCGCATCGAGACCCGTCAGCGCACGTGCCCACGCGCGTCGCTCGTCGTTGTGCGTTTCCAGTCGCGCGATGACCTTCTGTGCCTGGTCCCACGGCAGCAGCATCACCGCCGCCTCCCAGTCGCCGCAAGTCAGGATCTCGCCGCCTGCATGCACGATATGCACACGGTCCTTGCCGCGTTCGGCGGCCAGTTGCGCGAGCGCCTGAACAGCGTGGCCGCCGTGGACGCGCAGGTCGCGCTCCGCGAGCCCGGCGAAGATCATGTCGTCGCACGCAAGCAGTTTTGCGACGACGTGAGGCAACAGCAGGTCACCCAGGTTGTGGCGATCGAAGGCGCCGAACACCACGACCGCATCATGTTTTCCTGTGTCTCGCATCATGATTCGGGCCCCGACCTCCCTCGGTACGAAGTCGCCGCTTGTCGCGCCACTCCTCCACCTGCCAGGCGATGAGTCCAGGCAGAAAGACGATGACGTCACGAATACGGCGCGCACCCGCGAGCGCGAGGCAAAGCTGCGGATGGAAACCAAGCACCGTGCCGATCAGCAGAAATCCACCTTCCTGAACGCCGAGTGCGCCAGGCACAAAGAACGCGACGCTACTGAGCGCCTGGATGAGCGACTCGAGTACGACTGCCTGCAGGAAACCTGCTTTTGCCGACAGAAAATAGAGCGCGAGCCATAGCTCGAGCGCCGTCGCGATGCATTGGAGCGATTGCCAGACGAGCAGGTAACGGATGATGACGCCGGGCTGATGCCAGAGGTCACTGATCGACTGATCGATGCGCACCGACTCGCCGACGAGCGAGCGGAACTTGCCGCTCGTGATGCGATTGAAAAGTTTCGTGAGCCGCGCGAACGGACTCGCTCGCTGCACGAGCGAAAACGCCAGGAGCAGAACCGCCAGAATGGCGATGCCGCCTCCGAGCCTGGCTGCGAGGTGCAACGCCCTGGAGCCGGCATGGGCGATCAGATAGCCGATGGCCGCGATGGCGAACAGCATTTCGCTGATGAGCGTGAGCTGGAGGTCGACGACGAGGCTCGCCATGGCTGGGGCAGGCTCCATGCCCCGTTTGCGCATCATGCGAAACGTCACGACTTCACCGCCCACTCGGGCAACGGGCAACATGCCGTTCACGGACTCCCGAATCCAGACGAGATGCAGTACGGCGAACAGCTTCGGGCGTATCGCGCCGCGCATCAGCATTTGCCAATTCCTTGCGTTGGCGAGCATCGGCAGAATGTGGACCATCCCTGCAAGCGCGAGCCCGGCGCCGGCCGCGCGCATCAAACCGAGCACCTTCAGGGCGTCGGCGTGCCAGACGAGCCAGACCGCGATGGCCAGGCCAGCAAGTGCGGCAACCCGGGCGAGATATTTCATAAGCTGGCGCGAGCGTAGTGTCAGTCGCTTTGAAGCGGCAGCAATAGACTTTTGCGTCCACTGGAGATCGAGCCGCAGCTGCGACTCCCGATAACTTTTCACCGAGAATCTGGCAGATCGCACCTAGGGCCACTATTCGAGCTGTCGCATAACTCGTTCCCCGCGCTGCCTTGCTCAGCGACAGTCACTGGCGAAGCTGTTCGTGCACACGATTGCCGAGCGGCGGCGCAGGCGGCCCACCCAACGTGTATAGGTCGTCAGATACGTTGTCTGCGCACCGGTCAGCGGACCCGTGCGAACGCTCGCAGCACGGCGTCGCCGCGCGGCGTCACGCGAGGTAACCGGAAGCCCGGCCCGGCTGGCTCATTCGCAATCAACTGCAGTTCGCGGAGCGCGCCAAGCTCTGCCCGATCCGAATCAATTCGTTCAGGCGCATCTTTCAACAGCAGCAACGTGGCCACTTCGTGCGGGCTCAACATGTCGCTTACCTCACGGCGGGAACGAAGGAACGGGTGACCAGATCCGGCCACGGCTGCATCGGCAGCACGCGAATACCGGACCCGGCAGGATTGTGGTGGAAGCTCGTCGCCTATCGGGTTGACGAGCGACGTGTGCGAGGCGGACCTCGTCGTTCCGCCGTGTCAGGCGTCGCCTTTTCGACGCGCTCGAGAAAGGCACGGACCATTTCTCCGACCTGTGCCTCGGCGACGGACACGCGGTCCGGCTGCACTTCCGGCGGCACGGCCGCGCGCATCATCGCGTCGACGCCCGTTGCGCAGGCCGGCAGGCCAGCGGGCATGGTGTCCTCGTGAAGCTCACGCTCGTCGTCGTGATCGCCGCCGGCGTGGCACGGTCTGATTGTTTCAGACGCGATATCCATCCAGCCGCGGGTGTATCCGGCGAACTGCAGGGTAAGCCAGGGCAACACATCCGCTTGACGTCTGAGGAACTGTTCAGGCGTCTGGGCGCGCAATATGCTTGCCCAGTGTAGCGCGGCACCCGTGACCGAGGACCTGTATGTATCCACGTTCAGCCGTACCAGCGCGCAATAACCGGCGAGGAACTGGTTGGGCAGTTGCGACACGTCGGTCGGCACGGATAGGGTAAATGGCATCTGTTTTGGGCTGCTCACGGAATATCTCTCAGGTTCTCGCGGACACGGCGATCGCTGCCACTGCGATTCGTGAAGGTCGTTTCCACACCGGGCCGTTGGCCAGGCAGACGGTCTGAAGCCGTCTTAGAGCAGCCATTCTAACTTTGTTAAGTCGGGTTACGATTTTTACGAGCCAGGGAGTTTCCCCAATATATGGGAAATTGACGCCTGTGATGAGTGGCGGCGACCATGGTCATTGATAGCAAACCCCTCGCGCGCCGCACGACGCGACGGGAATACCGCGCGGCGCGTTGCGAGCCTCGTCATGCAAACGCTACGACGCAGCGAACAGATCCTCAACCGCCGGCGTGAAAGCTTCGCTGAAACGTCGCCCGAGGAGCCCATTACAATGGACGCTATCCAAAATACGGATGCGACCTGCCATGCATCTTCCCTCGCGCCATCGAGCGCAAAAACGAACAGCCCCGTCAGCCTGGATCGCCGCATGCGTCGCGCTTCTTTTGTTGTCGCCACCCATCCTTGCCCAGGACGAAACGCCCGGTATCGCCTTTTCCTCGATCGAGCCCGGCGCATCGCTGCCCGCGGGCTGGAAGAACCTGCCGGTCGTGCGCGGCAAGCCCATCACGCAATACACGCTCGTTCACGACGACCACACCACTGTGCTGCAGGCGGACGCGAACCGCTCTGCTTCCGCGCTGATGCACGACGGTGATATCGACCTCGCTCGCACTCCCGTCGTGGCATGGCGCTGGAAAGCGGATAGACCGATCGAAGGCGCCGATAACCGCGTGGCGTCGAAGGAAGACGCGCCAGCGCGGCTGGTGTTCATGTTTGCCGGAGACAAGAGCAAGCTGTCGCTTTTCGACCGGGCGAAGATGGGGCTGGCCAAGCAACTGAGTGGCGAAGATCTGCCCTATGCCACGTTGATGTACGTGTGGTCGACCACCGCCGCGCCGGGTACCGTCATTGCCAACCCTCGCACGAACCGCGTACAGATGATCGTGGTCTCCGGTCTGCCTGGCGATGCGGGTCAGTGGCAAAGCCTGCGCCGCAATATCGTGCAAGACTATGAGCGGGTCTTTCACGAACCGCCAGGACGAATCACAGGCTACGGGCTGCTGACCGATACCGACAATACCGGTGCCACGACACGCGCCTGGTACGGAGACGTCCAGTTCCTTCCCGGGCCTTGATCACCGCGTGCCATCGAGTTGATCGAGCCCGTCGGCGCGGCGTGGCCGGCTGAGTGTCCCGCGCGCTTTCGTAAGCGAAGACGACGCGCCTTGCCGATCACCGGCTTGCTTTGGGGCGCAGCCATCGACCCTTCATTCCTCAGGCGCTCAGATGAGTTCCCGCGGTTTGTAGTACCACATGCCCACAATCAAAGCCTGGGTGCGCAGCATCTTGCCGATATCGAGGTGAACGTTACGCTATCGAAGACGCATTGGCTCGGTGGCAAATATCGCCGTTATCGCGTGTCATGGACCGTGACGTTGCCGGGCAATCCGGAGCAGGAACTGCTGAGTTTTCCGGAACAGTTCGATTTTCTGACCGAGCATGAAGCGTTCAAGTATGGAGAAAATCGGACGCACACCTTTGTCGATTCGATGTTGTCGACGCCTTCAAAGGCGCAGGTTCCGCGACGCGGCCGCTCGGCCCGCAACGCGCCAGGAGGTTTGATGGTTCGCGCCGGCGCGCGACATTTCGGAGCGGTATGGCGCGTCGCCGCGTTTCCTATGATCCCTTCGAGCTTCGTGCGGCAGGCAGAAGCGACCGGAAACACCGAGTCTTCCGGGAAGTCTTCCGACAATCGCAACACCATCTCGCTATCTGGCCTGTTTGCCCTGCCGGTCAACTGCGTAGCGTCGGCAATGCTCCAGATATTCTGGCTTCGTTTGCGACGGTCAATTCAACCAGCGGGTTTCGAACCGCTTGATCGTGCCACCGGGTAGCGACCAGCGCGACGAGCAAGCAGCGTGTGCGCAAGCTCCGTAAAGCCACTCGCTCGGGCGACGTCGCCACCGATAGGCCGGTCATCGATGTTCGAACACGATGCGCGCAGAGCGACGATGTTGTTCGGGGGACAGAAAGGTAAATACAATGCGACGCATGGCCGGTTTATCGTTGACGTTTTTTCGACGCAGGAGAAACATCGCACGAGATCGGAGCAGCCCCGTCCGTCCCGCTGCCCCCATGTGTCGCGCTGCGCGCGGGAATCAGGAAAACATCGTCGTGGCTGATCATGCGGCGGCATCTTCCATTACTGCCCTCCTGGCGGAGTCTGAATCAAGGCTGGTCGGGTCATCAACTCCTTTGCGGGTGACCCGCGAAAACGAGGTGCGAGTTGTGCCAATCCGAGCGAGCACGCATGCGGGACTCCCATGAGCCGGTAGCCGCCGGGCTTCGAAGCACGTCCTGGACGCCGACGCTCAGCGGCTCGCTGCTCGCGCTCGTGTTCTGGTGGCAGTCGCTGACGCCGACACTGATTCCGCGGTCGTGGGGAACGCAAACCGTGGTCGGCGCGTTCTGTCTGGCCATCGGCTACGGGATAGGCACATTGGCCGGCCGCGGCGTGCATCGGCTGCTGGAGCGATGGGGGCGCGTGGCCGGCAGCGAGATCCGACGGCGCAGTTGGATCGTTCTGGCAGCGGCGTGGCTCATTGCACTATTCGTTGGCTCGAAGCTATGGCTCGGCTGGCAGAACGAGCAGCGTAATTTCATGGGGATGGCGCCGATCGGCTGGTTCGACGCCGTGCTGGTGATCGTCCTGTCGCCGTTGAGCGCGGTGTTGCTGGTAGTCATCGGGCGATTGACGGCGCGCGGTGTCGCCGGCGTCAAGCGGGTCATCGAGGGCCACGTGCCCCCGATGATTTCGGTGCCGGCAACAGCGCTGCTCATCATCGTAATTAGCATGGCGCTCGGTCGCGGAGTGGCCTTTCCCGCCCTCACCACGGTCTCCAACTTCGTCCACGGGCGGGTGAACGAGAACACGACCGAGGCAATCGTGGCCCCCACGTCGCCGGCGGTGTCGGGCAGCAGCACGTCGTTCGTCGCATGGGACACCTTGGGCCGCATGGGGCGCGACTTCGTGGCGACAGCGACGAACAAGCAAGAGCTTGCGAAGTTCCACGGGACTGATGCGAGACTGGTCGATCCGGTGAGGGTCTACGTGGGAGTGCGTTCCGCGGACTCCCTCGAGCAGCGTGCGCAGATTGCGGTCCGCGAGCTCGAGCGCGCGGGCGGGTTCGAGCGGAAAGTGCTGGTCGTGTGGATACCCACCGGCACGGGCTGGATAGTCCCCAAAGCCGCGGCTTCGCTGGAGCAACTGCACCGTGGCGACACAGCGATCGTGGCGATCCAATACTCTTTCCTGCCTAGCCGACTCGCCATTTTCATGGATGCGGGTCTCGCGAACGAGGCGGGTATCACGCTCTTCAACGCGGTTCGCGCCCGATGGTCGATGCTCCCGCCGAAACGACGGCCAAAGCTCGTTCTGTTCGGCAAGAGTCTTGGCGCCGCGGGGGTGGAAGCGCCTTTCGTCGGGAAAGACGCCTCTGCCTCGGTGGCCAACATGACGGCCCGAACGGATGGCGTGCTGATCGTCGGCGCCAAACAAAGCAACCCGATCCATTCGCAACTCACTCGTGAGCGCGATAGCGGGTCGCCCTTCTGGCAGCCGATCTTCGATGGGGGGCGTTCGGTACGGTTCTTGAACCGCGATCCGCATCAGGTGGCATTGGACACCGACTGGCCGGCCCCGCGAATCGTGTACCTTCAGCATCCGGCCGATCCGGCCGTGTTCTGGAGTGCCAGTGCGTTCTGGTGGCCGCCCGAATGGCTGGCTCGGCCACGGGGCTTCGACGTGCCTGACGCCATGCATTGGTTTCCCATCGTCTCGGGCGTGCAGGCGGTGGGCGATCTGATTCACCAACTCGGCGTGCCGGCGGGTTTTGGTCACAACTACTCGTCTGAGGACTACGTCAACGGCTGGGCCAGCGTGGTGCCTCCCGAGGGCTGGACGCACGCCGATACCGGACGACTGGCGCGGTTCCTCGACCAGATTGCCGGCGATGAATCAGAGCCGTGACCGAGCTGAAGGCGAACGGACTGGGGCGATGCCGCTGCAGCTTGCTGCGCGCACTGCAGAACATGGTCTGGCTAACGCCAGGCTCGTGTGAACTCGCCGACCACGCGCGCCAGATGCGCCTGCATCGCCGTGCGCGCGGCGGTCGCATCTCGCGCCATGATGGCCGCAAAGATGCGCTGATGGTCATCCTGTGACGCCGCCCGCAATGCGGGAGTATGAAAGTGCTCCTCGATCTTTTTCCACAACGGGTCGGCACGGGAGTTGTCCCACATCGCTGTCACCACGAGCCGGAGCATTTCGTTTCCCGTCGCCCGCGCGATCGCCAGATGGAAATCACGGTCGGCGGCCTCGTTCGCAGCCTTCTCGTCCATGTTTTCGCGCATCGCGCGCAACGCGGCGAAGAGCCGGTCGAGGTCTGAATCTTTGCGCTCGGTAGCGGCTAAGGCCGCGATCCCGCTTTCGATCACCGCCCGCGCGCGCAGCGTCTCGATCGGGCCCAGTCCGCGCGGCAGTTTAAACATGGCGGAGCGCGCCTGCGGCGCTTCTGCCACATAGATGCCCGAGCCGACACGGACCTCGACCACGCCCTGCACTTCCAGCGCGATGATCGCTTCCCTCACCTGCGTGCGGCTCACGCCAAAACGCTCGGCCAGCGTGCGCTCGGAAGGCAGGCGCGCACGCGGCCCGACGTCGCCGGCGACGATCAGATCGTAGATCTGCTTCGCGAGCCCGACATAGGAACGGTCGGTCGCGTCCTCATCGGCGGCGCGGCCGGTTGGCGTGTGCGAAAGATCGGCCATTCAGGATTCCAGAAAGCTTCGAAGCCGCCCAAGGATTGGCTCGAGTTCGCCAAAATGGTACACCAATTGCCGGCGCCAGCCTGCATCGGCCTGACGCCGCGCTTGCCGCCCACCGAACCCGTACGGCAGGAATTTCAGACTACTCGAATCCTCCCGCGACGCCGTGGTAAACCACTATCGCGCGCGGATTGGTATGCCAGTACTGTCAGACGTGACTGCGTTCGCGCCGGCCCTTCGTTTTGCTTCGAGGCGGCGCCGTTGAAAAGGTCATCGCGCTGCTTCGGCGAGTCCGAGTCAGCCCCGCTGCAGCACATTCCGCAAGATTCCCTGCTTCACGCACAGAATTCGGCGGCGATCCATGGCCGCCATGTTCGCCGGCAATCGGCAAGTTCAATCCAACAAAAAGGAGACGACATGCTTTCAGGAATCCAGGTGCTTCGAGCGGCGGCGACCGCGGCATTCACGCTGTGTGCAAGCGCGGCTTTCGCGCAGGCATCGTTCGTTTCAGGACCGTCCAGCGATCCAACCTGCATGGTCCCCTGGAAGAGCGACACGAAGTTCATCAAGTATCCGAAGAAGAACGGGCCCTACCGGATCGCACTCGTGAACGGCTATATCGCGAACACCTGGCGTATCCAGATGATCAAGACAGCCAAGGCCTACACGGCGCAGCCGGCCGTCGCCGCCAAGCTCAAGGAATTCAAGGTCGTCTCGACCGGCGAGGACGTGCCGGCGCAGATCTCGGCCGTCAACAACTTCATCGATGCCGGCTATGACGCGGTCATCGTGGACGCGCAAAATCCCGCCTCGTTCGGCCCCGCGATCCGCCGCGCGAAGAAGGCCGGCGTCGTGCTGATCGCGTTCGACAACATCCTCGACAGCGAAGACGCGATCAACGTCAACGTCGACCAGTACGGGCTCGGCGTGCTGTGGGCCAAGTGGCTCGCGAGCCACCTGCCGAACGGAGGCAAGGTGCTCGAGGTTCGCGGGGTGGCGGGCACGTCGGTCGACACGGACCGCCACAATGGTTTCCTGAAAACGTTGGACGACACCGGCAAGAAGTGGAACGTCGTCCAGGTCTACGGCAAGTGGGACGACGGGGTCGCGCAAAAGGCCACCGCCGACGCGATTGCCGTGCAGGGCCATTTCGATGGAATTTCGGCGCAAGGCGGCGACACGGGAGTCGTGCGCGCGATGATCGATGCGAAACATCCGTTCGTGCCTTTCGGCGGCGAGACGGAGAACGGCTTTCGCAAGTTCTGCGCGCAGTATGGGAGCCAGGGCCTGAAGTGTACGTCGGCGGGCACCGGTCCCGCGCAGGTGGCCGTGGCGATCAAGACGGCGCTCGCCGCGCTGGACGGCCAGACGATCCCGGTCTCGATCAAGCTGCCGCTCGACGTCACCGACGATTCGAAGCTGAAGGCGGGCGTCAACTATTTCCCGAACGACTCCGACAACTTTTTCGTCGGCAACTCGTTTCCGACTTGCGGCATCAATTTCTCTGCGCAGGAAATCATGAAGCAGAGCCAGGGCAACCAGTGATCGGGTGATGGCCGGGATGTGACGGGAGACGAAGCATGCTGCAGGATGCAGAGCAGCCGTTCTTTCAGATGTCTGGCGTGTCGAAAAGCTACGGCGGCGCCGTCGCGCTGGATCACGCTGAGCTCACGGTGCGCAGGGGCCGCATTCACGCGATCCTCGGCGAGAACGGCGCGGGCAAGTCCACGTTGCTGAAGGTGATGTCCGGCGTCGTACAGCCGGACGAGGGCACGATGCACTTCGATGGCCGGCAGGTCTCGTTCGCGTCGCCGGCCGAGGCGAACGCGGCCGGCATCGTCTGCGTCTATCAGGAGCTGTCGCTGATCCCCGACTTGAGCGTGGCGGACAACATCTTCGCTTCGCACCCGCCGCGACGTTTCGGCATGATCGACCGCCGGGCCCAGCGCCGCCATGCCGAGGAGGCGCTCGCCCGGGCGGGCGCCGCCGACATCAATCCGCTTGCAAAGGTCCGGGACCTGCCGCTGTCGCGCCAGCAGATGGTCGAGCTCGCGAAGGGGCTGGCACACGCGCCGCGCATTCTGATCCTCGACGAAGCCACCTCGGCGCTGACCGCGGCCGACGTCGCGCGCGTGATCGAGGTGCTCAAGCGCCTGCGCGAAGAGGGGCTCGCGCTGCTGTTCATCTCGCACCGGATGCACGAGGTGAAGGCGCTCGCGGACGAATGCACGGTCTACCGGAACGGCCGTCATGTGATGAGCTTCGAGGCAGACACACGCTCCGACAACGAGGTCGTCGAAATGATGATCGGCCGCAAGTACCAGCATGCCTTTCCGGCCAAACCCGCCGGCGACCGCAGTGCCGCTCCGGTTCTCGCCTGCCGGGATCTCGCGTGGAACGACACGCTGCAAGGCATCAGCTTTTCGTTGAAGCCCGGTGAAATCCTCGGACTGGGCGGCCTCGACGGACAAGGCCAGCGCGAACTGCTGCTGGCGCTGTTCGGCGTGTTGCGCGGGTGCGCGGGCAAGATCGAGATCGACGGCAAAGCCGTGTCGATCGGCAGTCCGTTGGCCGCGCGCGCCAACGGCATCGGTATGGCGCTGATACCGGAGGACCGCAAGACCGAAGGCTTGATGCTGCCGATGTCGGTACGCGAGAACCTGTCGTTTGCCGCGCTCGATCGCATGTCCACCGCCGGCGTAATCGATCGCGACCGCCAGCAGTCGCTCGTCGACCGGATGATGGAGCTGCTTGCGATCAAGTCGTTCGGCGTCGACGCGCCCGTGAGCTCGCTGTCGGGCGGCAACCAGCAGAAGGTGGTCATCGCGAAGTGGCTGATCCGGCAGCCGAGAATCCTGCTGCTCAGCGACCCGACGCGCGGTATCGACGTCGGCACCAAGCAGGAGCTCTATCAGTTGCTCAGGCGCCTCGCCGACGACGGCGCCGCGATCGTGTTCTATTCGACCGACTACGACGAGCTGATCGGCTGCTGTGACCGCGTGCTCGTGCTGTACGAAGGCAGGATCAAGAAGGAACTCGTCGGCTCGGCGATCACCGAGCAGAACCTGATTGCCAGCGCACTGGACCTGCCCGTCGGACAGATTTCGCCTTCCACGGGAGTCGCGCTATGAGCGGGCTGCGTTACTGGTATGCGGAGAATCGCGGGGCCGTGTTCGCGTTCGGCCTGTTCGTGCTGATGTTCGCGATCTACCTGGTCAACTATCCGTCGGCGTTGTCGGCCAACGTGTTTCAGACGGCAGCGAACAAGGCGGTGCTGCTCGCGCTCGTTTCGATGGGCCAAGCGCTCGTCGTGCTGACGGCCGGCATCGATCTGTCGATCGGCATGACACTGGTGCTGACGAATTGCATCGGCTCGTGGATCGTCACGGGCGGCACGCTGCACAGCGCGCTCGGCATCGCCGGCGTGCTCGCGGCGGGCGCGCTGTGCGGCGCGCTGAATGCCGTGATCATCATTTTCGGCCGGCTGCAGCCGATCGTGACGACGATCGCGACGGGCGCCGTCTACTACGGCCTGGCGCTGCTGCTGCGCCCCGTGCCCGGCGGCTCGATCAACGAGGACCTCGCCGACGCACTGACCGGCAAGGTCGCCGGCGTCCTGCCGGCGAGCTTGCTGATTCTGCTCGCGGCGACGCTGATCGTCTGGATTCCTTTCAAACGCTCGGCGGTCGGGCGCGCGGCGTACGCGACCGGCTCGTCCGAACCCGCGGCTTTTCTGTCCGGCATGCCGATCCGCCGCGCGAAGTTCGCCAGCTATACGCTGGCCGGCCTGCTCACTGCGATCGGCGGCCTATTCCTGACGTTCTTCACCGACACCGGCGAAGCGAGCCTCGGCAGCGCCAACTCGTACACGCTGTTTTCGATCGCCGCGGTGGTGATAGGCGGCGTGTCGCTGCTCGGCGGCAAGGGCAGCGCGATTGGCGCGATCTTCGGCGCATTCGCGTTCCGCTCGATCGGCGACCTGCTGTTCGTGTTCAACGTCGATGCGCTGTGGCAGCCGCTATTCCAGGGTGTGATTCTTCTGCTCGCTGTCGCGATCGGCGCATGCGGGCTGTTCAGGGTACGCAACCGTCTGGAGTGGTTTCAATGAGCCACGTTTCAGCAACCGGCCGGACCACGTTCGTGTCGAGGCTCACGCGCAGAATCGACAAACCGATCGTGATCGCGTTCGCGTGCATCGTCGCGCTGCTGCTCGTCGGCGGGATGTATTCGCGCAACTTCACGTCGCCGGAGTACATCCTGCTGCAACTGAAGGTCGGCGCGTTCCTCGGCATCATCGCGACCGGCCTGATGATGGTGATCCTGCTCGGCCACATCGACCTGTCGCTGCCGTGGACCATCACCGTCGGCGCAATGATGGCGTGCGCGGTAGCGGGGCACGGCGAACTCGGACGGATCCTCGCGATACCGGTCGGGATTGGTTGCGGCGTGCTGATCGGCGTCGTCAACGGCATCCTCGTTGCGCTGCTGCGCATTCCGTCGATGATCGCCACGCTCGCGACCAATGCGGTCGCACAGGGCATCATGATCGTCTATACCGGCGGATCGTCGCCGCAGGATTCCGCGCCACAGGTGATGCGATGGCTCGCGGCGGGCTGGCTCGTACCGGGCGTGCCGAATGCCGTCGCGCTATGGCTCGTGATCGGCGGCGCCACGGTGTTCCTGTTGTCGCGTACGACCTTCGGCCGCACGCTGTACGCGATCGGCAATACCGAACGCGCGGCGTATCTGTCCGGCATCAATACGCGGCTCGTGACCGTGGCCGCATTCGCCGTGTGCAGCGCGTTCGCGGCGTTCGGCGGCGTATTGCTCGCCGGTTATGCGTCGAAGGCAGCGCAGTCGATGGGCGATGCCTACCTGTTGCCGGCGATCGCGGCAGTCGTGCTCGGCGGCACATCGATTCTGGGTGGACGAGGTTCATACCTCGGCACCGTCGCTGGCGCGATCCTCATCACGCTGCTGCAGTCGATCCTTTCAGTCGCGCAGATGCCCGAGGCGGGACGTCAGATCATCTACGGCGCGGTGATAGCGGCAATGTTGCTGCTGTATGGGCGCAGCAAGCGGGAAGCGTAGGTTCGAGTCGATCCGCTGGCGCGTCCTCCCGGCCCACCAACGGCAACGGCTCCAAGCCTCTCGACTACCCTGCCAAGCGCAAGCTCATCCATGAGCATCCACCCACGCGCGCGCCCAATCCAGGCCTGCATGGTGGGCTTCCTCCTCGCTATCGAATAGTCCCAGAATGCCTGATGCTTCGATCAGCTTTCCGCCTCGCGTAATGGTTCCGCTCGCCGCATAGCGCTCCGGTTGCAGGATGCCTTCGCCTTCCTGCTGAAGGATGGCATGCCCCCACAACGTGTACCCGTCGTAGTCGATCGTTTCCATTAGCGCACGACCCTGACGGATGCGGCGCGAGCCGTCGCTCGAAGCATGTTCGCGCGTGCCTCTGGTGGATTCCAGACCTCAGCGTAGTCCGATGCGTGCGCGCCCGTGCAAGGCGTCATGATCAGAACCGTAAATCCTGTCTTTTTCAAGATTTCTCCTTTCCAGCGATTTTCTTCAGCGGCGGAAAAGACGCCTGGGCATTGAGACTTCACTCGCGGGGAGCTATCGCGGAGACTGGTCGTTCGCTCGCCGCGGTCGACGAGCGTTTCGCGCTGGTCGGCGCGGGTTGAAGATGTGACATTGTATCGTCAGCCTGCGGGAGTCCTGATAGTCGCCCTCGATAGCGTCACATCCGCTGAATATGTGTGCCGCGAAACGAGTCGACGAAGGAACGTTTCGTGCGAGCGCTACAGTATCCCTGGTTTCCCGACGGTCAGGCGAATGCACTCTTCCCCCGACAGGGGCACCGCGCCCCGCGCCGCACAAGGTAGTACGCACGCTGCCTCGTCGCAGGCCGCCCGCTCGTGGGCCGCCGATCTGCGGCCGGGGCTGGCAAGTCTCGGCTGCGATAACGATCCCAGCGGTATCGCCACATATTCACTCGCGGGCGCGTGGTACGGCTACGACCTGCTGTGGACCTGCGTGCTGTCGTATCCGTCGATGGTCGCGTTGCAGCTGGTCTCGGCGCGTGTCGCCGCCGTCACCGGACATGGCCTGACCGCGAACATGCGCGCGCACTATTCGCCGGTGTTCTTCCATTTGGCGGTGGCGCGGTTCGTGATTGCGAACACGCTGAATATCGCCGTCAATGTGATGGCGATGGCCGCGGTCGTGCAACGCTTCACTCATGGGCCGCTTTGGTTGCTTGCCCTCGCATGCGGTTGCACCTCGATTGCGTTGCAGTGGTTCATTCCCTATGCGCGCTATGCGCAGGTGCTCAAATGGTTGATGCTGCCGATGCTCGCGTATGCCGGCGTGCTGCTGGTCGTCGATGTGCCTTGGCACACGGTCGTGCTGCGCTCGCTCGTGCCGCACGTCGAGTGGAAAGAAGATTTCGTCACGATGCTGATGGCCGTGCTCGGTACGACGATGAGTCCCTATCTGCTTTTTTCGCAGGCCGAGCAGGAAGCACAGGAAGAACATCGACAGCACGAACAGCACGCGGCGCGGGGCGATCGACGTTCGTCGGAGCAGCTTCGCCGCTTGCGCATGCAGACCTTGACGCGCACCGCGCTATCGAGCGTAGCCGCATTGTGCATCATGATCGCGGCTGCGGCGACGCTGCATGGTGCACAGACGCGGCCCGGCGAGCCCATGGAGCTTTCCAGGGTGCTCGAACCGCTAGTGGATGGCTACGCCGGCACACTGCTTGGGCTTGCACTGATCGGCTCAGCGCTGCTCGCACTACCTTCGCTTGCGGGTTCCGCTGCGCAAGCGGTCGCGAGTTCGTTCGACTGGCCCCACGGCCAACGGCGTGATCGGCGCATTGCTGTTCTGCTCGTTGCGCTCGCGGGGCTCGGAACGCTGCTTGGCGTTGCGCTCGGCCTATCGCACGTCGACCCTGTCAAGGCGCTGTACTGGAGCGCCATCGTCAACGGTATGACGATTACGCCCGTGCTGGTGCTTCTGGTGCTGCTGAGTGCGAAACGAGAAGCGGTCGGAGAAATCGTCGCGCACTGGTCGTTACGCGCGCTCTGCTGGCTCGCGACCCTGATCACCGGTGTGGTCGTGGTCGCGCACTTCGTGCTCGAAGTGGCGGAGCGCGTGTCCTGATGAACCCCTCACGCCCGATTTGCACCGCAGACGCGCAGGCTACCTCACGCTTTTGAGATGTTCAGCGAGGCGAGCGAACATCGCGTCACACCATCGGTATGCCCGGACAGCACGATGTCACCACGCTCTCGCGGACCGATCGTGGCGAACAGGTTCGCCTTGGTACGCTCGGCGTTATGGAACAGCTCGCTGTCCACACCGAGATTCGCGAGGTATTGCTGCACGAAGCCGATCAGTTCCAGATTGGAGTGGCGGCTGACAGTCGCAAAACCGATCAGCCGTTCGAGCAGCGCACGGCTCGACAACTCACTCATCGCCGGGCACTCCGTAGCTCGGCGCCGCGGTCGGATTCAACGCGCGTGCGATGTAGTCCCGCATCTGCGGCCGATACGCTTGCCAAAGCGCGGCAAGTTTGCCGATCGGATCGTCGTCGGCCCAATCGACACGCAGATCGACGCTCGGCCAGACGTGTGTATCGACGATCTTCAGAGCCGCCGAATGCACAGGCCCTGCTTCTCCGCCAGCTTCGGCGGCCGCATGCATCGCGTGCAGCAGGCGATCGGCGAGCGCGCCTTGTGCGCTCTCGAACGCTTTCACCATCGCGTCGATCACCGGCTTGCCGGCGAGCAGATTGCCCGCTGCCACACACTGATTCCCCGCGACGGCGTGATGCACGCCGAGTGCTTCCTTGCCGGTGAACATCGCGGTTCGCCCCTCACTGTCGACCACCGTCACCTGCCGGTATTCGCTCCATTCGCTCGCGCCTAGCGCCCGTTCGAGCGCCGCATCCGCCGCGATACGCTCGCTCTCCAGCAGATCGAGAATCTGCGGCCCGAGCGCGGGCTGCGTCACGTTCTGAGTCGCCACCGCACCGACGCCCGCGCGCGCCCACGGACACCTCGCACCCACCGCAATGCTCGACGAACTGATCGCGATACCGAGCTGACCGGTCTTGCCACAACGTCCGACGATCGAGAATGTCATGGGTAGCTCCTCATGCCTGAGATGGCTTCCAGTTGTCCGGAATCACGGCGATCACGTCGATTTCCATCAGCCATTGCGGCTGGCCGAGCGCGCTGACGCACAGCCCCGTCGAAATCGGATACACGCCCTTCAGCCACTTGCCGACTTCCTGATACACCGGCTCGCGATAACGAGGATCAGTGATGTAAGTCGTCGTCTTGACGATATGCGACAGGTCGCTGCCCGCTTCCTCGAGCAGTTGCTTGACGTTCTTCATCGCCTGCTCGGCCTGCCCGCCCGGATCGCCGAGACCGACCAGGTTGCCGTCGAAATCCGTACCGACCTGGCCGCGCACATAGACCGTATTGCCCGCGCGAACCGCCTGGCAAAGATCGTTATCGAGCGACTGGTTCGGGTACGTGTCCTTCGTATTGAACATGCGGATGCGGGTATGCGTAGGCATCAGTTCACTCCCACTTCTTTGGTCTTCGGCGCGTGCGATTCGTCGCACGCCGTATCGGTCGGATTCGCGCCATGCACGCCGCGCGCGTCCTGCCGACGCTGCGACGCGTCGCGATACGCGAGGTATTTGCGCTGCGTGACGATGTGATCGGCGATGTGCTTTGCGTCATGCCAGACGCCCCAGATAAACGACGACGCGCGCCGCGACAACCACGGCAAGCCGAGGAAATACACGCCCGGTTCCTTCGATACACCGCGCTGATGCTGCGGCTTGCCCTTATCGTCGAATGCGTTCACGTGCAGCCAGCCGAAATCGACGGCATAGCCGGTGGCCCAAATGATCGTGCTCACGCCCGCCTTCTTCAGATCCAGTTCCGGGAGCGGATGCGTCACGCACTCCGGGTCGGGTGGAATCAGGCGTGCGTCGGGGTCTTCCGGCAGGTCCACGCCGTTGCGCTCGACGTAGTCGTCGGCCGCGTCCAGTAGCGACATCAGGTTTTCGTCGCCACGCTTCAGATTGGCGGCGAGGTCCTGTTCGAAGGTCGCGACGCCATTCGCGAACGATTTCGTCGTGCCGACCAGCGTCATGCCCTGATGAGCGAGCCTGCGAAAATCGATGGTCTGGCCGCCGTACGCGCCGCTGACGGCAATGGTCACATGCTCGCGTCCCGGCACGGCGACTTCCTTGTCCCATTCGCCGAGTACACCCAGCCACCAGCAGAAATCGCGCCCGCGATAGGCGCGCGGCGGACGGTCATGCGCACCGACGGACAGATAAACCTTGCGGCCCGCGCGCTGCAGTTCGTCCGCGATCTGCACGCCGGACGAACCCGCGCCAACCACGAGCACCGCCCCTTCGGGCAGTTGCGCCGGGTTCCGATAGTGGGCCGAATGAAGCTGCATGAGCTCGACGCCCTGTGGCGCGATAGGGGGAATGACGGGCCGCTGGAACGGCCCCGTCGCAACGACCACGCGACGGGCTTCGATCGTGCCATCGGACGTTGCGACCGCAAATCCTGCCCGGCCCTTCAGACGCTCGACGCTCGTGACTTCGACGCCCGTGCGGATCGGCGCATCGAACTTGCGCGCATAGGCCTCGAAGTAATCGGCGACCTGATCCTTGGCGGCGAACCCATCAGGATCGAGTCCTTCGAACTCCATATTAGGGAAGCGGTCGTGCCAGGCGGGACCATTGGCGACCAGTGAATCCCAGCGGCAGGTACGCCAGCGTTCGGCAATGCGGTCGCGCTCCAGCACGAGATGGGGTACGCCGAGTTTGCTCAGGTGTTCGCTCATTGCCACGCCAGCCTGACCCGCGCCTATGACCAGCGTGTCGATCGACAATTTTTCAGCCGACATGGCCTTCTCCTTCTGAAAAGCGCTCTGGATTCAGGTCACACTCTCTCTTCGGTCGGACAGAATGTACGCCGCGCGGCGGGCAACAAAAACTATATTTTAAAAATGCTTTGCATCGTTTTTCGCTATGCAATCGACAATTGGCGAGCGACAATCGGTTCGACCGAACACGGAGCAACTGATGGACGGCAACTCGATACGCTACTCGTTGCGTCAGCTCAGGTATTTTGTCGTCACGGCCGAGACGCTTTCGTTCACCGCCGCGGCAAGGCGCCTGCACATTTCGCAGCCGTCTATCTCGACGTCGCTCGCGGATCTGGAGGAATCGTTCGGCGTCCAACTGTTCATCCGCCATCACGCCAGCGGGCTGTCGCTCACGCAACCGGGCCGCGATCTGCTCGGCCACGCTCGCAATCTGCTTCAGAACGCCGAAGAATTGCAGTTGACCGCGAAGGAAATCGATGGCGGCATGTCGGGCTCCATCTCGCTGGGCTGCATGGTGTCGCTGGCCCCGCCGCTGATGCCAGGCATCATCAGCCGCTTCGTGCAGGACTATCCGGCGGTCACCTTCCGTACGACGGAAGCGCATCAGGACACGCTTTTGAGCGGCCTGCACGACGGCTCGCTCGATATCGCGCTGACCTACAGCCTCGATATCGCCGATGGAATCGCGTTTACCCCGCTGCTTTCGCTGCCACCGTATGTCATCCTGCCTAAAACACACAGGCTTGCACGGGCCCGCAAAGTGTCGCTGGCCGATCTGCTGCCCGAGCCCTATGTGATGCTGGACCTTCCGCATAGCCGCGAGTACTTCTCCGCGCTGTTCGACGCAGTCGGCAGCCGCCCTACCGCGGCTTTCCGGTCGTCACAGCCTGAAGTGGTGCGTGGCATGGTCGCCAACGGCTTGGGTTACAGCATACTCAACTTCCCGCTGAAGTCGACCCGGACAGTGGACGGCGAAGACTTCGTGATTAAACATTTCAAGGAAAGCGTCAATGCGACGACGCTTGGCATCGCACTGTCGGGCGCCGTCAAGCCGCGCGAGGTTGTGAAGCGCTTCTCGGCATTCTGTGAAACGTATATTCGGCGCCTCCACATCGGTTAGCGGCCCGGAAAGCCTCTCGGCATAGGCTTGAGCTATGCACTGCATGCAAAAACAATATTTTACCTAGCAATTTGGATTGTTAGATTGGTGCTCATCGGATGCACACACTGATGGGGGGCCCCCTATGTCAGCCATTCTTCAGTCGACGGACACTGAGCTCGACATCGTTCGCGCCCTGCGCGAGAACTGCGAGCGTCCGTTCGGGGATGCACACGCCATGCCGCCGGCCGTCTACACGTCGGAGGCGTTTCTCGCGCTCGAACGGCGCGACGTGTTTCGCCACGAGTGGTTGTGCGTGGGCCGCGCGAGCGCGCTCGCACAGAGCGGCGACTATCTGACCGCGCAAATCGACGACCAGCCGGTGTTCGTGCTGCGCGATGCGAGCGGTGCGTTGCGCGCATTCTCGAATGTTTGCCTGCACCGGATGTCGGTATTGCTTGAAGGGCGCGGCAACGTGCGCCGGATCGTGTGCCCCTATCACGCATGGAACTACACGCTCGATGGTTCGCTCGCGGGCGCGCCGTTGATGGATCGGCAGCCGGGCTTTTGCAAGGAACAATACAAGCTGCCTGCCGTGCGCTGCGAGACGTGGCAAGGCTGGATCTACGTAACGCTCAACGCGCACGCGCCTTCGGTGGAATCACATTTGTCCGGGCTGACGAAGCTGATCGAGCCGTACGGCATGAGCAACTACGTCGAGACCTTCCACGAAGAGCACGTGTGGGACACCAACTGGAAGATCCTCGCGGAAAATTTCATGGAGAGCTACCACTTGCCGATGCTGCATCGCGCAACGGTCGGGCCGCACTCGAAGCTCGAAGAAATGGAATGTCCGCCGGGCTTGCCTGCGTTCAACTATCACTGGATCACCAAGGAAGCGTCGCTGCCGATCGGCAACGCGCATCCCAGCAATACACGTCTGCAAGGGCACTGGCGCCGTACCACCGCGCTGCTGGCGATCTACCCGACACACCTGATCACGCTGACGCCCGGCTACTTCTGGTATCTGATCCTGCAGCCGCGGGGCATCGGCCGCGTGCATATCCGCTTCGGCGGCGGCCTCGCACCGGATTTCGTCGACGATCCGCGGGCCGCCGATTACATGGCTGCGCTGAAGACGCTGCTCGACGAAGTCAACGCCGAGGACCGGCGCGGCGTCGAGGCCGTGTTTCGCGGCGTGCACGCGCCACTCGCGAAGCCTGGCCATCTGAGCCCTCTGGAACGGCCGAATTACGACTTCGCCCGCTATCTGGCGGGACGCCTGGGCGCGAAGTGATTTGCCGCCCCACGTGGACCGCCAACACTCTGCCGAGTTACCCATGTCAAGCCAACCATTTATTTCGTTCGACGGCGTCAGCAAGTCATACGACGGCGTGCATAGCGTCGTCGAGGGACTCGATCTCGATGTCGCGCACGGTGAATTCGTTTCGCTGCTCGGTCCGTCCGGTTCCGGCAAGACCACGACACTGATGATGCTCGCGGGATTCGAAGCGCCGACGCGCGGTGAAATCCGCCTCGCCGGCAAGCGTCTGGACGACAAGCCGCCGCATCGGCGCGATATCGGCATGGTGTTTCAGAACTATGCGCTGTTCCCGCACATGACGATTGCCGAGAACGTCGCGTTTCCGCTGTCGGTGCGCAAGATGAGCCGTAGCGAACAGAAAACGCGCGTGACGCGCGTGCTGGACATGGTGGAGTTATCGCATCTGGCGGCACGGCGTCCGTCGCAACTGTCGGGTGGTCAGCAGCAGCGCGTTGCGCTTGCCCGCGCGCTGGTTTTCGAGCCGAGCGTGGTGCTGATGGACGAGCCGCTTGGCGCGCTCGACAAACGCCTGCGTGAAACCATGCAATACGAAATCATGCGGCTGCATCGCGAACTGTCGCTGACGATCGTCTACGTGACCCACGACCAGAACGAAGCGTTGACGATGTCGGACCGCGTCGCCGTGTTTTCCGATGGACGCATCCAGCAGGCCGCCGCACCGACCGAACTCTACGAAAACGCGGCGAATGCGTTCGTTGCCAATTTCGTCGGCGAGAACAATGGACTGACCGGTCGCGTCGATTCCGACGGCGGGGAATGGGCTGCGATGCGACTGGCCGACGGCAGCACTGTGCGCGGACGCCCAGGCGCGGGGCTCGCGTCGGGCGACACGGCGGTGCTGGCGCTGCGTCCCGAGCGCGCGCACATCGCCGCGACGCCGGACGCCGTGCAGGAAGCGACCCGGCAGAACATGAACGTCGTGCACGCGCTCGTCGAGGAACTCGTCTACTGCGGCGATCATCATCGCGTGCATCTGAAACTCGGCCATGGCGAAAGCATGGTGGTCAAGCTGCCGAACACACAGCACCATGATCTGCCCGCACTGGGCCGTCAGACCGCCGTGACCTGGCGGCGCGACGACTGCAAGGTGCTGCCCGCCATGGCGCCCGCGCCGCATTCCGCCGCCGCGTCCGGCGGCGCCGACTATTCCACTGTTGCCGTTCCCTCGTCCGCCTCGCCACTTATCGCAGGAGCCAACTAGAAATGAAAACCACACTCTCGTCCTTCCGGACCACCATCGCGGCGTGCGCGCTCGGGGTGTTTGCCACGGCCACGGTTCACGCGGCCGAAACGATTTCCGTCGTCACCTTTGGCGGTGCGTATGAAGCTGCCGCGAAAAAGGCATGGTTCGAACCGTTCACTGCGAAAACCGGCGACCAGTTCTCCACCGAGTCCTACGATGGCGGCCTCGCCAAGCTGCAAGCGATGGAACAGTCGAAGAACCCGACCTGGGATCTGATCGACCTCGAAACCAACGACGCAATCACCGCGTGCGACGAAGGCCTCATCGCCAAGTTCGACAAGAAGTTGCTCGGCAACACCAGTGACTTCCTGCCGGGCTCGATCAGTGATTGCGCCGTCGCGGCGATGGTGTGGTCCACCGTCTATGCGTATGACACCACCAAGCTGAAATCTGCGCCGACCACCATCAACGATTTCTTCGACCTCAGCAAGTACCCCGGCAAGCGCGGCATGCGCAAGTCGCCGAAGGTCGCGATGGAATGGGCCTTGATCGCCGATGGCGTGGCACCCAAGGACGTGTACAAGACCCTCTCCACGCCTGCTGGCGTCGACCGCGCGTTCAAGAAGCTCGACACGATCAAGCCGAGCATCGTCTGGTGGGAGGCGGGTGCGCAGGCGCCGCAACTGCTCGCCGACGGCGCGGTCGTGATGACGCAGGCGTACAACGGCCGCATCGACGACGCCGTGCACAAGGACAAGAAGCCCTTCAAGATCGTCTGGGATGCACAGGTGTACGACTACGAATGGTGGGCCGTGGTCAACGGCGCGAAGCATGCCGACGCGGCGCGGAAGTTCATCGTCGCATCCTCGACACCGCAGGCCTATGCGGACCTGTCGAAGTACATCGCGTACGCGCCGCCGCGCAAGGACGCCATTGCGCTGATCGACAAAGCGCGTCTGAACGATCTGCCGACAGCGCCGGCGAACTTCAAACGCCCGCTGCAAATCAACGCGACGTTCTGGGCCGACAACGCGGATGCGATCAACAAGCGGTTCCAGAACTGGCTGACGCAGTAGCGCCAGATCGAACGAACGTCACTCGGGAGATCGAGCACGATGAACACGCAACTGCCATCCACCGCCCCTTTTGGCCGCGGCCCGCAGGCCGCGGACCGCGAGTCGTTCCGCGCCGCGCGCCGCAAGGCCGCGATGCGCGCGTTGCTGCTGGCTTTGCCGTTGCTCATCTTTCTGCTGGTGACGTTCGTCGCGCCGATCGCGAGCCTGCTCGCGCGCAGCGTGCGAAACCCTGAAGTGCGCGCCGGCATGCCGCAATTGAGCACGGCGCTGGCCGGATGGGACGGTGCGGGCGTACCCGGCGAACCGGCCTTTGCCGCACTCGCGCACGACCTGAAGGACGCCAGCGAATCCGGCCAGCTCGGCAATATCGCGCGACGCATGAACTTCTCTCAACCAGAGTTCCGCAGCCTGCTGTTCAAGACGGCGCGTGCCACACGTTCGCAAACGCCCGCGCAATGGAAGCCCGCCCTGATCGATCTGGATGAACGCTGGAACACACCGGAAACCTGGCGGCTCCTCAAGCGTGCGTCGATCTCGCCCACGCCCGACTATTTGCTGAACGCCGTCGACGCGCAAGTCGCGCCCGATGGCTCGGTGACGTCCGTCGCGGCGGACAGCGCCATCTTCCGCGCGGCCTTCGGACGCACGGTCACGATCAGTGCGACGGTCACGCTGCTGTGCCTGCTGCTGGGTTATCCCGTGGCGTATCTGCTCGCGACATTGCCGGAGGACCAGAGCAACCGGCTGATCCTCTTCGTGATCGTACCGTTCTGGACATCGCTGCTGGTGCGGACCACCGCGTGGTATGTGCTGCTGCAACCAGGTGGTGTGATCAACAGCGCGTTGCTCCGCTTTGGGCTCATCAATCATCCGTTGTCGCTGATTTTCAATCGCACGGGTGTGTTGATCGGCATGACGCACATCCTGCTGCCATACATGATCCTCGCGATCTTTTCGGTGATGAAAGGTGTCCCGCCCGTGTACATGCGGGCGGCGAAATCCCTCGGCGCGCATCCGGCTGTGGCCTTCGTGCGAGTGTATATTCCGCAAACGCTGCCGGGTGTCGGCGCGGGATGTTTTCTCGTGTTCGTTCTCGCGCTCGGTTATTACATCACCCCCGCCCTGCTAGGCGGTGCCGGCGACGAAATGATCAGCCAGCTGATCGCGTCGCAGACCAACGATCAGCTCAACTGGGGACTCGCGGGTGCGTTGTCGTGCTATCTGATCGCATTCACGGCGGTGTTCTATTTCATCTTCAACCGGCTGGTCGGTATCGACCGCTTGCGCTTCGGCTAACGCGCCGCGCAACCGACGCTAATGGGTTGTCGCTCCTTCGTATGGTTGATCAACAGGCAGACTCAGATGAAAGACGGACGAACCCGGCTACTCTCGGAACGCATCGCGGGCGCGGGACTACGCGTGCATTGCGCGCTCATTTTCTTTTTCCTCGTCGCGCCGATCCTCGCGATCGTGCCGCTGTCGTTCAACTCCGGCTCATTCTTCTCGTACCCGATGCAGGGCTTCTCGCTGCGCTGGTACGCGCAGGCGCTGAGTTCGCCGGACTGGCAACGCGCGTTGGCGAACAGCATCGGCATCGGCGCGGCGTCGACGCTGATCGCGACGGTGCTCGGCACGCTCGCCGCCCTCGGCTTGAGCCGCACGCAGTTTCCTTACCGCTCGATCATCATGCCGATCATCGTGTCGCCGATGATCGTGCCTATCGTTGTCGTCGCGGCCGGGTTTTATCTGGTCTTTTCGCCGCTCGGCCTGGTCAATTCGTATCTCGGCGTCGTGCTTGCGCATGCCGCGCTCGGTACGCCCTTCGTGGTGATCACCGTGACGGCTTCGCTGCTGTCGTTCGATCAAAGCCTGCTTCGCGCTGCGTCGGGGCTGGGCGCGCAGCCGTGGGTCGCGTTTCGTCGCGTCACGCTCCCGCTGATCACGCCCGCCGTCGCAACGGGCAGTGTGTTCGCATTCGCGACGTCGTTCGACGAAGTGATCGTCATTCTGTTCATTGGCGGCCCCGAGCAGCGCACCGTGCCGCGGCAGATGTGGAGTGGCATCCGTGACCAGATCGACCCGTCGATCCTTGCCGTGGCCACACTGCTGATGGCGTTCGCCATCGCCCTGTTCGCCTGCATGAACTGGTTGCGCAAGCGCGCAGCGGCGGCCAGCCGCTCGTTTGGCTGAGCCGACGGTTGTGCCAGCGTGATGCCGTGGACATGCGACTTGATGCCCTCCCTGTAACCATCGACCGTTGCCAGCCTTGTTGCGGCAAAGCCGGAACCCTTGGCGCGGTCCGTCCTTGGCTGTTAGTTGCGCTTTTAAAAAGAAAAATATTGAGCGCCTGAGTGTGTGGCGATATGCTTCGCATCGCCGCTCAACCACATGCAACGACCGAGGGTCGCGAAGGAAACGACAAAATGCGATTGCGACGCATCACCGCACGACGCTCACCAGTGCATGGCATGGGACTGTTTGCCCTGCAGCCGATCGCCCCGGGCGAACGGGTGATCGAGTACAAGGGGGAAGTGACCAGCTGGCGGCGCGCCGCCGCCCGTCAGCGAGCCGACGCGGGCCACACGTTCGTGTTTGGGCTGTCCAGCGGACGAGTGATCGACGGCAGCCGCGGCGGCAACAGCGCCCGCTTTCTGAACCATGCGTGCGCCCCCAACTGCGAGGCCATCGAGACGGGCGACCGGGTGTTCATTCATGCGCTCGCCACGATCGCACCCGGGGAGGAGCTTTTCATCAATTACGGTCTGTCAGTGGACGGCGCGGTCACCGACGACATTCGCGCCCAGTACACGTGTCATTGCGGCGCGCCGGCATGTCGTCGAACCATGCTGGGAAATGACGGACAGTCGTCGTAGTCCTGCCGCCGCGCAGACGCTTCGATGAGCGATTCCTGCGGCGGTTCATCCGACGCGCCTGCCGCGTCCGTGGTGCGCGTCGATGTCTGGAACAGGGCCTCGGCGTCGATCGCCGCATGGTCGCCCCGTCGCGCTGCGTCGCGTTTCAAGGCACAACGTCACAGCGCGAACAGCCGCCCAAGACGAGGCTCGCAATCTCTCACGCCGGCGAGCCGCAACGCGTGCCACGCCATCGCGTAGTTGCTCGATATCACCGGCTTGCCGATCGCCGCCTCCAGCTCCGGAATCAACCCGGCGATGCGCAAGCTCGTGCACGATACGAAAATCGCGTCCACGTCACGATTGCGCGCAAGTCGCTCAACACCGGTTCGCAACGACGCCGCATCGATCCGCGCCACTTCGTTATCGTTCGCATGCTCGAACGACGCCATGCGCGTAATGCCGTGACCACGCGACTCGATATAGTCGCGCATGTATTCGTTGATCGAACGCACATAGGGAGTAAGCAGGGCCGTACGTTGGACGCCCAGGGCGCGAAGCGCCGCCAGCGCCGCGGTGATCGGCGTAGTGCACGCGGCGTCCGCACGCGCTTCGCGAATCCGCGCGAACACCTTTTCCTCCCCAATCACCATCGAGGCGGACGTGCAGCCAAACGCCACCACATCGATACGCTCGGCCGGACGGATCAGCGCGACCGCCGGTGCAATACGGTCCTCCATTTCCGCTAGCCGTTCGGGCGTGATGTCCGCCGAGTTATACACACGGCTTTCGTAGAACGCCACGCCGGCCTGCGTCAGCAAGCCCCGCCACTCATGCTCGATCGTATGATCGGTAGCGAGCACCACGAGCCCAATCGCGGCACGACGGCAGACGCCGTCGTCCAGCGTGAAATCGAGCTTCGTGTACACGTCGTCATGCTGTGCAATCGCACTCATTTCGGAGTCGTCCTGTCATGTCGCGTTCGCCGCTCGCGAGTCTCTGTCCGTCACTGCCTCTTAAAGGTAGGGGATTGCCGGCGCCTTTGTGTAATGGTTTATACGCAAATACCCTATACCGTCCCAACCCACACCGGCTTCTATCATGAAAGAAGCGCTTTTGTGTCAGCGCTCCGGTGAAACCAGCAGTCACGCCGTTGACCTGGTGGGTATGAATCACACGCAATCGCCCCATTTCCGTCCGCTTTCCGATGTCACCGGTATACCCGTGTGGCGGATCGTCCGATCCCTCTCACAATAAGGAGTCTCTAACATGTTTGCTCAGACGATTGGCTGGTCCGGTGCAAAGCGGGGCTCGCGGCAAACGGCCTTTGCGGGCATGGCGGCCGCCGTGGCCCTGCTTGTCGGCATGGCTCCCGGTTCGGCGCTAAGCCAGGGCGCCACCATCAAGATCGGCGTGCCCGTTCCGCTGTCGGGCAGCAGTGCCAATGCCGGCACGGATATTGTCAACGGCGCGAAGCTCGCCGCCGCCAGAATCAATGCAGCCGGTGGCGTGCTCGGCAAGCAGATCGAGCTGGTGCCCGAGGACGACGCCTGTGATGCGCAGACCGCGGTGCAGGCGGCACAGAAACTCGTCGATGCGGGCGTTGTCGCGGTAGCGGGCGGATATTGCTCAAGCGCGGCGCTGCCGGAATCGACAACCTTTCATCGCGCCGGGATTCCCTACGTGCTGGATGCGTCGACGAATCCGCAACTGACCGAGATGGGGTACGACAACGTGTTCCGCACGATCGGCCGTGACGACCAGCAGGGCCCATTCGCGGCAAGCTTCATGAAAGACGTTCTGCACGCGAAGCGCGTGGCGGTGATCGACGACAACACGACCTATTCCAAAGGCCTCGCCCAGAACACCGTGCAAGCCCTGAAGAAGGACGGTGTCGATGTCGTGTACGCCAATTCGATCACCCCCGGACAGATGGACTATTCACCGACGCTCACGCGGGTCTCCTCACTGAAGCCTGACGTGATCTACTACACAGGCTATTTCTCCGAAGCCGGCCTGCTGGTCAAGGAGGCGCGGCAACTGGGTCTGAAAATGACCTTCATGGGCGGCGATGCCACCAATGACCCCACCCTGATGAAGACGGCCGGTCCCGCCGCCGACGGCATGATCATCACGACGGCACCGCTTGCGCAGTTCCTGAGCGGCGCGCACGCCTACGTCGATGACTATACGAAGGCTTACGGGCAAGCGCCGGGACCGTACTCGGTCTATGAATACGATGCTGTCGGGGTCACGGCGAAAGCCATCGCGGACGCGAAATCGGCACAGCCTGCCGCGATCACGGCTGCTCTGCACAAGATCTCGAACTACCCGGGCGCGACCGGAACGATTTCCTTCAATTCGAAGGGGGACCGCAGTAAAGCCGTGTACATCACCATCATCGTGCACAACGACAAATTCGAGCCCTACCAGCGGCAGGATGCGAGCGGACATTGGGTGGCGATGAAGTAGGCGTCATTACGCGCGCGCCCCCGTCATGAGCGACTTCTTCCAGTTCGTCATCGAAGGGCTGACGACGGGCTCGTTCTACGCGCTCGTCGCCCTCGGCTACACGATGGTCTACGGAATCATCCGGCTGATCAACTTCGCTCATGGCGACCTGTTCATGGTCGGCGCGTTCATCGGCTGGACCGGTCTGATGGTTCTTGCATCCGCGCATCTGCCGCTCGCCCTGGCGCTGCTGATCGCCCTGGTGGCCGCCATGACGGTCACAGGCGCGCTCGGCCTGCTGATCGAGCGGCTCGCGTATCAGCCGTTGCTGCGCGCGCCGCGGCTGTCGATTCTGATTACCGCGCTGGGCGTCTCGCTGGCGCTGCAAAATGGGGTGCTGCTGATCTACGGCGCGGGCTTTCGCACCTATCCGCACGTGCTGAGCCAGGCCGGCTTCGAACTCCACGGCGTGCAGATCACCTTCGCGCAGATCGGCATCATCGTGACGAGCCAGGCCCTGATGCTGGCACTGTATTTCTTTGTTCACCACACTTTCCTCGGCACCGCGATGCGCGCGCTGGCAATCGATCAGGACGCCGCGCGTCTGATGGGCATCGACGTCGAACGCCTGATCCAGCTCACCTTTCTGCTCGGGTCGGTGCTGGCCGCCGTGGCGGGCGTCATGGAAGGTCTTTACTACACGCAGATCAATTTCTTCATGGGCTTCGTGCTAGGCCTGCGCGCGTTCACCGCCGCCGTGCTTGGCGGCATCGGCAACATCCCGGGCGCGATGGCGGGCGGCATCCTGATTGGCCTGCTCGAAGCCTTCGGCGCGGGCTATGTCTCTTCGCAATGGACCGACGTGTTCGTCTTCGGCGTGCTGATCGCCGTGCTCGTGATCAAGCCGACCGGGCTGTTCGGCGAACGCGTTGTCGAGAGAATGTAGTCCATGAGCGCCAGTCAGGCTTCCGCGCGTTGGGCCAGGCCTCTCGGCGGTGCGCTGCTGGCCGCCGCCGTGGCGCTGCCCGCTGTCGTCAGCAACTATGTCGTCGATGTCGGCCTGACCATCATCACCTATTCGATCCTGGGTCTTGGGCTGAACATCGTAGTCGGTTATGCCGGATTGCTCGATCTGGGCTACGCGGCCTTCTTCGCGATCGGCGCGTACACGACGGCGTTGCTGGAAACCCTGCTGCACTTCTCGTTCTGGGAGACGCTGCCGTTCAGTCTGGCGTTCGCCGGGGTATCGGGCATCGTCATCGGCTATCCCACCCTGCGCCTGCGCAGCGACTATCTGGCGATCGTCACGCTGGGGTTCGGCGAAATCACGCGTATCGTCGCCACCAACCTCGACATCACGGGCGGCCCGAACGGCATCTTCGGCATCGCGAGCCCGAGCCTGTTCGGTTTCGAGATCAGTTCGCCGATAGCGCTCTACGAACTGGGCATGGCGTTCCTCGTGGTGGTGCTCGGGTTCGCCATCCGGCTCGGCCAGTCGCGGCTGGGCCGCGCCTGGACCAGCATCCGCGAGGACGAGGCAGCTGCCGAGGCCGTCGGCGTGCCGACGCTGCGCGTCAAGCTGCTCGCCTATGTGATGGGCGCGCTGATCGGCGGGCTGGGCGGCAGCCTGTTCGCCGCCCGCTTCGGCACCATCGATCCGACCGGCTTCACCTATCTGCAGTCCGTCACGATCCTGATTGTCGTCGTGCTCGGCGGCCGGGGCAGCATTCCCGGTGTGCTCCTCGGCGCCATCATCGTCGCCGGCCTGCCGGAGATTCTGCGTTTTCTCAACCTCTGGCGCATCTTCGCTTTCGCGATCGGGCTCGTGATCCTGATGCTGTTAAGGCCACAGGGGTTGTGGCCAGCGCCGTTGCGCCGCGTCGCGCCGGCGCGCAAGGGCGCTGACGCCGATCGCGTCGCCGTGCCCGATCACGCCGTCACCGATGAGGTCCTGCTGGAGGTGCGCGACATGCAGCGCCGCTTCGGTGGCGTGCTGGCGGTCGGCGGTGTCAGCTTGATGGTGCGAAGCGGCGAGATCGTGAGCCTGATCGGTCCGAACGGCGCCGGCAAGACCACCGTGTTCAACTGCCTGACCGGCGTCATCCGCCCGACTGGCGGCCAGATCGTCTGGTGCGGGGAACGGCTTGCCGGCGGCGCACCTCATCGCATCGTCCATCAAGGCATGGCGCGCACCTTCCAGGGCATCCGCCTGTTCGGCCACATGACGGCCTTCGAAAACGTCCTGACCGGCATGGACCATCGGCTTCGGACACCGCTCGCAGCCGAGCTTCTGGCGTTGCCGTCCGCGCGCGCCGAGGCGGCGGACCATTCCACCGAAGGCCTGCGCTGGCTCGCCTTCGTCGGTCTTGCCGGCAGGGCGGGCGAGCGCGCCGCCGATCTGCCGTACGGCGACCAGCGCAGGCTGGAGATCGCCCGTGCGCTCGCCAGCAGCCCTCGCCTGCTGCTGCTCGATGAGCCGGCTGCAGGCATGAACCCGACCGAGAAACGCGCGCTGATGGAACTGATCCGGCGCATCCGGGATCATGGCGTGACGGTGCTGCTGATCGAGCACGACATGATGCTGGTGATGGGCGTGTCGGACCGGATCATCGTGATGGACCACGGCGTCATCATCGCCGAGGGCCAGCCCGCCGCGATCCAGGCGGACCCGCGGGTGATCGATGCCTATCTCGGCACAGCCGGAAAGGACGAGGCGAGCGACGATACCGCCGGGGAGAAATCGCTGTGGGACTCCTAGAAATCCGCGATCTGCGTGTGAGCTATGGGACTGTCGAAGTGCTGCACGGCATCTCGCTGGACGTCGCGGAGGGCGAGATCGTCGCGTTGCTCGGCAGCAACGGCGCGGGAAAAACGACCACGCTGCGGGCGATTTCCGGATTGATCCGGCCGCGCGCGGGCGACATTGCGATGGCTGGCCAGCGCCTGACGGGCTTGCGCGCACACCAGATCGTGGCGCTGGGTCTGGGTCATGTGCCAGAGGGGCGGCGCATTTTCGGCGCGCTGACGGTGGAGGAAAATCTGCATCTCGGCGGCTATCTGATCCGGCGCGACAGTGCGGCATTGCAACAGCGAAGGGATCAGCTCTATGCGACTTTCCCCCGGCTCGGCGAGCGACGCAGCCAGCTGGCTGGCACGCTCAGCGGCGGCGAACAGCAGATGCTGGCGATTGCCCGAGCCCTGATGCTGCGCCCGCGTATCGTGGTGCTGGACGAACCGTCGATGGGACTCGCGCCGAAGCTGGTCCGCGCGATCTTCGGCATGATCGCCGACATCTGCCGCGAAGGCACCTCGATTCTCCTCGTCGAGCAGAACGCCCGCCAGGCGCTGCGGATCGCTCATCGGGCTTACGTGCTGGAAAGCGGGCACATTGCGCTCGCGGGGTCCGCCCGCGAGTTGGCTCAGGATAGCCGGGTCCGCGCTGCCTATCTGGGCGGCAGTGCCAGCTCGGCAGAGTAACCCGCCAACCGGGCAATCGACCTTGGCTGAAACGGGTCAGACGTAATGGAGGCAAAACATGTCAGAGATCGATAAGGAAAAGGTCGTTGCAGTGCTGCGTCGCCCGAGCGATGACGACACCGCCTCGTCGCGGCACGGCGCCGGCCTGAGTTCGACGGAGAATGCATCATGCTGAATTATCCTGCTGCCTATCAGTCCACCAAAGGCTCGGCGCTCGACGTCGACAAGACCTTCTATCAGCGCATCGCCTCACAGCACGACACCCGCACGCTGGTCGAATCGATCGTCGTGCCGATCCGCTCGGGGCAAGCGTGGAGCGTGCCGGCCGGCCACGTGTTTCGCATTGTCACGATCGAAGGCCCGCAGGTTGCCGACCTGAACATGTGGAACCGGCACAACCCGCGCGAGCGCATGTGGGCATCGCGCACGCGCCAGTTGCAGCAGGCGCACGTGAGCACGTTCGACCGTCTGTGGTCGACGCTGCCATTCCTGCGTCCGATGGTGACCATCACGGATGACAGTCTCGCAGGCTACGGTGTCGACGAGCACGGCGGCCGTGTCCACGATCTGCTCGGCACGCGCTGCGACCCCTACGTGAACCGCATGCTGACCGGCGAGGATTTTCATTTTCACTGCCACTCCAACCTGACGCGCGCCATCGCCCCGTATGGATTGACTGAGTACGACGTCCACGACGTGCTCAACGTGTTCCAGTGCACCGGCCTGAATCTCGAAGACAAATACTTCATGAAGGCGTGTCCGGCAAAGAAAGGCGATTACCTCGAATTCTTCGCGGAGATCGACTTGCTGTGCGCGCTGTCGACCTGTCCGGGCGGCGATCTGTCAGTGCCGATGTGGGGACCCGACGCGCGCGATCCGCTGGAAGTGTGCCGGCCGCTTGGCATCGAGGTCTGGCAACTCGCGCCACGGATGCTGGATGGGTGGACGCCGCCGGCCGTGGCTGCCTACAGAGGGCAGCACGGAATGGCGCTGAATCAGCCGCAATGGAAGTGAGACTGCTGCCTCCTGTCCAGCACGAACCGATCGTGGCGCAGCAAAAAGCCGGAGCAAGACCGCGCCGCCTTGAATGCCCGCCGGCCCCCTTGTATCTGAGGACATCATGAAAGTTGTCGTGCTCGGTGGCGGGGTAGTCGGTGTGACAACCGCGTACCAGTTGCAGAAGGATGGCCATGAAGTCGTGATCGTCGAGCGGCAGCCTTTAGTCGCATCGGAAACCAGTTGGGGTAACGCGGGCATGATCGCGCCCGGGCATTCCTTTGTCTGGTCCTCGCCCAAAGCGCCGATGATTCTGCTCAAATCGCTGGTGCTGAAAGATCAGGCGTTGCGCTTCAAGTTCTCGGCGGATCCCAGGCTTTACAGCTGGTCGTGGCGTTTCCTGATGGAATGCACATCGGAGAAGGCACGCCGCAATACCCTGCTCAAGCATCGGCTTGCCGCGTACTCGCAACGCGTGCTACAGAATGTGATCGCTGAGGACGCCATTGAATACGATCGAAATGACCGCGGAATTCTGTATTTTCATCGGACTCAGGAAGCGCAGGATCGCGGAGTCGAACACATGAAGCTGCTGGAATCCGATGGGCAAGTCATCAGGGTTCTCAGCCGCGATCAGGTCGTCGCACTCGACCCGTCGCTGGCTTCGGCAAAAGACAGGATAGCGGGTGCCATTTACTGCCCGACCGATGAGACCGGAGACCCTGCGAAGTTCACCCGCGCCCTTGCGGAAAAGATTGTCGCGCGTGGCGGTACGCTTCTGACGGACACCACCATCGACGGCTTCGAAACCGCTGGGCAGGACGTGGTGGGCATAAGAACGAGTCGAGGCCTTGTAAAAGCCGACGCGTATGTGCTCGCCCTTGGCCCCTATAGTCCGGTTCTTGGCCGACAGATCGGCATCGATCTTCCGATCTATCCGATCAAGGGATACTCCCTCACGATTCCGATCGATGGCCGGCCCATGCCACCCTCCGTTGCAGTGGTCGACGAGCACAACCTCGTCGCAATCTCGCGCTTCGGCGACCGGATCCGGGTCACCGCAACGGCGGAGTTTGCTGGCTACGACACGAGCCATAAGCCTTCTGATTTTGCGTTCATGAAGAGCGTGACACAAGAACTCTACCCGGCCGGCGCCAACTACGATCGCGCCGAAATGTGGGCCGGTCTCAGGCCCATGACGCCGACGAACCTGCCGTTTCTTGGGCGCAGAAAGTATCGCAATCTTTATCTGAATACCGGTCACGGTCATATCGGCTGGACCATGTCGCACGGATCGGCTCGAATCACGGCCGACCTGATCGCGGGACGAACCCCGGCGATACCGATGGTGGGGCTGCTTTGCGACTGATGGCGACGCGTTTTGCAGCCAAAACATGAGGCCCCAGCCGAACGTTGTCAGCAAACTATTGCATCGACCGGTCGAATCCGCCGCGCATGACCCGTCGGTACACGTCGCGCTCAAAGAATTGCGACTTCGAGACGCGTTATCGCGCGTCGGTCGCGATGCACGCCCAGCTCAGGGCTTCCTCAAGCGCATCTGCAATTGCGGCCGAGTTGAGCGCCGCGTCAAGAGAATCGAATCTTCGGCTTGACCACACGGGTCAATTTTCGCCGCGAACATCCTTCATCAAAGCCTTTTTGATTTGATCGGGCGCCATGGGTTGCCGGGCAGTCTGTCAGGATCGCACTCTCCCTACGTAAGCTCATATTACAATGCCGGGCCAAAAACGCTGCCCGGTACGGCGGCACACAGACCAAAAGGTTCAATGTCGACCCAGCTTTCGAATCCCACGTCGCTCGCCTCAGCCTCCGACAAACCTGCCGCCGCACGCATCGCATCACTCGGCTGGCTGCTCCCCTTCCACGCGCTGGTCTGGACGCTGGCCGCCTGGCTCGCGCGCGGCAATCTCGACATCCAGGGCGACATGGTCGAGACCTATGTCTGGGGCATCGAGTGGCAGGCCGGTTACGCGAAGCACCCGCCGCTTTCGTCGTGGGTCGCAGCGGCCTGGTTCAGCGTGTTCCCGCACACCGATCTCGCGTATTTCGCGCTGTCGGCGGTGAACGTGCTGGTCGGCCTGGCCGGGATCGTCGCGCTCGCCGGGCGCTTCGTGCCGCGCCAGATCGCGATCATCGCCGGGCTTGCGATGGCGGTCTCGCCGCTTTACTCGAATCTCGCCAACAAATTCAATCCGAACTCGATCCTGCTGTCGGTCTGGCCGTGGACCGCCTACTTTTTCGTCCGTTACGTGCAGCCGGGCAGCCGCCTTGCGCGCAGCGGCGCGGCGCTCGGTCTCGGGGCGTGCGCGGCGCTTGCCGTGCTGGGCAAGTACTTCACGATCGTGCTGCTGCTCGGGCTGTTGCTGGCATTGCTCGCGCGTCCCGCATGGCGTGCGCGCCTCGTCAGCGTCGATTCGCTGCTCGCGGTGGCGGCGGGACTCGCCGTGCTGGCCCCGCACGTACACTGGATGATGGCTAATCATTTCCCGACGCTCGAGTATGCCGCGCAACGCACCGGCGGCACGCTTCTCGCCGCGGTCGGGCGCTTTGGCATCTACACGCTCGCGCAGATCGGCTATCTCGCGCTCAGTTTCGTTTTCGTGCTGTTGATGGTGCGCACGCGCGGGGCTGCGCGGCTCATGGCGCTGAGCGTTGTTCGGAGCGCGTCGTACCCGGATCTCTGGTGGCTCGCGCTGGGGCCACTGTTCGCGGTGGGCCTGCTGTCCGTGATCGGCAAGACGCAGATGGCCTCGGTCTGGGGCATGGCGCAGTGGTTCGCAATGGTGCCGCTCTGGCTTGCAGTGCTCGTGCAAGCCCGCTTCGAGTTCGCGCCGCAGCGTGCCATACGCGTCATGGCGGTGTACTGGGCGCTGGTGCTCGCGGTATCGGCAGTGGTCGGCTACACAGGGGCGCGGCGCAATTCCGACGATGCGGCCGAGCCGCGCGCGGAACTCGCGGCAGCCGCGCAGGCGGTGTGGCACGAACGCACCAGCCAGCCGCTGTCGATCGTGGCGGGCTCGACGCACGAGGCCGCTTCGCTGGTGTTCTATGACGGCGGCCGCGCCCGCTTCTGGGATCTCGACTGGCCGGCGGCAACGCCCTGGCTCACATCCGCCGATTTCGCGCGCCAGGGCTCGCTGATTGTGTGCCGTGGCGACGACTCGGGCTGCATCGCGACGGCATCGTCGCTAAGCCATGCAGCGCCGATTGCGCTCGAGGTAAGCAAGAGCGCATGGGGACGAGAGTTGCCTGCGCGCCCCTACCAACTGTTCGTGATCGTGCCGCAGTCGTGAGCCACGCGCCCATCATGCCGTACCGCGGCCGGCCGCTCGTCGTCGATCTCGACGGCACGCTGTTGCGCTCCGACGTTCTGATCGAGTGCGTGTGGGCCTATCTGAAAGCCTCGCCGCTGCGCTGCTGGCAACTGGTGGTCAGGCTGCTGCATGGTGGCAAAGCGGGCCTGAAGGCGCGGCTCGCGGCCGGCCGTGCGCTCGTGCTTGCAACCGCCACGCACCAGCGTTATGCGCAGGCCATCGCGGTTCGTCTGGGCTGCTTCGACGAGGTCCATGCGACCGAGGGTGAGGTCAACCTGTCGGCAAGGCGCAAGCGTGATGGCCTCGACTGCCTCTCAGGGGAAGATCGGCTCGTAACCTAACCGAGCGCGTGGAAAGAGGTACCATGAGTACGCCGTCGAACGCCAGGCTCATCCGTGCCTGAGCGTGTAACGTCTCTCTGGCCAGGGGGTGCTGCCATGATCCTGTATCACACCGTCCCCGATTCGTCGGTCATCGAAATATCCGTCGAAGGCAAAATCACCGACCACGAACTGCGCGAAGCCATCGAGCGCATGCGTGGTGATCTTGAACTGAACGGTAAGACCCGCGTGCTCGAACGCATCGAGCATTTCAGCGGCATCGAGCCGAAGGCGCTATGGACCGACCTGACGCTCGGCGTCTCCGTCGCCCGCAAGGTCACGCGCGCCGCCGTGGTGGCCGACGCGGGCTGGATTCGCGCCTCGATGCATTTGGCCCGGTTCTTCACGAAGGCTGAAATCAAGGCGTTCCACGTCAACGAGCTGGAACAGGCGCGAGCCTGGATCAACGCCTGAACGTCGTCTCCAGCCGGCCGCATCGGGCAGAGGCCGGCCAGTTGGAGCCGCACGACTCAACATCAGAACTGTTACTGCCGAATCAAGGACACGGAGCGCAACGATCCTATGATGGAATGAGGCCGCGCGACACGCGCGGAAAAGCGCTAAAACATGTAGGAAAACAGGAGAAGAGGAGCACATGACGAAGCGAGTGATCGTGACCGGCGGCAGCGGCCTGGCCGGAAGATGGGTGGTCCAGAACCTGGTCGAGCACGGCTACGAGGTGATGAATCTTGATCGCGTGCCGATGGCGGCTCGCACGGCGCGCACGTTGATTACGGACATCACCGATGCGGGCCAGGTATTCAATGCGCTGGCGTCGAGCACCGCGCCGGGAGAATTCGCCGACGACCTCGAACCAAAGCCGATCGACGCGATTGTGCATTTTGCGGCGATCCCTCGCATCATGATCACGCCCGACAACGAGGTCTACCGGATCAACGTGATGGGCACGTACAACATCCTCGACGCAGCGTCGAAGCTTGGCATCCGCAAGGTGATCGTGGCATCGAGCGAAACCACATACGGTATGGTGTTCGCGCACCGGGATCGCAGTCCAGAGTACTTCCCGCTCGACGAGGAATACCCGGTGAACCCGATGGACAGCTACGCGACGTCGAAGGTTATCAACGAAGTGACGGCAAAGGCGTTCCACGCGCGCACGGGCTCTGACATTTACTGCTTTCGTATTGGCAACGTGCTCGAACCCAACGACTACGCGAAGTTTCCGGCGTGGCTCAAGGATCCAGCACTGCGCAAGAGGATTGCGTGGAGCTATATCGACGGGCGCGATCTCGCGAACGCGTGCCGGCTTGCCATCGAAAAGGACGGCCTCGGCTTTCAGGTCATGAATGTCGCGGCCGACGACGTGTCGTCCGACGTACCTACCGCGGAACTGCTCCGACGCTACTACCCCGGCGTGCCGCTCAAAAAGCAACTCGGCGAGTTCGAGACCCTGCTCAGCAACGAGAAGCTCAAGCGCCTTCTTGGGTGGAACCAGCAACACTACTGGCGCGACGAAGCGAAAAAGGTCGTCCAGTAAGCATGGCGGGCCGGCCCCCGGCCGGCCAATCACGCCGTGCGAGTCTTCATGGACTGCTTTGCAACGACGCAGACCGGCGCAATGGCGTCGTTCCCGCAGTCGGGTGGTGGGTCTTCGGAAGAATTGTCGAACAAGCCCGCAGCGGAAATTCTTCCTGCGATGCACTGCATTGCAGGCGTGCCGCCACCCCGAACGCGGACCGACATTGAAGCCAATGGCTCGCCTCACGGCTGTCAGCGCTGGCGCCTGCGTCGCTTATCCGCCGTCGGTATTGCTACGTTCAGCCGCCGGTCAGCGAGCAGTCGTTTGCAGCAGGTCGCGCGCGGTGCTTAGCATGCCGTCGGCGATCTTTCCGGAATCGACCTTGTAGCTGCCGTCACGCAGGGCGGCCTTGATCGACTCGACCTTCGCCGTGTCGCTATCCGAATCGCTGGACGTGTGCATCGCGGACACTGACGAGAGATTAACCGTCGAATTCTGCGCACCGGCAGCGCTGACTTGGTGCGCGGACTCGACGGCATCCTTCGCATCACTGTTGATCGTTGCGCGTTGCGGACCGTTCTGCGAAGCCGCGAGCGGAAAATTGCTGGATTCAATCTTCATGGTGTGTGTTCCCCACTGGTTGAGTCCTTTAACGGTTCAGCGTCTGAAATCTTCACCCTGCTGTGGGAAGCGGAACCGTATCCACGTTTCGCCGCGAGCCGCTAAGCCTTGCCGGGCGGGCACTCTAGCCGCCTGCAGCAAATTGCAACAAAGTGTGAGCAATACCACACAACGGCTATAAGCTGATCGAAGCGTCGACCCGCTCCGAACCAAAGGCGCAGGTATGCTTGAGAACACGACGCCGCACCCCATTTTGCTTGCTGTGAACAAACGTACCCGCCGCCCCTTGCAGCCTCGATGGCCCTTTCCGCCAAGTCGCGATGTCGCTGGTCGCGCCTTTGGCGATCTCGTCGCGCTTCAATATTGCGGCGCGGACATGTGGCTCTGGCGATGCCGATGCGGCGGCCATGTGACTTCCGCCCTGAAGACGGTAGAGAGCGGTGCAGTGCGTGATTGCGGCTGCCGTGAGCAGCGTCGCGTGTGGCGGTCGCGACCGGGCTCACCTGCGCTGAAGAGCGGCGAGGTTTTCGGCCAGCTGACGACCGAGCGGTACGCTGGCGATGGATTGTGGGTTTGCCGGTGCGACTGCGGTGGTGAGGCGACAGTTAGCGCCGGACGCTTGCGAATGGGCAAGGCGCGCTCGTGCGGCAGGTGCCTCGTCGCTTCGACTCACCGAGTGGCGTAGCGCCGGAACGGAAAATGTTCGTTCGACTCAGGTCAAGCGATCTACACTGCAATTCAACGAATAAGAAAAGATCGCCAGCCTTGGCTGGGTCTGGACGATCGTATTCCGATTTCGTTTTGATTTCGCTTTGATCAAGCGTAGTCCGTACATGCTCCCCTTTCTGTCTGGAGGCGGTCATGAAAAAGGAGAGGAAGACAGCACGGCAAATTCTGTCCGGGAACCCTCGGGAGGTTATCTCAGTGGGCCCCGACGACACGGTGCTGAACGCGTTGCAGTTGATGGCCGACAAGGACGTGACGACGGTGCTGGTGCTGCAGGGCAGCAATCTGGTTGGCGTGCTGTCTCAGCGCGACTACGCCCGCAAGGTCGAGGTGCTTGGCCGCAACGCCGCGAACACCAGGGTTGGCGACATCATGACCACCCAGGTGCTTTATGTGACGCCCGAGCATACCTGCGATCAATGCCTCGCGTCGATGCATACCCGGCGGATCCGGCACCTGCCTGTGATCGAATCCGGGCGCGTCATCGGCGTGCTTTCCGACAGTGACGTGCTGGAGGAACTCCTGCAGGAGGACGAGCATTTCATCAGGATTCTCGAGGACGACATGCTCCATCTGACCATTGATACCGGTGGCGCCTATTAGAAAGTCGCGCTCGAATCAGGCGAGGTGAAACGTGAGCACGCAATCAACCGCGGGGGCGCTTTCACCGGCCATCCTTTCCCGTTCGTCCGGCAAAGTGGCGTCGGCGCGCGATGCCGTGCGCCTGATCCGCGACGGCGATACGGTCGCGACGGGTGGCTTCGTCGGCATCGGCTTCGCCGAAGACATCGCCATTGCCATCGAGCAACTCTGTACGGCGCATGACGAGGATACGTTAGTCACCCTCCCAAAGCCCGCCAACCTCACGCTAGTCTATGCGGCCGGCCAGGGAGACGGCAAGGAACGCGGACTGAACCACCTGGCGACGCCGGGACTCGTCAAGCGCGTCATCGGCGGACACTGGGGCCTCGTGCCGAAGCTACAGCAGCTTGCGGTGGATAACCAGATCGAGGCGTATAACCTGCCGCAGGGCGTGATCAGCCACCTGTTTCGCGACATTGCGGCCGGAAAGCCAGGCCATCTCTCCCGGGTCGGCCTCGGCACCTTCGTCGATCCGCGCTTCGGTGGTGGCAAACTGAACGAGCGCACCACCGAGAATCTGGTCGAGTTGATGCGGATCGGCGACGAGGAATATCTGTTCTACAAGGCCTTCCCGATCAACGTCGCGATCGTGCGCGGCACCACTGCCGACCCGGAAGGCAATGTGACGATGGAGCGCGAAGCCCTGACACTGGAGGCTCTCGCGATCGCCATGGCCGCGCACAACTGCCGCGGCCTCGTGATCGTCCAGGTGGAGCGCATCGCCGAAAGCGGCTCGCTCAATCCGCGACAGGTCAAGATCCCCGGCGTGCTGGTCGATTGCGTCGTGCTGGCGCCGCCCGAGAACCACCAGCAGACCTTTGCCACACCATACAGTCCGGCGTACGCCGGCGAAATCCGGGTCCCCGCGAGCAGTGTGGCGCCGATGCCGATGAGTGAGCGCAAGGTGGTCGCGCGACGCGCGGCAATGGAACTCCAGCCAAACAGCGTGGTGAATCTCGGGATCGGCATGCCCGAAGGCATCGCCAGCGTCGCCAACGAGGAAAGGATCCTCGACCTGATGACGCTGACCACCGAGCCCGGCGTCATCGGCGGCATTCCTGCGGGAGGCTTGAACTTCGGCGCGGCGACCAATGCGCAGGCGATCATCGATCAGCCTGCCCAGTTCGATTTCTATGACGGCGGCGGGCTCGACGTCGCCTTTCTTGGCCTCGCCCAGGCCGATCGCATGGGAAACCTCAATGTGTCGAGATTCGGGCCGCGCCTGCCCGGCGCCGGAGGCTTCATCAACATCAGCCAGAACGCCAGGAAAGTCGTGTTCGTCGGCACTTTCATGGCGGGCCACAGCCAGATTTCGGTCGTCGACGGCAAGCTGCGGATCCACCGTGACGGCACGGCCAGGAAATTCATCGAGGAAGTCGAGCATCGCACGTTCTCTGGCCCGTATGCGGCAGCAATGGGCAAGCCGGTCCTCTACATCACCGAGCGTTGCGTGTTCGAGCTGGGCGCCGAGGGCATGGAACTCATCGAGATTGCACCGGGCGTCGATCTGGAGCGCGATATTCTGGCCAGGATGGACTTCGCACCGATCCTGCGTTCGCCGACGCAGATGGACGAGCGGATTTTCCTGCCTGAACCGATGGGCCTGCGCTCGAATGTTTTGCGACTGCCGCTGGAAGCGCGCTTCATCTACGACGACGACAAGAACATCATGTTTCTCAATTTCGCGCGCCTCGAGGTGAAGCGTCCCGACGACATCGCGGCGATCCGGACTCAGGTATGGCGCGTCTGCGAACCACTGGACCACAAGGTTTATGCAGTGGTGAACTACGAGGGTTTCGTGTTGGACCCCGCGCTGGAGGACGCGTACGTCGAAATGGTCGAGGATATGGTGCAGCGCTACTATCTCGGCGTAACGCGCTTCACTACCAGCGCTTTCATGCGCGCCAAGCTGGGTGGCGCCCTTACGCGGCGCGGGCTGTCACCTTATGTCTATGAGACGGAGGCGGAAGCGCAGGCCTACCTGCGCGAACAGTCGTCAAACCGCTGAATCCGGCTTGCATCGTGATCGCGGCACCGAAGGCCGAGTGCGCCCGCGCCGGGTTTTGTCGGACCCTCGATGTCAGTGCCCTGCCAGCCAGCGCAACTGAGGCCCCGGATATCCCGCGACCCACGTGCCGTTCGCGGTGAAATCCCACGTCGGACCGAAGCTCGCCGGCTCGAGCAACTGGGTGTCCGTGAGTCCGCTCGAACTGGCCACCGCCGTGCCCGAACCGACACCCGCCGCCGCCCCCGACGATTGGCTGTTCCAGAACACGTTCGCAGCGATCCGGCCGCTGTTGGTGCCCGCGATACCGCCCGTCGTCGAGTTCGCGCCCGCCGTGAGCCTGGACGCGGCATACGACTCGCGGATGAAACCCGTATTGATGCCGACAAGTCCGCCGACAGTCGCGCCGCCGTTCAGGAATTCGTAGGCATACGATCGGCCGATGACGCCATGGTTCGTGCCGACGAGTCCGCCGACCGTGCTTTGCGCACCGCCCGATGCGGGGGCGATCGCGAAAGACTGATCGATGCGGCCATCGTTCAGGCCGACCAGCCCACCGATCTGGCCCACGCCGATGATGTTCACGCCCGCCCACGAGCGCTCGATGCGCCCAAAGTTCTCGCCGACCAGACCGCCGGCCACTGTGCTCGTGTTGCCCGGGGCACCGATGGCGCCCGTTGCGCCGACGTTCACCATGTATCCGTAGTTGATGCCGGCCAGCAAGCCGACCGTTTCTCCCGAGGACGTCGCGCTGCCTTCCGCGAGCGTGAAATTGCGCACGACGCCGCTCTTGCCGATCACGCCGAAGAGTCCGGTATCGGCCGCGCTTGAGAGACGCAGATCCGCGGGGAGATGCCCCATGCCGTCGAACTGACCGGTGAACGGATTCGCGGCGGTGCCGATGCCGCCGAACTCCGGCGCACCCGCGAATTCCAGCCCCCTGCCGCCCAACGCATAGTTGCCGGAGAGGTTGTTATTCACCGCGCTCAGGTCCGTCATGGAGTTGACGAGCTGATAGGCCGTGAACTGCGTGACGAGCCCAGTAAACGGCGCGGGGTGCCACGATACGTTGGTGTACACGGTGCCGGGCGTGTAGCTGCCGTTCATGTCGTACAGGCCGCTGACGATGCCCATGCTTCGCGACCAGTCGATCGTGCCCTGGTTGGTCAGACTGCCGCCGTTGTCGAAACCATAGGTGTCGGCGGACAGCGTGAGCGAGCCTGTGCCCCTATTGGCGATGGTCGCCTGTGGTGCGATCGTCAGCGAGTGCGCCGCGTCGAGCGTCAGGGAGGAGGCTCCGTGCCAGCGCACGCTCGCTTCGATCGCGATGTCTCCCTCGCCGGTCGCCCCGAGCTTGCCGTCCGCGCCGTTCGCGAGCACGGAGATGGATGCGCCGTTGCTCAGACTTGCGCCGAGCGTGTTGGCGGTGGGGACGTCCGCGGTGAAGTCCCCCGCGGTGATGTTCCATGCTTTCGCCCGCACATCCGCGCCGCCGACCTTGACGTCCTTGCCGGACATGTCGAGCGTGCCGCCGCTGCCGTCCGCGTTACGCGCGCTGATTTGCGCCCCGCGCGCATCGACGTTGCCGGAGTTGACGACGACCCCGTTGACGGTGGTGTTCGCGACGAGCCAGACGTGGCCGTCGCGCGTCGCGGTGCCGGTGGCGCGCAGGGCGCCCGAATGACCCGCGAGCGCGAAGATATTGCCGTCGGCCGCCTGCACGTTGATGATCGCCGCCCGTACCGTGCCTGAGTTCGTCACCGTGCCGCCGCTTCCCACCTCCACGAAGACTTGTTGAAAGTTGCCGTCGAAGAGCCGGACCTGACGGCCTGCGACGAGTTCGGCATTGCCGTTCGGCGCATCGATCGTCCCTGCGTTCGTGACCTTGCTGGCCGATATCAGGAACACGTCCCCACCCGACGAACTGATCTTGCCGAGATTGACTACATCCGCCGTGGAACTGCCTGTGTAAGCGGAGCCACCGAACCCGGGCGGGTTGAGAAAGACGTCGTTGGGGACGTCGAGCGTCGACGCGACGAAACGCCCTCCCGTCGACACCACGCCGCCTGGCCCGATGAGCACGCCATGCGGATTGACGAGGTAGATGCTGCCGGTGCCCTTCAGCGTGCCGTAGATGGCCGACACATCGTTACCCGTCACGCGATTGAGTGTCGCGCCCGTGCCGTTGTTGATCGACACCGTGCGGGACGATCCGACCGAAAAACTGTTCCATTCGATGATGCCGCGCGAGCCCGCTTGCGTGATGCTCATGCCGGCATCGTTCTGAGTGATGCTTCCCGAGCCGGCGACGAAATGCCCGCCTTGCGGCAGGGTACCCGCCGCGTACGCGACGTGCGTCGTGGAAAGTCCGGTCAGCGAAATGGCGATGGCAAATGAAATTCGCACGCTTGCATGACGGCGTTGCGATGGACGTTGCCGCAGCAGAGATGGCCTTCGAGTGCTCATACATCCCCCTTCCACGCTCGCGCGAAACGGCTGCCAACGACCCGAGGAGCCGACCGGAAACGCGTGAGTCGCCCCGTATGAAGATTAGCAGTTCGCCTCGTCGCCACTTAACGACCGTGGCTGATTTGGTCGATATTTCGGCCCGAAACGTTGTTGCGCGACCGGGACGGGATTTGCGTCGCCTTCCATCTTGATAACGATTTCAATGCAAGTTTGAAATACCGTTATTACGGGAGGTTATTAAGTCACTGGTTTCAAGCGCGGTCGACCACCGTCAAGCGCCCGTGCGGCGGGCCATGCAGCCTGGCGGCACCGTGCGCGCCCGGATTTGCCATCGAGCAGGGCGAACCTTGCTGGGCAACAGCCGCAACGCGACATTTCGGTATACTCGCCAGCTTTCCCAAAAACGATTATTCGCGGCCCTCCGCCCGAGCAGCGACCGCCGTTTCATAGGCGTGCCGCCCTCGCGCGACAAGCGCATGCGCCCCGCTCATCATGTCCGATCTCTCCACGCCGTTCGGCGCGCCCCGCCGTCTCGTCAACCTCAATCCGAAGCCGCTCGCCGTCGCGCTCGCGCTGGTCGTGCTCGGCGCGATCTATCTCGCGCAGACCGTCAGCGAGAAACAGGCCGCGCTGTACGTCCTCGGCGCGCTGCTCGGCGTCACGCTCTATCACGCCGCGTTCGGCTTCACGTCCGCATGGCGCGTGTTCATCGCCGACGGCCGCGGCGCCGGCCTGCGCGCGCAGATGCTGATGCTCGCGATCGGCGTGCTGCTGTTCTTCCCGGCGCTTTCCGCCGGCACGCTATTCGGTCATCCGGTCGTCGGCGAAGTGTCGCCCGTCGGCACGTCGGTCCTGATCGGCGCGTTCATGTTCGGCATCGGCATGCAGCTCGGCGGCGGCTGCGCCTCCGGCACGCTGTATACGGTCGGCGGCGGCAGCACACGGATGGTGGTCACGCTGATCGCGTTCATCATCGGCTCGGTGATCGGCACCGCGCACATGCCGTTCTGGTCCGCGCTGCCGCATCTGCCGCCGATCTCGCTCGTGCAGACGCTCGGCGTCGGCCCGGCGATCGCGCTGAACCTCGTGGTGTTCGCGGCCATCGCCGCGCTGAGCGTGCTGATCGAAAAGCGCCGTCACGGCCGTCTCGTCAGCGGCGTGGATCGCGCCCCGAACGGATCGCCATGGCTGCACGGCCCGTGGCCGCTCCTCGCCGGCGGCGTCGTGCTCGCGATCCTCAACTTCGCGACGCTCGCGCTGTCGGGCCATCCGTGGGGCGTCACGTCGGCGTTCGCGCTGTGGGGCGCGAAGGCGTTCTCCGCGATGGGCGTCGACGTCGCGAGCTGGCATGTGTGGAGCACCGGCCCGAACGCGGCCGCCCTTGCCGCACCGATCAGCCACGACGCGAAGTCGGTCATGGACATCGGCATCGTGATCGGCGCGATGGTAGCCGCTTCGCTGGCCGGCCGCTATGCGCCGGTGTGGCGTCTGCCGCTGCGCTCGCTGATCGCGGCAATCATCGGCGGACTGATTCTCGGCTACGGCGCACGCCTCGCGTACGGCTGCAATATCGGCGCGTACTTCAGCGGCATCGTGTCGGGCAGCCTGCACGGCTGGCTGTGGCTCGTCTCGGCATTTTTCGGCAACGTGGTCGGCACGAAGCTGCGTCCGCTGTTCGGCCTCGCGGTCGAGCGCGTCAAGCGGACGGGCTGCTGAGCGGGCGGCTTCCGGCCGCCTACCGGGCGGGGGCTGCGCTGCCGGCCTCCCTTGCACCCGTCTGAAGCCGTCGCGCGAGTTCGTCAGCGATCTGCTCCGCGCTTTTCCTGATCGCCGTCTTTTCATCGCGGCCGGACAGCACGACCTTCGCGGCGATCACGTACGGGTTGAGCTTGATCACGGCGCCCGGCATATCCCTGCTCGCCCCCTCTTCAACAGTTTCATAGAGCGGCGGTAACTCCGGCGTAGCCAGGTTATCGCAGGAAACCGCGACCTGAAACTGGCTTTGGCCCGCGCCCATACCCACCATCGCGCGACGCAGCCGATTACCCTCATCGACACTGAGAAAGACGCCGCGCACCTGCCAGCCGCCGTGGGGCAGCGGTTCACCCGGCGTGACGTGGCGCGCGTCTACTCCGGCCTTCTTCAGATCGTCCGTCAGAGATTGCGCCATCAGCGCAACCATGTCTCGCGCACGCGCCTGCGGATCCTGCTGCTGACGCAGCGGGCCCTCAGGCACCAGATTGCCCAGGATGCCTCGCGCGCGGTGGCCTGGCCCGCTGTCAGGGGCGATGTTCGCGGCGTCGAGATCGAAATCGGAGACATAGACGACCGGCGGCGCGACAGGAGCCGCGAGCGCCGCCGACGAATCCGCGGCCAGACATCCTTGCGCGCTGGCACCCACGTACGTCGCCAGACATACCATTCGCACCCATCGCAACACCATTGCGCACCTCCACGCTGATCGCCCGGTTCTGGTTGCATGGCAGCGACGAAATACGGCGATTCATATCGCGGCCGTTCATCCAGCTTAGGTCTTTCAGAAGCGCACCCATGGCTCAGATCGTCTGCATCGCGATTTGAAAATCCTATACTGGGTCGGTGCGGTTGCTGACTTCGCGCCTTGTCTGCACATCCGTTTACGCGAGTCCAATCGTCCGACATGACGCCGCTGAAACCCGGTGGATCGCGCGTTGCGTCATCTGCCTGACAGAACGGGAAACCAAGCCATGCTGACGATCGACGACATCCGCGCCGTGCCGCTGTTCTCGACCCTCCCCGACAGCGAACTGGAAATCCTCGTGCACGCGTGCGCCGACCTGCATCTATGCGGGGGCGAGTTCGCGGTCCATGAAGGCGGCGAGCGCGCGTTATACGCCGTGCTGGCGGGCAAGATGGAAGTCATCAAGACGTTCGACGGCATCGAGCGAACCTTGGGCTGGCGTCTGCCCGGCACGATCTTCGGCGAAGTGCCGCTCGCGCTGAGCTCGCCGTTTCCGGGCGCGTATCGAGCGGCCGAGCCTTCGCGCGTGATGCGCGTCGACGCGCCGCAATACTATGCGCTCGCGGCGGCGTCGCCCGACGTGGCGTTCAAGATGGGCGCGCTCGCGCGCGAACGCATCGGCGGGCTGCAAAGCCTTTCCGCCGAGCCGCCGAAGGCGCGTGTGACGATCGTCGGCAACCGTTGGGACAATGCGTGCACGCTGCTGCGCCAGTTCCTCGCGCGCAATCAGATCAGCGTCGACTGGCTGGCGCCGGATGCGCCCGAATTGGCCGCGCGCTGGCCTGGCACATGTCCGACGCAAGGCGAGTGCCCCGCGTTGCGCCTCGTCGACGGCACGGTGCTGAGGCAGCCCGCGACCCGCGAGCTTGCCGGACTGCTCGGCCTCCAGACGCAGCCGCGTCTGGCCGGATACGACACGGCGATCATCGGCGGCGGCCCCGCGGGGCTGGCTGCCGCGGTATACGGCGCGTCGGAAGGTCTGCGCACGCTTGTGCTCGAGCGCGAGGCGCCGGGCGGACAGGCGGGCACGTCCTCGCGCATCGAAAATTATCTCGGCTTTCCCAATGGCGTTTCTGGCGACGAACTCGCGAGCCGCGCGCTGCAACAGGCACGGCGGCTCGGCGCGGAGATCCTCGTGACGCGCTCGGTCGAGCGCATCGATGTGCAGGCGCGGCGGATTCATCTCGACGGCGGCGACGCCGTGCACGCTCGAACCATCATTCTCGCGACGGGCGTCACGTGGCGGCGGCTCGCGATCGACGGCTTCGACCGCTTGATCGGCAAGGGGATTTACTACGGCGCGGCGCGCAGCGAAGCGAGCGCGACGCACGGCCTCGATGTCCATCTGATCGGCGGCGGCAATTCGGCCGGCCAGGCGGCGTTGTACTTCGCCAATCATGCGCGCAGCGTGACGCTCGTCGTGCGCGGCGATTCGCTCGAAAAGGGCATGTCGCGCTATCTCGTCGAACAGCTAGCGGGCAAATCGAATGTCGCGGTGCGGCTGCGCTCGGAAGTCGTCGGCGCGCATGGCGATACGCATCTGACGGCCATCACCGTTCGCGATTCGACGAGCGACGCAGTGAGCCGACACGACTGCGGCGGTCTGTTCGTCTTCATCGGAGCGGATGCGCAGACGGAGTGGCTGCCGCCCGAAATCGCGCGCGATGTGCGCGGCTACGTTCTGACCGGCGATGACGTCGTCAAGGCCGGACGCTGGTCGCATCAGCGCGATCCTTATCTGCTCGAATCGAGCGTGGCTGGCGTGTTCGCGTGCGGAGACGTGAGACTGAGTCCTGTGAAGCGCGTCGCTTCGGCCGTCGGCGAGGGGAGCATGGCGATTGCTTTCGCGCACAGGTATTTGCAGTCGGACGGAGCTTGAGTTCGTCGCGTGAGACTGCTGCGCGGTCGGGTTGCGCGGCCGCTATGTATTCGCAGGCAGCGCGACGCGTTCCAATACCGTCATCGGGCCGAGCCTTTCGATCACATCCAGTTGAGCCGCATCGCGCACGAACAGCGAACCCGCAAAGCCGAGCGCGTTGACCGACACGCCTTCGACTCGCTCTTGCGATCGCGGCACGAGCAACATCCAGCGCCGCGTGACCAGCAGGTTGTAGGGCGTCGTATGACAGCAGGCACGGTCGATTTCGAGCACGCCGATATCCGCCGCTTCGAGCAGCGTGCGATAGCGGGAAAGCGCCAGCTTCGGCGCATCCGCGCGAGCCAGATCATCGGCGTGAAAGCGTGCGAACGCATGCCGAAACGGCAGATCCGGCATGCCGTTCTCCGCACCGAGCAAGGGCTCGACTGGCACGGACGGATCGGCTTGCCCGAGCGGCAGCGGCACGATCTGCAGGTGCTTGTGCGGCTGGCTCGCGCCCGCCTGCGTGCCGGCGTTGTAAAAGCCGATGCCGTCGAATTCGGCCATGCACACGAGCAGCGCTTCGAAATCGGCAAGATCGAGCAGCGCTTCCTGCGGTTCGAATTCGCGCGTGACGATCAGCAGATGATGATCGATCACGTTGAACTTGTTCAGCAACGCGAGGTGAGTATCGGAGATGTCGGCGACGAACAGATCCGGCTCATAGGGAAGAAATGGGTTCGCCCGAGGGTGCTTTGCCGTCTGCAGCTTGCGCGCTTGCTCGCGTTGCTGTTCCTTGCGCGTCAGGCTCGACACCTGACGCACGAGAAAGCGGATGCCGCCGCTGTCGATCACGGACTGTTGCGTGTCGATCGGTCGCAGCGCGCCGCAGCGCAGCGCATGTCCGGTCTGTCGCACAATGGCGGACCACAGCGTGCCCGGAATCAGGCGTCGTTGTCGTTCCATAGGATGTCGGCAGGCGTGGCGGCGCGCGTGAAGCGGGTGAACGCGCAGCCGCTACAGCTTGTAGCCTATCGTGCGCAAAAGATCCTTGCGCCATTGAATGTCCTCCGCGCTTTCCGTGCCGACAGGCGAAAAACCATCGACCACGCCGACGATGCCTCGCCCCTGATCTGTTTCAGCGATCAGCACTTCGACGGGATTCGCCGTGGCGCAGAAGATGCGGCAGACCTCCGGCACGGCCTTGATCGTGTTCAGCACGTTGACGGGGAAAAAGCCGTCGCCCAGAAACACGAAGAAGCTATGGCCCGCGCCGACGTTGGTTGCGTTCTGGCATGCCATCTCGACGAGGCTTTCGTCGGTGCCGGAGCGGCGCACGAGGCGCTTGCCGGAAGCCTCGCAAAACGCGAGACCGAACTTGATGCCGGGCACCGTGCCGACCATCGCTTCGTGAATATCCTCGACAGATTTGATGAAGTGGCTTTGCCCGAGAATGAAGTTGGTCGCTTCGGGCTTGACGACCTTGACGGCGGACAATTGCATGGTGGACCTCGCTCCATTGCGGCAACACGCCGATGAAAACACGTCGAACACAGGCCAACGCGACCGTGGATGGTTCGCGCGTCAGCCGGTCTTCGTCGATCCGGCTTCTAGCCTAGTACTAACCGCGCGTGAGCGAAACCTCGACCGACCACGAGCCGCGGGATTCGCATGCGCCCGGACACCGCTTCCGGGTCGCGCCGGTCCAGGATCGAGCAGGCCGAGAAAGCCTGACTTATGGCGGCACTGATCGACCAGAAGCCGATCCATCCTCATAGCGTTTTGACCCGCTTTAAACCCCCATCGCACCGCGGCGACCTCTCCGGGTCAACAAGGTCAACCGCCGGTTTACGCCCCCGACCGAGTGTGCAAGTATCTTCACCAAGCCGCATCCCGCACACTCTTGCGAGGTTCACGATGGCCTGGAAACTTTGGAAGACCGAGAAGCGGTACGACGAGACGCGAAGCTGGCCGAGCGGCACGCATGAGTCGTTGAAGCAGCTTCTGGATATGTACCTGGGCAGCGACTCGCCACCGTTTGCGAACTGGGCCGCGCCTGGAATTACTTTTGCGCCCGAAGTCGAAACGCTCGCGCGAAACGGAGTCCGGGGGTATCAGCTTGCGCTCTGGTTGTGGCTTTTCGCCGAGAAGCACGGCACGATCGCGGCAAAAATGGTGCGTGAGTCTTTGTGCCTGCTCGCCGACGCGATGCAACCGTCGTCCGGCGACAAGATCGACTCGCTCCTCGACCTCGAAAACCGCCTCGCGCATTCTGTCGAGGACCTTTCCGCTCAACAGCGCACCTTCCGACTGGAGGGTCTGTCGGTCGAGCTACCCATGGAGTTTTTCCTCGCTACTGCCTTCCTCCGGCTCGCACCGGACTCGCCTTATGCCGGGAACGAAGGCACCGACCTGCAAGGCAACGACTTCAAACTGGCCGACTGTTTTCACCATGCAACCGAAGAGGGGCTGGCGGTATTCCGGCCCATGATAGACGCGGTCGACTTCGACGCGAAATCGCTGCCCAACTGGAAATGGAGCGCTCATCCCGGCGCCGCCGAGCGACACCTGCAACGCCGCCACAAGAATCCCCTTTTCGCCCTTCATCGCCAGATGGTGACGGCTCACGAGGTCTATGAGGCACGGCTCGCCGACGCTCGGGCCATCGAGGACATCAGGACCGAGCTCAATGAGACTAGCCGGTCGTTCTCCGAGACGACCGAATTGCCCTTGAACTGGCAGCCCTTCCTCGAAGGATACCGGGACCACGTCGACAGGCTCGACGAACGCCGGCTCGTCGTTGGCGGACAGAGCACGTCGCTCGGCAATGCAATTGCAGCGTTGCGCGCCGACATACTTGCGACCTGGCGCGCTTCGATTCACAAGAACCGGCACAGTCTCGCGACTCTGGAGCAGGAAGAAGCGAAACGGGCTGAGCGACGGACGCTGCTGTATGGATGCGAGTGGACGGCCCAGCTTTTGAGCCACGGGTCGCTGATCCCGGCGGAAGAGGTGGTTCCCGCCCTGCTAAGCGAGCCCCCCGCCGAGCTGGAAAAGGTGGTGACCGGTTTGCGGGGCGAACCGCGACTGCATGAGACGCTTGCGCAGTGTTGTGCAACTGCGCATCGGCTTGTCAACGAGCTTCGCGCGGCTGGCCATCAGCTTCCCGACATCGACGACAAGCTCCGCATTCTGGATGGTGCGCCCGGCCAGTTGCCGGTCTGATCGTCTTCCAGGTATGCCATGTCGTGTTACCTATTTGGATGCCACGCCCGACCCACAAAGGCCACTTATGAACTCTTCCTCTCGCAACCCGCTCGATGTAGCGACCGAGGCGGTATCTACGCTTTCAGAGTACCTGGAGCTTTCGCTAGACAAAGGAAAGAGCCTGATTTTTGTGCTCTCTCAAGGCGAAAATTGCGAAGTCTACCTTGGTGATCCTGGCGAGCCAGACGCGGACTGGGTAAGCTGCGCGGCCATTCCGAACAAGCTGGTCCGCGCGCTTCTGGAGACCACGCGGTCAGGATTCAACCAGTTGGTCATTGAAGGACAGACCTACCGCTTCGCTCGGACCTTCGCGCAAGTTGCCGAGCAGGGCGCTGTCGTCTTCACACCTGCGTAGACGTTGTAGCCAATCACGTTGATGCATTTGATCATGGATGAATTTGATCATGGATGATCGTGACGATTTCCTTGTGCGCAACATGGCGTTCCGCGAGGTTGATCTGGCGGTCGAATGGGCTGAGGCAGAGGGGTGGAATCCGGGCCTCGACGACGCGAGGTGCTTCTGGAATGCGGACCCCAATGGCTTTTTCGTCGGTACCTGGCGCGGGGAGCCGGTGGCATGTATCTCGGCAGTCGCCTACGATGAGCGCTTCGGTTTCATTGGCCTCTACATCGTCAAGCCGGCGTTTCGCGCCAGGGGTTTCGGGCTGCGCATCTGGCAGCACGCGATGCGCTATCTGGGAGATCGTACGATCGGCCTCGATGGTGTCGTTGCCCAGCAGCAGAACTATAAAAAATCCGGCTTCCAGTTCGCCTATCGCAACATCCGCTTCCAGGGCGTCGTGCAAGCGGCGTCGACGCCAAACCTGACGAACGCGCGGGAGGTACCCTTCGCGCAACTGGTTGCCTACGACAGCGCATGTTTTTCGACCGCTCGTCCCCGCTTCCTGGCGGACTGGATCGCGCAACCAGAGGCACTGGCCCTGGCGGATGTGCGCAACGCTCAGATAAGGGGGTACGGCGTGCTGCGCCGTTGCGGGACCGGCTACAAGATCGGTCCGCTCTTTGCCGACGACGCACGGATTGCCAACGATCTGTTCGACGGACTGGTGGCGAGCGTCGCAGGCGAAGTCATCGCGTTCGACGTCCCGGAGGTCAACGCGGCAGCCGTAGCGCTCGCTGAACGCTACGGCATGGTTAGCGCGTTCGAAACGGCGCGAATGTACACTCGCGCCCCGCCGGCCATTCCCGTGCAACGCGTGTTCGGGGTGAGTTCGTTCGAACTAGGTTGACTGCAAAGATCGAGCCGCTGGAAAAAACCGGCGGTGATGCGCCAGACCTCCACTACGATCCGAGCGGTCCGCCCCGAAAGGGAACGATCATCGCGGCGGTTTTTCACGAGCGCTGTCCTCGCGACATGAACGTCACTTTCGCGAGACCCTCTTCTTCCTTTCCGGAACTTCGACGGTGGCGTCGACCGGTGTGAACGGTGCGTGAAAATGATCGACGAGGAAGTCGATGAAGGCGCGCGCCCGCGCGGTCTGATTGCGCTGCCTGGGGTAATAGACGAACAGGTCCGCGGACGGCAGCACGGTATTCGGCAGCACCAGCTTAAGGCGCCCGCTCTGTACATACTTGGCCAGATCCCATTCAGAGCGAATCAGAATCCCATGACCGTCGAGCGCCCACCGAAGGACAATGTCGCCGTCATTGCTCGATAGCGCGCCTTTCACCTTGATCGCCTCGATGTGGTCGTTCACGATGTAGCGCCACACGCCATAAGCGTCATCGTTCTGCCGATGAATGATGCAGCGATGCTGGTGCAGGTCCTCCACCCGCTCGGGCGTTCCAGAACGTTCCAGATATTTCGGGGACGCGCAAAGAAAACGGCGATTGCTCATGATGCGCCTCGCGCTCAGGCGACTGTCGGGTAGCTCGCCGAACCGTATCGCCATGTCGAAGGCCCCTTCGACGAGATCGACCGGCCGGTCTGTCACCTCGAACTGAACGTCGACATTCGGAAAGCGCTTTGCGAAGTCGGAGACGAGCGGCGCGATGGTGGTCCTGCCAAAACCGAGCGTCGCGTTGATGCGCAACGGCCCATGCGGATCGCGTCTGGCGCCGGATATGGCCTCCTCCATCTCCCGAACCTGCCCGACGATCTGGGACGCGTAGCGCAGATAGGTCTCGCCCTCGGGTGTCAGGCTGACGCTGCGCGTGGTCCGGTTGACCAGACGCGCGCCGAGCCGCTGCTCGATGATCCCCAGCCGCTTGGTCGCCGCTGGCGGACTCAGATCGAGCGCCCGGGCGGCGCCGGACATGCTCCTGAGTTTCGCCAGGAGAATGAAGAACTCAAAGTCGGATGCGGGAGCAGTACTCACTTTTGGTGAAATATGTAGTGAACGTAAGTGAATTCTAGCAAGCTCTTTCGCGGCTAAGCTATGCACCACATTGAAGCCGGTGTGGCTCAATAACTGTTCAAATCTCTGGAGACAGTGGCGTGAGAATCGTTGAAATCCGCGAAAAAACCGTTCCGATCAGTTCCCCGATCCGGAACGCCTACATCGACTTCAGCAAAATGACCTTGAGTCTCGTCGCGGTCGTCACGGACGTCGTTCGCGACGGCAAGCCGGTGATCGGCTACGGCTTCAACTCGAACGGCCGTTACGGTCAGGGCAAGCTGATGCGCGAGCGCTTCATCCCGCGCCTGCTCGAGGCCGCCCCTGCCTCGCTGGTCGACGACTCCGGCGACAACCTCGATCCCCACAAGATCTGGGCGACGATGTTCATCAACGAGAAGCCCGGTGGCCACGGTGAGCGATCCGTCGCCATCGGCACGGTCGACATGGCCGTCTGGGACGCGGTGGCGAAAATCGCGGGCAAACCGCTGTTTCAGCTCCTCGCGCAACGGTACGGCAATGGCGAGGCCAACCGCAAGATCTTCGTCTACGCGGCGGGCGGCTACTACTATCCGGGCCAGGACCACGAAAAGCTCAAGGATGAGATGCGCAGCTACATCGACCGGGGCTACACGGTCGTGAAGAAGAAAATCGGCGGTGCCTCGCTCGACGAAGACCTGCGACGCATCGACTCGATCCTCAGCGTGCTGCAGGACGGCCAGAAGCTCGCGGTCGATGCCAATGGCCGCTTCGACCTCGATACGGCGATCAGGTATGCGAAGGCCCTGTCGCAGTACGACCTGTTCTGGTACGAAGAGGCGGGCGACCCGCTCGACTTCGAGTTGCAGGCGACACTGCGCAACTACTATGACAAGCCGATGGCCACTGGCGAAAACCTGTTCTCGATGCAGGATGCTCGCAACCTGATCCGCTACGGCGGCATGCGCCCCGATCGCGACTGGCTGCAATTCGATTGCGCGTTGAGCTACGGCCTCGTTGAATATCTGCGAACGCTCGACATGCTGCATCAGCATGGCTGGTCGCGCAGCCGTTGTATTCCCCACGGCGGGCACCAGATGTCGCTGAACATCGCGGCGGGTCTCGGACTTGGCGGCAACGAATCGTACCCGGACCTGTTCCAGCCATACGGCGGCTTCCCCGACGGCGTTCGCGTCGAGAACGGATATATCACGATGCCGGAGCTGCCCGGCATCGGCTTCGAAGGCAAATCCGACCTCATCGCCGAGATGCGCAAGTTGGCTGAATAACGCGCGCGCGCAACGGCACCGACCAGTATTCCCGGTTGAATGGCTCATATAAAGACAAAACGAAGCCGGCTCAATGCGGCCTTTCCACGCTGCTGCGTGGGAGGGCCGCATTTTCCCTTTGAAGACGCGATGCACAGGAGACAGACATGCCAGTATCGAAAGTAACAAGAGCACTTTCCAAGCTGTACGTTCAGGTCCTCATCGGGATCGTGGCCGGTGTCCTGCTCGGCCACTTCTACCCCGAGCTCGCCTCGCAGATGAAACCGCTGGGCGACCTGTTCGTCAAGCTGATCCGGATGCTGCTTGCACCGATCATCTTTGCATCGGTCGTGGTCGGGATTGCGCGCATGAACGACCTTCATCAAGCGGGCCGCGTAGGCGTGAAAGCCCTCCTGTATTTCGAACTGGCGTCGACCATTGCGCTCATAGCGGGAATGGTGGTCGTCAATGTCATCAAACCCGGCAGCGGAATGAACATCGATCCCTCGCAGATCGATGCCGCTGCGATTTCGACCTACACGCACGCGGCGCAGCAACACGGCATGCTCGACTTCTTCATGAGCATCGTTCCGAATAGCATCGTCGGGGCATTCGCCAAAGGCGAGATGCTTCCCATCATTTTCTTTTCAGTCCTGCTCGCCATCTCGCTGGCAAAGCTCGGACCTCGTGCCGCGCCATTCGTCGACATGCTCGACATGTTCCTTCAAGGAATGTTCGGCGTCGTGCGAATCGTCATGTACGTTGCTCCGATCGGCGCGTTCGGGGGCATGGCCTTCACCATCGGCAAATACGGCATCGGCACCTTGGCATCGTTCGGCGAGTTGATGCTTTGTCTGTATCTGACTTCGTTCTTCTTCGTGTTCGTCGTGCTCGGCCTCGTCATGAAAATGTGCGGGCTATCGCTGTGGAAGTTTCTCCGCTACATCAGGGACGAGATTCTGATTACGCTCGGCACGGCGTCGACGGAAGCGGTGTTGCCGCAGATGCTGATCAAGATGGAGGCACTGGGCTGCCCTCGCCCAGTGGTCGGCATGGTCTTGCCCACCGGCTACACGTTCAATGCCGATGGAACGGCGATTTATCTGACGATGGCGGCCTTGTTCATCGCCCAGGCGATGAACGTCCACCTGAGCATCTGGGACCAGTTGCTCGTGCTCGGCGTACTGCTGCTCACGTCGAAGGGCTCTGCGGGGGTGGCCGGGGCGGGATTCGTCGCACTGGCCGCGACGCTCGCCTCGATGCACAAGATTCCCGTGGAAGGCCTCGTGCTGCTGCTCGGCGTGGACCGCTTTCTCAACGAGGCGCGCGCAGTCACGAACCTGATCGGCAATGGCGTTGCCACTGTCGTCGTCGCTCGCTGGGAGGGGCAACTCGACAGGAACCTGGCGCGCGCGGTGCTGGATCGCGACAATACGCCTCACTTCCACACACCTGGTCCTGCGGCGCAACCGGCGATCCCGCCGGCACCGACGACCGAAGCCGCCGCGGTTCTCGACGGCTCGCCGAATCATCGCTAGAACTGGACTTTTCCGGGTGGGTGCCGTTAATGCAGAGATATCTCACTCCACCGAATTCAGCATGAAACTGACCATCAAGTTCCGTCTTCTCGCCACACTCGCCTTGCTCGGGTTCCTGCTGACCGTGACCGGCGTGCTGGGGATCGCCGGCATGCGTGGTTCGAACCATGCCGTTGCAAAGGCGTACACCAACGACGTGGCTGCCGCAACCGCGCTCGGCAAGTCCAACCTGAACCTGACGATAGTGCGTACCACGCTCGACCGCGTGCTGCTGCACCCGGAAGCAGCGGACAGAGCCGCGCTCATCGATAAGGCGCGCAACTATCTTGCGGTCTCCGACAAGGCCTGGAAAGAGTACCGCGCACTGCCCGTTTCCGAGGGCGAGGCGGCCTTGTCGAAGGCCGTGGCCGACGCCCGTGAAGCGATGCTGCAGGGCGCACTCGAGCCGATGATGGACGCGATGAGCCGTGGCGATCATGAAGCCGCCGACCACGATGCGATGGTCTTGATGCCACCGCTGTCGGCGGCTCTCACGCAGAAAACCGCGCATCTGGACAAGTTTCGCAACGAGCAGGGTAATGTGCGTTACAAGACGGCACAGGACCGGTATGACACCCTCGTGACAATTACCGGAATCGCGATCGCCGTCGGTCTTCTTACCTGCGTCACCTGCGGTTTCACGCTGCTTCGCGCAATCGCGCGCCCGATCGATATGACGGTGCGCCATGTCGAGCGACTCGCTCAGGGTGACATGTCGCAGCAATTGCGCTTCGACAGTGATGACGAAATGGGTCGTCTCGTCAGAAGCGTCGGGCAGATGCAGAAGGACATCGGCACGATGATCGAACAGATCGCGCGCGGCAGCGAGTCGATCGCATCCGCGACCCAGCAGATCTCGGCCGGCAACGCGGACCTGTCGGCGCGCACCGAGACGCAGGCGGCGTCCATCGAGGAAACGGCGGCAAGCATGGAGCAACTCACCAATGCCGTCACGGAGAACGCCGCGCACGCGCGTGAAGCGCGCGAGCTGGCCGACGCGACGAAGACGACGGCTAGTGCGGGTGCGGACGTGGTGCGTCAGGTCATCACCGCGATGAGCGACATTCACGACGGTGCGAAGAGGATGGGCGAGATCATTGGCGTGATCGAAGGCATCGCCTTTCAAACCAACATCCTTGCGTTGAATGCGGCTGTCGAGGCTGCTCGCGCCGGAGAGGAAGGACGTGGCTTTGCCGTCGTCGCTGGCGAGGTGCGCAATCTCGCCCAGCGCTCAGCAACAGCGGCGAAGGAAATCAAGGAGCTTATCGACGCGTCGACAGCCCGCGTCGCGGACGGTTCGCGCCTGGTCGGTCGGGCCGGTGAGACCATGGGCGAAGTACAGACTGCCGTCAGCCGCGTCACGTCGATCATGAGCGACATCGCGACGGCCTCGGCCGAACAGAGCGATGGCATCGAGGAAGTCAATCGGGCGATTACGCAGATGGACCAGATGTCGCAGCAAAATGCCGCGCTGGTCGAGCAGGCAGCCGCCGCGGCCGCGTCGCTGACCGAGCAGACCGGTCTGTTGACGAAGGCGGCGGGTCGATTTCGCTTTGCGTCCCTGTCCTGATGCCGCGCTACGGGCTCGCCTGCCGTTGCTGGCCTTAGCTGCGCGCGTCGCCGGAGGTCGTGGCGTCGGGCTCACCGGTAGGCGCTGCCTCGAGAAAGCCGCGCCCCATCTCAGCCTCGAAGCGCGAAGCGCTGCCCTCCCAGATGATGCGTGCATGTTCGAGCACGTAGACACGGTCCGCATGCGGCAGCGCAAACCTGACGTTCTGCTCGCCCAGCAGTACGGTAATGGGCGTGGACTTTTGCAGCGAATCCAGCGCTTTCGACAATTGTTCGAGAATCACGGGCGCGAGCCCCAGTGTCGGTTCGTCGAGAATCAGCAGCTTCGGCTGGGTCATCAGCGCGCGCGCGATCGCGAGCATTTGCTGCTCGCCGCCGGAAAGCGTGCGCGCGGTTTGGCCCTGGCGCGATTTGAGGATCGGAAAGAGATCGAACAGCCACGACAGCTGTTTGGCGCGCATCGTATCGGCGAGATGATATCCGCCGAGTTCGAGATTCTCGCGTACCGTCATGTCGCCGAATAGCTCGCGCGTTTCCGGGCATTGCACGAGGCCGGCGCGCGAGATCGCGGCACCGCTGCTACCGCGCAGATCGCGCCCGTCGAAGCGAATCGTCCCCTTGTACGGCACGAGGCCCGAGAGCGCGTTGAAAAGCGTCGTCTTGCCCGCGCCGTTCAGACCGACAACCGATACGAACTCGCCCTCGCGCACCTGCAGACTGACGTCGTCGAGTGCGCACGCCTTGTCGTAAAGCACACGCACACCGGTCACCTCGAGGATCGTGGGCCTGGCAATGCCCGCGGCTCCGGTGCGCTGGCGCAACTCCAGCTTGCTGCCCAGATAGACCCGGCGCACTGTCTCGTTCTGCATCACTTGTTCGGCGGTGCCCTCGGCGACATGCTCGCCAAGGTACATCGCGAGCACGCGGTCGGCGAGCGCGGACAGACTTTTGACGTTGTGATCGACCAGCAGCACCGCGCGGCCTTCGGCGCGAAAGCCGCGAATCAGCTCGGAAAACGCCTCCGATTCCGCCACCGTCAGTCCCGCGAACGGCTCGTCCACCAGCACGACCTGCGGGTCGCGCGCAATCGCTTTGGCCATCTCCATGCGGCGCAGATCCGCAAATGGCAGTGTCGCGGGATGCCGATGCATGACGGCGGCAAGGCCCACACGCGAGGCAATTTCCTGCGCGCGCTGGTGCACGTGCGGTTCGGCGGCCAGCTTGACGAGCGAATCAGGAAGCAGCGCGAGCTTGATGTGTTCCAGCACCGTCTGCCGATGGAGCGGCCGCGAATGCTGAAACACGATGCCCACGCCCGCGCGCGCGATCCGGTGCGGCGCCCAGCCGGCCATCTCCACGCCATTCACCTTGACCGACCCCGCGTTGGGCCGCTCGATGCCCATGATCAGCTTCATCACGGTGGACTTGCCCGAGCCGTTTGGTCCGATCAGGCCAAGAATCTCGCCGGGCCGGATGTCGAAGCCGATATCCTTCACGGCGACGAGACCGCCGAAGCGCTTGGTCAGTCCGCGTACGGAGAGCAGCGGCGTGTCGTTCATTGGCGCTCCCTCGCACGCAGCAGATTGCCGAGCAGACCGTCTGGAAAGAACAGCAGCGCCGCCAGTGCGACCGCCGCGACGACGAATGTGTTGAGCTGGCCGAGCGGGCGCAGAAACTCGCCGGCGACGATCAGGAAGATCGAGCCGAGCACCGCGCCGAGTATCGTGCGGCGTCCGCCGAGCACGGCCGCGATGATGATCTGTACTCCCACGCTGAGATCCACCACCGTGCTCACGGAGGCCGTGCCCTGGTAGAACACCAGCATCGCGCCGGCCACGCCGGAGAAAACGGCGCTGATGCAAAAGGCCACGAGCTTGTGTCGCGTGACGTTGAAACCCAGCGCCTGCGCGCCGGTCGCGTCCTGGCCGCTTGCCTGCAGGATCAGACCGACTGCCGAACGCGACAGGCCGAACAGCAGGACGGCGCAAACGATCAGGAACGCGAGCGCGATCCAGTAGTTATGGTTCGCGTCGACCGACATCACGTCCGGCACCATCATGCCGATCTCGCCGCCAGTTATGCCCGCAAAGATCACGATGGCGTTCTGCAGCAGCAGCACGGCCACGAGCGTAACCAGCCCGAAGTAAGGACCGCGCAACCGCAGCGCGGGCACCGCCAGCAGCAGGCCGCCCACCAGCGCGACGACGCCGCCAGCGAGCACGCAAACGGGTATGGGCAGACCCCATCTGGCGTCGAGGATCGCGGCCGAATAGGCGCCCAGTCCGATCAGGAAGGTCGGCCCGAAGTTGACCTCGCCGGCAAAGCCGAACAACAGGTCCCACGACATGGCGAACACGCCGAAGTAATACGCAACCGTGAGCACGCCGAGGATGTAGCCCGAAAGCCACCACGGCAACGTCGCCGCCATCGCGACGAGCGCAACGGCGATCCATGCGCCACGCGAACGGAGAAGAACGGACATGGGGGAACGCTCCATTCGCACTGTTAGCGGCGTCCCAGGAAGCCCTGGGGTCTTACATACACCACGAGCACCAGCAGCAGCAACGCGGGCAGCGGCCGCAGGGTCGGCGCGATCAGATAGGCCGTAATGGTTTCCAGATAACCGACCACATACGCGGCCATCAGCGAACCGGACACGCTGCCGAGCCCGCCCAGCACCACAATGGAGAATGCGCTGGCCGTGAGTTGCCCCGCATTGTTGGTGCTCACGCCGAGGAACGAAGCGAGCAGCACGCCCGCGACGCCGGCCAGCACCCCATAGATGCTCCACGCGAGAAGATAGATTCGGGAGAGTTCGAAACCGAGCAGCGTGAGACCACGAGGGTTCATCGACGCCGCGAGCAGCGCCTTGCCCGCGCGCGTGCGGTTCACGAACAGCCACAACATGCCGATCACGGCCCAGCAGACCGCCGCGATCATGATTTCGTTGAACGGCACGCGCACGCTGCCGACCATCGCCACACCGCTGATCAGCGGGCGCATCGTGACCGGGTTGTCGGTAAAGAGCCACGCCATGCCCTGCTGGATCATGATGCCCCACAGCAGCGTGCCGGTGAGCACGAAGATTTCCTTTTCTTCGCCGGGAATCGCGGCCGAGCGTTGAATGGGCCGCACCACCATCAGGTAGGTGACGAAGGCCGTCACGAGACCCGCCAACACGCCGAGCAGCGTGCCGAGATAGGTGCCAAGTCCCGCCTCGCCCGCGAGCATCCAGCCCATCAGCGCCGCGACCAGCATCACGCCGCCGTGCGCGAGATTCAAGATGCCGGAGACGCCGAAGATCAACGTGAAACCGATCGCGCCCAGCGCGTAGAGGGAACTGATCGCAAAGCCGTCGACGAGAATCTGCAGTAGCAACATGCCCGGCCTTTCATGTTGGTTAAGGTGTCGATGCGTGCGCTGTCCGGGCCTTCGCTATGCGCGGGTCCGGACAGTCGCGATCGTCGCGCTGCTAGTTCGCGCTTGCCTGCTGCACCTTGATGAAGGTCGGGAATTTGACCGTGCCGTTGGCAATCGACTTGGGCCAGATCGCAACCTGCTTGCCGTTTTGCCATTGCAGGTCGATGCCCGTGATATAGCCGGGCCCGTACTTCAGCGCGTGCGTGAACTGATCGCTCTTGCCGTAGAACTGCCAGCGTCCGATCGTGCCCACGTAGTCGGTTTTCTCGAGTGCGTCGACCATCCGGTCCGGATCGGTCGAGCCCTTGTTGCGCTTGATCGCGTCCGCGAGGATGTAGACGAGGTCGTAGCTCGTGAAGCCGCAATACGCCGGAGAAACGCCGAACTTCTTCTGATACTCATCCGTAAAAGGTATCGTTTTCGGCGTGATCGCCACGCCCGGCGCCGCGGCCGAGGCCGTGATCACGCCGTCCGTCGCGCCGTTCGTGTCCTTCCAGAAGCTCGTGGTCGTGGCCTGCGAGCTTTGGCCCGACATCGGGATCGGCACCTGCTGGTCGTGCCATTGCACGGTCGGCTGCACGCCAACGTGGCTGATGCCGGTGGTGATCGTATCGGGGTGCTTCGCCTCGATCTGGTTGAAGATCGGCGTGAAGTCGGAAGTGTCAGGATTGAAGCGGATGTGATCGAGCACCTGAAGTCCCGCTTTGGGCAGGCATTCGAGGTAGCGTTCGTCGAGCGGCTTGGTCCACGCCGCGTCCTCGCTCATGACGACCGTCGTTTTCATCTTGAACTGGCCGACCAGAACGTCGTGTGAGAAGTCGCAGATGGACTGTGCGATGAACGCCGACGTCATCCAGCCGTGGAACGTGTACTTGTAGTGGTCGTAGTCGTCGTGAACGTGCTTCGAGATGTCGTTGCTAGCCGCGCCGGGAGTGATGAAGGGCATCTTCAGGCGTCCCGACCACGGCTCCATCGCGAGCGCCACTTCGCTGATGTAGCTGCCGATCACAGCGACTACCTTGTCCTGAGTCGCCGCGCGCTGGAAGGCGCGCACGCCGTCCGAAGCCGATGAATGGTCGTCGTACGCGACGATCTGGATGGGCCGGCCATCGACTCCACCGCTGGCGTTGATCTGGTCCGCGGCGAGTTGCGCCGCCTTGCTGATCGAAGCGCCCGCCACCGAGGATTCTTCGCTGATCACGCCGATCTTGATCGGCTCTGCCGCCGCATGGGCGCCTGCCGGCAGACCCAGGCCCGCCGCTACCATCCCCGTCGCGACGACGCAATGAAAGTTTCGCCACACACTTTTACTGGACATCATGCATCTCCGATTCGAAAGGATCGTTGAGCAACATTTGCCCGCCACATCGCAGCATTTGAAGAATGCGCACACAACAATATTCACGGGACTCGCAACGCTCAATCGGTACAAACGATGACCGGGTCCCTACGGATTTCATGGTGCAGAGCGGAAAAATTTTGCCGCCCGCGCCGCCGGACGCGGTTTGTCCATAGTGAGAGCGATGGCTATGGACCGCGAGATTAGCGGCCTTCGTCCTCTCGCTCATTCGTGATCCGAAGCATTGTGGCCGCATCGCTTTGCGGGGTTGGTGCGGCGCTTCAATGGACCAACCCGCGCCATGATCAGCTGAGGGCGGTCGCGGCGCGCAAACGGACCACGCGGCAAGCGTGCCTGCATGCGGGTCCGAACACTGCGCGGCAACCGTGCTTGCTGACACATGTACGTCATGCTAGGTTGCTGCAATTCCCGCTGCCGCATCTGGCATTTATTTTTCGCAACGCTGCGCGCGATCAATGAAAACGGGGTGGGTTGCTCTGGACTCATCGTACGCATACGCCTTTCCCCTGGAGGAATCCAAGAGCCATGGCTTCAATGATCCAGCGGACGACCCTGTTCGCCTGCCTCTGCGCGTGCTCGGCATTCCGCCGACGCGCAAGAGCGTCTTCGTCAATCCGACGCTCGTCAAGCAGTATCGCTGGTACCCGGACCAGCTGAAGGCGCTCGAAACGGGCCGTGCGCGGCCTCGCGTGAAAGACTGGCAGCAGATCGAGGCGATTCTCGGCGACGCGTTGCAACTCGCGCTGGCGGGGCAGGCCGCGCCCGACGCAGCCTTGCATCAGGCGGCGCTGAAGATCGCCCAGGCCAACGCCGCATTGCAGTGAAAGCGGCGGTGACAGCGCAGACAAGCGTGGGAAAGAGTCGATGAGCGGGTTGCGACGTTATCTGCCGCTGATCGTCCTGATGAGCCCAGCCGCGCTCGTGCTCGGCGTGCTGGCGCTCTACCCGATGGCGCGCGTGCTGATCGATTCGTTTTTCTCGGTGAATTACGCGTCGGGGCATCGCTCGTTCATCGGGCTCGCCAACTATCGATCGGTCATTGCGGACGGCGAGTTCGGCACGAGTTTCGTCAATGCGATCCAGTTCATGAGCGTGGCCTCGCTCGCTGAAGTCCTGTTCGGCCTCGCGCTCGCGCTGCTGTTCGTGCGCGCGTTTCCGGGCCGGCCCATCGCCGTGCCGCTCGCCGTGCTGCCGATGATGCTCTCCACGCTCGTGTGCTCCGCCATCTGGGCGCAATTGGCTCAATTACCGCGGCTTCCTGAATGCGCTGCTCACGGCGGCAGCTCTGCCGGCGGTGCCCTGGTTATCCGATCCGCACCTCGCGCTCTGGTCGCTGACGTTGGTCGATGTCTGGCAATGGACGCCGATGGCATTCCTGATCATTCTCGCGGGGCTGCAGTCGATTCCGCCGGAAATCGCCGAGGCGGCCCGCACCGACGGCGCGAACGAATGGCAGTGCCTGCGATACATCACGCTGCCGCTCGTTGCACCCCACGTCGCCCTCGCGATGCTGCTGCGCTCGATCGACACCTTCAAGCTGTTCGACAAGGTGTACGCATTGACGGGCGGCGTTCCGGGCAATGCCACGCAAACGCTGTCGACGTACATCTACGACACGGGTTTCCGGTTCTTCAACGTAGGACCCGCCAGCGCGGCTTCGGTACTGATGCTGCTCACGTGCGCGGTGCTGGTCTCGGGATACATATGGAAATCGGCCGTCAAGCGCGACCGTTGATGCCTCTCGCACGCTTGCAGGGTTTCGCGCGACGCTCGTCCGCTGCCGAGGTGCGAGGGCTGTTGCGGATCGCTGCGCTGGCGGTGTTGCTGCTGCCGTGCACATGGATGGCTGGTGCGGCCTTCACGCCGACGCTGGAACGCCTCGCCCATCCGCTCTCGTTGTGGCCTTCGGCGCCCACGTTCGAGCACTTCGCGGCGGTGTGGGAAAGCGGCATGGCCCAGTCGGTGCTGAACTCCGTGTGGGTCGCGCCAGGCGCCACGTTGCTCGCGCTCGCGCTGGCTTTTCCGGCCGCTTATGCCCTCGCGCGGCTTGCGTTTCCCGCGCGCCTCGATCTGCTGTTCCTGCTGCTCGTGCTGGCACTGAAGCTGATGCCGCCGATTACGGTGGCCGTACCGCTGTTTTCGCTGGCCAAGTGGCTCCATCTGCTCGATTCGCTGTTTGGGCTGATACTCGCCTATCAGCTGTACGCGCTGCCGATGGCGATCTGGATGTTGCTGCCGTTCGTGCGCGACGTGCCGATCGAATTCGAGGAGGCCGCGGCGCTCGACGGCGCGAACCTCGCGCAGCGCATCGTCTTCATCGTCGTGCCGCTGTGCGCGCCAGGTCTCGTTGCCGCCGCCATCTTCGTGTTCGTCATCGCGTGGAACGAGTTTCTGCTGGCGCTGTTGTTCGTCTCGTCGCCGAGTCATTTCACGCTGCCGCTCGCCATGGCGGGCTATGTGACCGAGAACGGCATCGACTGGGGCGAACTGATGAGCGCGGGGCTGATTTCGTCGGTGCCGACGCTTCTGCTCGCGGGCTATGTGCAGCGCTATCTGCTGCAGGGCTTTTCGGGCGGGTTGAAGTAGGAGGCTCCGACTTCACGCCGCCGCTGCAGCAGACGCTTTGCTTATCCAGAGGTTTTCTTGCGCCCTGCCCTGACTGATCACACCGTTTCGCCGGCTGACCGGATGTCGGCCATCGTTCAGGACGAGTTTCGCGTGCCGGTGCCGACATCGATCGCTTACAAATGGCGCGCCATCGATTCACTGTTGAACCTCGCCCCCGCTCTGTGCGGCAAGCGGTGGGTCATCAACTTTTGCAGCGGCACGGGGATGGCGGCGGCGCCGGTCGTCGTGGCGTGTGGCGATACACGGCATGGCGGCATTCACGAGCAACTTGCGGAGCGACTCGCGGCTCGTCCGGAACCAGGCGGCACGCTGATGCTCGACTTTTGCGACTGGCAGGACTGGCGCCTCGTTGATGCCTTGATCGACTGCAACTGGAGCCGATAAGGTTTCGCTGCGGGTATGACGTTGCCCGCGAACGTCAGCGTGGTTCCTTGTTTGCCTGAGGCTGCCGCGGTGGCGGCTTAGATTCTTGTCCGCGTTGCGCCGGTTCACGCGTACAGGCGTCCGGCGGCGTGACATACGGAACGTCGTCGCGGCAACACGCATAGATCGGAAACCCATACGCGTTCGTGCCGACGATGGTCGTTGGCCCGTGCAGCGGGCACACCGTCTTCATGGCGCCCCCTTGAAACTCATCGATCAATCCTTTCCATCTTACGCTCGCGTGCGAACGGTGTTCTAGGTGCGCCTGCGTTGCCCTTGGAAACCCGGTCCCGTTCACCGCCGCCGACACGCATTCGCTATGCGTGCCGCGCCGCAGCGTTCGCCATTCTCTACCGCACGCGCCGCGGACGAGCGACGCTCCCTGGGCAGCCGCCCCTCGTGCAGCGAGCCGGCCGGGCCCAGGCAGAAGTGTCTGACAGCGTCGGCTGAATTGTCATTTTCTTGCATGACATGCAATGATGCATCCGGTGGTGCTCACTGCAGTGTCCTGTCATTTGGGACATTTTCGTGACATTGTTGGGGTGCTCCGCGAAGCAATCGGAGAGAGCACTCATCATCGCTGGCCATGCGCGTCCTTCGTTCGGACGTTCGAACGTCGACTTAGCTCGACTATCTCCTCTGATAGCCGACCTTTCGGAATAGGGGTATTTACCTAGCCCTTCTTCTCAAAAATTTAACAATTTGAAGTTAGAATGAACCTTCTAACATCGATTGTTATGTCATTTCATGACAGTTGAAATCCAGGGCGAAGCATCCGGTCAGCGGCACGGCCGGACTGACGAGGGTTATGGCCAACCGATCGGCCGCGACCCGATATGGACACCGTGTCGTCATTCGACTGTTGAATACCGACGACCAGAAGTGCGATCCAGGCCGAACTGGTTTTGTGGTGTTTATTCAGTCTTACTAATAATACTTTTGCTCTGGAATCGTTTCCGACTGACATTCAGCACATTCATTGCGCATGTCGTCTCCGGGGCAAGTGGGTTCGAAATCAATTCAGGGAGAAGCAATGAAAGACCTTTCGTCCGAAGATTTGCTGAAATTCTGCCGAACGAATGCGTCGATTTTTCTTTCGCTCGCCAGCGAAGCGTTTGAAGGGCACAGAAACTCGCCGCCCTGAACCGACAGGCGAGAAACACCATTCGGGGCATCTGGAATCTTTGAGCAGTGCGCCGGCGCGGCATATCGCCGCGAGCTGACGCACCCGGCTCCATTCGCGCAATACCACAAGCCCATAAAAACCCGCGCAGTTCAATCAATGCAGCAGCCGTTCCTCCCTCGACGCTGGAGGCGGCAGCGCATTGTGGCAAAACAATGGCGGGTATGCGAGACCGCCATTGGGTATTCACGATCCTCGCAGACGTTATGATCACGGATGGAAAGGATGACGAAACGAATCGTAGTAGTAACGGGCGGCATGGGCGGCCTGGGAGAAGCGATCAGTACGAAACTGCACGACGCAGGGTATGCGGTGGTAGTCACGCACTCGCCGAACAACACCGGTGCGGACAAATGGCTGGCTGACATGGAAACTCAGGGCCGGAGCTTCCGCGCTTACCCGGTCGACGTGGCCGACTACGACTCATGCCAGCGTTGCGCGGACAAGATTCGGGCGGAGGTCGGCCCGGTCGACATCCTGGTCAACAACGCGGGGATCACCCAGGACATGACTCTCAGGAAGATGGACAAGGTGAACTGGGATGCGGTCATTCGCACGAACCTCGATTCGGTCTTCAACATGACCAAGCCGCTGTGCGAAGAGATGGTCGCACGAGGCTGGGGGCGCGTCGTCAATATTTCGTCCGTCAACGGTTCAAAAGGCTCGGTCGGCCAGACCAACTACGCCGCGGCCAAGGCCGGCATGCACGGCTTCACCAAGTCGCTAGCACTGGAAGTGGCGCGCAAAGGGGTCACCGTCAACACGATTTCGCCGGGCTACCTGGCCACCAGGATGGTCACCGCGATTCCGCAGGACATCCTCGATACGAAGATCCTGCCGCATATCCCCATGGGCCGTCTCGGCAAGCCCGAGGAAGTCGCGGCGCTCGTGCTCTATCTCTGCTCGGACGATGCCGGCTTCGTGACCGGCTCCAATATCGCGATCAACGGCGGCCAGCACATGCAGTAACGTGACACACCGCGCCGGTATGCGCCGGAACATCGGACGAAGCGGCGTGAACCATTCACGCAACACCCCTGTGCTTCCATGAGAGGAACGTGTCATGAGTGAGACCTGGATGGGCCTGATTATTGGGGGCTCGGCCCTCAGCATCGCAATGCTGATGGTGATTGATCACTATCGCCGTGAGCGCAGACGGGCACGACTGCTACGACATCTGGATCATCATGAGTGGTGGCATCAACCGCGCGGGCGAATGTAGGTGCATCGTCCGTGCCAATAACAAATCAGATACATCGAGAGGGCTGAAGAATGACACCGGAAACCACCGGACAACTAAAGGCCACAAGCCATCAGATTACGGTTCGTACGAGGCGCGGCTGCATGCGGGTCGCCGCAGTGTGGCAGGTATTGATGCCGGTCGCAGATGCCATCGAGGACGTAAGGATTACGAGCAACCGCAAACGTGACGTCGAAGACATGACGATCGCGTTTGCCGACAGGTTCTCCGGATCGCTGCACACCGTTCTCAGGCAGTTCGAGACGATGCCGTGGGTGGCCGCCGCGGAGCTTTGCTGAACACCGGGGCCGTGCCGCTAGCAATGGGTCGCGTCGCCATGCGACCCCGCGCGCGTCATGCTACCTGGCCCGCCAGGTAGCTGACGGGCGCGCGCCCCGCATGGGTTGTTTGGCACGAACCGGCCAATTGAAGCCGGACGTACACGACCGGACCCAGCCGGTCACCACCTGAGAGAAGTGGATGAAAACCACAATCAAGAAAGGGCCCCCGGACAGGGAGAGCCCCTATACACCCCTGACCGCTGGAGATGCGATTTCCCATCTCGAACGGATCCTGTCCTCCGATGGCGCGGATTCGTTGTTCAGCCGGACCTACTGGCGCGCGCGTGTTCAGCAGGTGAGCGCTACTCAAGGACTGACTCCGCAGCAGCAGGCAAGGCTCTTGAAGTTGCTCGAGTCGCTCCCGCCCCCAGTCCCGAGCGAAGAATCGTGCTAGTCACTTTTCGACCTCGCTACATCGTGGAGATTCGGGCGCAACTCGATTGGCAGGCGGCTGCCGGCTCGGACAGCCAATCGCCAAGCCGCGGACGTACGCCGTCCGCGATGGATCAGAGCTGATCGTCGACATCCAGCAGCCGATCCTCCACATGCAGGTCTTCCGCGCAATCTCCCCGCAAGGGCAACTCACCGCCTTCCGCTCGGAGTCGATCGCGGACCATTTGGCAGAGGCGTTCGCGCACGAGGATACGTTGTGCCGTGTCCATCTGCGCGTAACGCTGAATCTGCGAATCCGAAAAGTGAAGTGTGAGCACGCATCGCGCATCCAGCGTCGTGTCGCCGTGTGACTCGACGACCCAGGAGGCCTGGATGAAGAACGTCCGGCCGTCGTCGTAGCTGCTGATCGCGGGCGCCTTCGGCGACTCGAATAGTGTGGAAAGAGCCAGTTCGATTTCTTCTACGCGCTGGTTCAGATCGATGTCTTTCATTGAAAGTCCTCCTTTGGTCGAGGGCCCGGTTGCATGGCATCGGGCGTCGTCGTGACCGCGGGTTCGTTCGACGCTGCGCTCGAGTCGCCCGCTGGCACGACGGCGCTCGCGCGTCAGCACTATGCGTGCCGGCTTTGCGCCTGGCCCGCCGAATTGATGAATCGATGAATACGCGAGCAAGAACTGTGTCCGGCTGCCTCTGGCCGCCCAATGAAGAGGCAGCGTGCTTCGGCTGAAGCCGTCGCCTCGCGCCGATTATCGTGCAGGACTTGACGCGCATCCTCTCGGAGATCATCCGCGACGAAGGCCTCTCAGTGATTCTGATCGAGCAGAACGCGCGCAAGGCGCTGGGCATCACGCACAACGCCGTGGTGCTCGAGCGCGGCTCGGTCGTTCATTCGAATACGGCGGCCGAGTTGCTGTCCCAGGATCACAAGATCGATACCTTGCTGGCCGGGAAAACCAGCGTGCACGCCGGAGCACTCTGCCGTCGACCGGGCTACGCCGCGAAAGTCGCAACCGCCCTGTTGAACGCATCCGGTCTCGCGACATTCATCCCATGCGACGCACCGTCGATCGTTTCGCGTTCCGCAAACTCGATCCACTGTTCGAGCTTGTCGACCGTATTGCGGAACATACGGGGACTTTTCTGGCCATCGATCAACAACGTACGGCACTTGATATCGCGCGCGGCTTCCGGCGTATAGGCGGGAAGCGGATCGAGCAACTGCTTTGGCAGCGTGAGCGCGTTGTCGAGCGCCATGCGACGAAAGCTCTCCGGACTTTTGTTCCAGAACCCCGGCATGCTCACCGAGTCGACGAACATCGACAAGCCGGCGTCGAACTCGCCCCGCTCGATCAGTTCCGCGACCCGTGCGCGCAACACGTTGGTCGCCGGCGGCATGAACGCAGGCTGCCCCCTCGGTTCGGTTTGCAGCGGGCCGCCGGGATCGGCTAGCGTCAGCGTTTTCACGAGGCGCGGAAATTCGCGCGCGAGATGGAAAGCCACGCACCCACCCCGCGAGTGACCGACCAGATGAACGGGAGCAAGGTCGAGCGCCGTGATGAATCCGGCAATTTCCTCGACGTGCGCCTCCCAACTGAAGTCGCTGTGTCCAAATGCATCGATCTCGGGCCAGTAATGGCTCAAGCTCGGCGCGAAGCAGCGAAACCGGCCCGACAGGGAGGCCATCTGGGCGTCCCAATAGCGATAGTCGCAAAGCGAGCCGTGCACGAACACCATCGGCTCGCCGCGCCCGGACTCGACATACGGTATCGCAAGACTCGATGCGGTGGTCACAAACGATGGCGCGGACGCGCCAACGGCCGAGGCCAGAATCGATGGGCTGGTACGTGCATTCATCACAAGGCTCCTTTGCCGCCACTATCGAGGGTGTGCTCGCAAAAGAAAATCGCATAATATTGATGGAATCGATCTACTTTTCTGATATCAACCATCATGGCAACGGAAATGAAAGCGCTCGATCTGGACGTGCTGTCCATGATCATCGCGGTCGCGGACGCCGGCACGATTAGTCGCGCGGCGCAGGTCGTGCATCGTTCGCAATCGGCGGTGAGCATGCAGATCAAGACGCTCGAGACGGCGCTCGGCAAGGCGCTTTTCGTGCGCAAGCCTCGCAGCGTGGTGCCGACGCAGGACGGCGAAATGCTGTTGACCTACGCGCGGCGGATGATCGCCCTGCGCGACGAAGCGTGGGCAGCGGTGGTACGGCCCGACGTGACCGGACGCGTGGTGATCGGCGTGCCTGACGACTATGCGACGTCACTGTTCCCGCCGATCCTCAAGAAATTCTCGGCGACCTATCCGAAGGCGGAGATTCAGGTAGTGGGCCTGCCAAGCGTCGCTCTCGAGCCCATGTTGAAAGACGGCACGGTCGATCTCGTCTGCGCGACGCGCGTGAAAGGATTACACGGCGAGTTCCTGCGTCATGAACCGATGGTCTGGGCCGCCGCGCCAGGCGCGACCGAGATCTGGCGTGAAAGGCCCTTGCCCATCGCCGTGTTTTTGCCCGGCAGCGTCGCGCGGGAGAAAGCCATCCGGAGCCTGGAGCGCGCGCGCATCACGTATCGAACCTCGTATGAAAGTCCGAGTCTGCTGGGTCTGCTGACGATGGCCGAGGCCGGACTCGCGGTGACGCCTTTGGCGAAGTGCGCGGTACCGGCTCACTTCTCGCTGCTGGGAACCGCGAATGGCCTGCCGGAAATCGGCACGCTTGAAGTCGTGCTGGCGCGAAGTGCCGCTTCGAAACGGCCTGTGTGCGATTTTCTCGCGGAACGCATTCTCGCCGACCTGAAGAATTAACCCGCAGATCGACGGTTGCGTATCACGCCGCGGCGGACAGTTCCGACGGAGCGTACTTCGAGGTCGCGAGCGCTTCGGCGGGAACGGCAACGTGCGCGCGCCGCACCAGCGAACCGCCGAGAAACAGTCCGCTCGGGCGCTCTCGTCCGCCGCAAAAACGTGGCGGTGCCAACGACCTCAGGACGACTCCCCCTCCTGGACCCCGCGCGCCGCGCACATCCGCCACGAAGCCTTCCGCACGGCAGCGGTTTGCGCAACGTCGCGCCACCAGCGTTCGCCGCGATGCACCGCAGTCAGATCGAGCCGCTCGCCCATGCGCGGTGTCGACAGCGCGACGCCTCGCGCGAGCGCCAGCCCCGTCACCCTTTCGAACGGCTCCTGCCAGCGATGCATCGCGAGGTCGAAGGTGCCGTTATGGATCGGCACGAGCCAGCGGCCGCGCAGGTCGATATGTGCCTGCACGGTTTCTTCGGGCTGCATATGGACGTATGGCCACATCGCGTCGTACGCGCCGGTCTCGATCAACGTGACGTCGAATGGTCCGAGGCGCTCGCCGATCGCGCTGAAACCCTCGAAGTAACCGGTGTCGCCGCTGAAAAACACGCGCAAATCGTGATCGACGATCACCCACGACGCCCACAACGTCCGGTTGCCGTCGAACAGGCTGCGCCCGGAGAAGTGCTGGGCGGGCGTCGCGGTGAACTCGATACCCTCGACAGCCGTGCCCTGCCACCAGTCGAACTGCCGGACCTTTGCCGCGTCGATACCCCATTCGATGAGCCGGTCGCCGACCCCAAGCGGCGTCAAAAACACCTCGGTACGCTGCGCCAGTATCAGCACGGTTTCGCGGTCGAGATGGTCGTAGTGATCGTGCGACAGGATCACGCCGTGCAGCGGCGGCAAATCGTCGAGCGAGATCGGCGGCGCATGAAAGCGCTTCGGACCGAGATTGCGGAACGGAGACGCCCGCTCGGCGAACACGGGATCGGTCAGCCAGAACTTGCCGCGCAACTTCAGCAGCATCGTCGAATGACCGAGCCGGTACAGGCTGCGGTCGGGCGCCGCGTCGAGTTGCGCGCGCGTCAGCGTTTCGACCGGCAACGCGTCGGCCGGCACGGTGCCGCGCGGCTTGTTGAACAGCACCGTCCACGCGAGGCCGAGCGTTTTGCGCAGGCTTTCCGCCGGACGCGGCTTGACGTTGCGAAAGCGCTCGCCGTCATGCTGCGGCGACAGGCTGAACCTCGCGCGGCTGCGTTGTGCGGCGTTCACGCCGAGCATTCGGCGGACAAAGGCGGGAAGCGACGTCATGAAGTTGACCTTCCGAAGAAAATTTACACTCGGCAGTGTAGTTTGTTCTCAAGAAAAGTAAACTGGCCAGTGTAAAATCGTTGGATGGAATCCTGTGCCCGCCCCCAACGTCTGACTGACCGAAAGCGCGTCGCGATCGTCGCTGCAGCGATCGAGGAATTCCTCGCGGCCGGCTACGACGCTACCAGCATGGACCGTATCGCCGCCCGCGCGAATGTCTCGAAGCGCACGGTCTATAACCATTTCCCGAGCAAGGAAGCGCTTTTCGCGGCGATTCTCCATCAGCTGTGGGACGCGAGCCAGGACGGCGATGCGCCTTCTTATCGTGCTGACCAACCGTTGCGCGCGCAGTTGCTCGATCTGCTGGAGCGCAAGCTGCGGCTGCTTCACGACGAGTCCTTTTTGTCGCTTGCCCGGGTGGCGATCGCGGCTGGTATCCATTCACCGAAGCGCGCGCGGGACATGGTCGCTCGCATGGGGGAACGCGAGGAAGATCTGACGGCGTGGGTCCGGGCGGCCGCCGCGGACGGCCGCATCAAGACCGATGACCCCGTCTTCGCGGCACTGCAGTTGCAGGGGCTCGTGAAGGCTTTTGCCTTCTGGCCGCAAGTGGCGATGGGGCAAGTGCCGCTCGATGCCAAGGAGCAGAAGCGCATCGCGGAAGCGGCGGCGGATATGTTTCTCGCGCGGTATGCGTGAGTCGGTTCGTCGGGTTGGGGCGCCAGGTCGATCGCGTTCCGACGAGCGTACGCGTAGCAATCGCTGCGGATTTACCCGACAGGGTAAGAAGTTCTTTGCTCGAAGGCGGAGGTGCACGCAGCAACCTTCCGGGAAGCGGCGCCGCGAGAGCGAACTCTTTCTTTTTTCGCAAACGTTTGCCCCAGGTATCAAGTCTGAGCATCCCAAGCCGAAAACGCGTACATCGCCACGAAACTTTGGAGACCCCGACGTGACGCGCGTTGTGCTCTTACTTGCCGTAATGTTTGTAACGGGCTGTGCACAACTGCAGCAGCCCAATACGGCTCAAGCCGAGAAACCTGCGGTGTCGGACGTGATCATGAAGTTCGACATTCCCGCCGATGCACTCGGCGCGCGCGATCCGCAACTGACTACGGTGCTCGCCAAGGCGGGTGCGCTCGCCGCCGCGCAGAAGCAGCCCACTGTGATCCGCGTAACGGCGCTGGGCCAGGACTTCAAGTACATCAACCAGGCGATCTGGCGGGGCGTGCCGCAACAGGGGCTCAAACCCACGCTCGAAAACCTTACGAGCGGCGCGAACCAGACGTACAGCGTCTCGATCCAGCCGCTACATGCGGGGAGCTGACACGATGCGCCTGATTGCTTTCGCCGCGGCATCGCTATGCTTAGGTTCGGCCGCATGGGCGGGCCAGCCCGCTGCCAGCGCGCCTGCGACTGCGGCCGGCACTGCCACCGCTGTCACCACAGCCTCTGCGGACAAGGTCTACCCGCCGCTGCCCACGCTCTCCATGCTGCCGCCCTCCACCGGCGACGACGACGATCTTCCCGCGCCTCGCTCGACGTCGCACAACAAGAAGAAGACGCACCAGCACGATTGCCGCTGCGCGATGCCCACGCCGCGCCTCGTCGTCTCCGATGCGTCGCGCACCTATCTCAAGGACATCGAGCGGCAGCTCGATTCCGCGCTGGCGCAGTAAAGCAGAACCTGGAGCCCCGACTCATGGACCAGCACAAGACCAACGCCTTCCGCCCTTTGCGGTCGTGGGCCCTATGCGCCTGGGCGGCGCTGCTGGCGCTCGGCAGTTCGGCCGCGCAAGCCGCCCCGTCCGCCGACGATTGCTTCGACAAGGCCAGCGCTTACCAGGGCGTCAATCCGCACGTGCTGCGCGCCGTGGCATGGCGCGAATCGAAAGGCGACGCGAGCGCCATCAACCGCAACGCCAACGGTTCGATCGACGTGGGACAATTGCAGATCAATTCGATCCACTTTCCTGAACTCGAGAGCCGGGGCATTCCGCACCGCGCGCTCACGGACCCGTGCGTGAATATCTTCGTGGCCGCGTGGCTGCTCAAGCAGAAGATGGTGCGATACGGCAACACATGGCGCGCAATCGGAGCGTATCACTCGGAATCGCCGCACGAGCGCGACGCCTACGCGCGCAGCATCCAGGCGATTCTCGTGAGCTGGGGGTTGTTGCAGCCGGAGCGGTAAGGTTCAGGCGCAGGCCTGTCGGGGCAAAGCCGCCACGCCCGACCTGACGAAGCAGGCAAACGCAACCCACTCCGCTAACTGCTCTTCGATGCAAGCTCCATTCGCTTGCGCTGCAGGAACCGGCGCACGGCCGGATCACGCTCAAGGCCGATTGCCAGATCGTACGCGTCGAGTGCTTGCGCAGTCGCGCCGGTACGCGCGAGCAGATTGGCGCGTGCGGCCCAGTAGGGCTGGTAGTCGGCCAGCCTCGGATCGTCCGCATACGGCGCCAGCGCGTCGAGCGCCGCTTGCGGGCTGTCACGTTCCGCCACGGCCAGCGCGCGGTTCACAGCCACTACCGGCGACGCTGCAATGGCGAGCAGCCCATCGTAGAGCTGCACGATTTCGTCCCAGTTCGGGCGACGCGTCCGGCAGCGATCCACATGCGCCGACTGCAGCGCGGCCTCGAGCTGAAAGCGCCCAATTGCGTTGCGCGCGTTCGCGCGCCGCAGCAGTGCGTTCGCCGCGTCGATCATCGGCGCGTTCCACGTTGCAGGGTCCTGGGCCGACAGCGGCACGTAGTCGCCAGCCGCATCGCGTCGCGCATCACGCCGCGCCTGTGCAAACAGCATCAGCGCGAGCAGGCCCAACGTCTCCGGTTCGTCGGGAAGCAACTCGACGAGCAGTTGCGCGAGATACAGCGCCTCGTCGGCGAGGTCGCGCCGCTCGGTATCGCCGCCGACCGGGTCCGTCCAACCTTCCGCGTACGCCGCATAGACCGCTTCGAGCACCGCGTCGAGCCGGCCGGGCAGCTCCTCGCGCTCGGGCACGCTGAACGGAATGCCCGCTTCGCGGATCTTGGTCTTCGCCCGCACGAGACGTTTGCTCATCGCGGCGGGCGACATCAGGAACGCCGACGCAATCGTCTTCGCTTCCAGCCCCAACACCACTTGCAGCATCAGCGGCGTCCGAATCGCGGCCTCGAGCGCAGGGTGCGTGCACGCGAACAGCAGCGCAAGCCGCCGGTCGGGCAACGCGCCTGCCTCACTCTCGTCGATCTCGTCGGCGAGGATCATCAACTGGTTCGCCACGTCGTCGCCAACCTGGCGGCGACGCGCGCCATCGATCGCCCGGCGGCGCGCGACCGTCATCAGCCACGCTTCAGGACTCGCGGGACAGCCGTGCTCCGGCCAGTCCGCGAGCGCGGCCGCGAATGCGTCGGCGAGCGCGTCCTCGGCTGCGGCGACGTCGCGCGTGCGCATTGCCAGCAGCGCGACGAGCTTGCCGTAGCTGCGGCGAGCGACCGCCTCGGCAATCGAACGCGCGGCGCCATCATCGCCAAGGGCGCCGCCGGACGCACTCATGCAGTGGGTGCCTCGTAAGGGGCGGTCCAGACCGGGCGCACCTCCATGACGCCGTGCGCCGCGCCCGGACAACGCGACGCCCACGACATCGCCGCGTCGAGGTTCGGCACGTCGATCAGGTAGTAGCCGGCGAGTTGCTCCTTCGAATCGGAATACGGTCCATCGAGCACCTGCGGCTTGCCGTCGACGAGCCGCACCGTGGTGGCCGTGTTCGTGTGCTGCAGCCGGTTGGCCCCCACCAGAGCCCCCGCTTTCTTCAACGATTCGGTGTACGCGTGATAGGCGGCAACGCCTTGCTGCCGCTCGCTGTCGGTCATCTTGTTCCAGCCGTTTTCTTCCGAGTAGATCATCAACAGGTATTCCATTTGAGCCTCCGTCATGGGGTTGAGGCGGATGAATTGCATCGGCCGCCATCACAATGACGCGCGGGCCGCATGCTGACGGACAGGGGGCGTCAAAAAAATCGCGGACGACCACCTGGGACCCACGCCGCATTGGAAAAAGACGCTTGGATCACAGCCGGTTCGACCGTGTTTCGCCAAGCATTGTCGGACGGGGCAAGTGCCTTGTCGACCGGGGATTGGCTGCGGCGCGGTAAGGCCGGACCGCGATCCCTGTTCGGCATGATCCGGTGTCGGCGGAACACTCGCTAGGTCCTGACCGGGACAAAGGCCGCACCGGGATCAGACGTGAGAATTTCCGAAACGAAATCGATAAATACGCGGGTCTTGGTCGGCAATCGTCGGCCGGCAGGATGAACGGCGTGGATGGGCATCGGCGCCGGCGCGAAATCCGGCAACAGGCTGACGACCGCACCGCTGGCGATCTCCGGCGCAAAGAGCCACGCCGGCGCTTGAACCAGTCCCATATGGGCGAGGACGGCAGCGCGAATCTGTTCCGCGTCGCCGGTGTGAATCCAGAGTGGAATTGATTGTATTCCGTTCGGCCTTCTTCTGGACGCTGCGTGGAATCGCCATTCAGGCCGGCACGGACGAACGGCTGCTCGACGACGCCCGGCGCTACGCGGCTGCCGCTGCGCAGCGGGGAAACACGGTGCAGTTGGAAATCTACGAGGGACTCCATCACGCGTTCCAGCGCTCGACCGACGAGCTTGCAAGCGCCCGATACGCGTTGGACCAGGTCGCGGGGTTTGTCTTGCGATGCGGATCGGCTATCGCCAGGCCCTGAGATTCCTCTGCGATCCCGGCGAGGCTGCCGCGCGCCGACCTCGACTCGAACGCCGCAAAAAAAAATGGCGCCGCAGGCATTCAGCCCACGGCGCCATTTCGTGGCGCTACGACGCGAAGCACACGCCGTAGTCCGACAGCACACTTACATCGTCACGGCGTCGGCGACTTCCTTGAAGTCTTCGATCTGGTCGAAGTTCATGTATTGATAGATCTTGTCGCCGTTGGCGTTGAGCACGCTCATGTCGGCCATGTACTCTTCCTTGGTCGGGATCTTGCCGAGGCGCGAGCAGATCGCCGCCAGTTCCGCCGAGCCGAGGTACACGTTCGTGTTCTTGCCGAGGCGGTTCGGGAAGTTACGGGTCGACGTCGACATGACCGTCGCGCCTTCGCGCACCTGTGCCTGATTGCCCATGCACAGCGAGCAGCCCGGCATTTCGGTACGCGCACCAGCCGTGCCGAAGACGCCGTAATGGCCTTCCTCGGTCAGTTGCTTCTGGTCCATCTTGGTCGGCGGGGCCACCCACAGCTTGACCGGGATGTCGCGCTTACCTTCCAGCAGCTTCGACGCGGCGCGGAAGTGACCAATGTTGGTCATGCACGAGCCGATGAACACTTCGTCGATCTTCGCGCCGGCTACGTCGGACAGCGTCTTCACGTCGTCCGGATCGTTCGGGCAGGCCACGATCGGCTCGTGGATGTCGGCGAGATCGATCTCGATGACGGCTGCGTATTCGGCGTCGGCATCCGGCGACAGCAGTTGCGGGTCGGCCAGCCACTGCTCCATCGCCTTGATGCGGCGCTGCAGGCTGCGCGGATCCTGGTAGCCCTGGGCGATCATCCACTTCAGCAGCGTGACGTTGCTGTTCAGGTATTCGATGATCGGTTCCTTGTTCAGGTGCACCGCGCAACCGGCGGCCGAGCGCTCGGCGGAAGCATCCGACAGTTCGAACGCTTGCTCGACCTTCAGATCGGGCAGGCCTTCGATTTCGAGAATGCGGCCGGAGAAGATGTTCTTCTTGCCTTGCTTGGCAACCGTCAGCGTGCCTTGCTTGATCGCGTACAGTGGGATTGCGTTGACGAGGTCACGCAGGGTCACGCCCGGCTGCATCTTGCCCTTGAAGCGGACCAGCACCGATTCCGGCATGTCCAGCGGCATCGTGCCGGTGGCGGCCGCGAAGGCGACCAGACCCGAACCGGCCGGGAAGCTGATGCCGATCGGGAAGCGCGTGTGCGAGTCGCCGCCGGTGCCCACGGTGTCGGGCAAAAGCATGCGGTTCAGCCACGAGTGGATCACGCCGTCGCCCGGGCGCAGCGCGATGCCGCCACGGTTGCTGATGAAGTTCGGCAGCGTCTGGTGGGTCTTGACGTCCACCGGCTTCGGATAAGCGGCGGTGTGACAGAACGACTGCATGACGAGATCGGCCGAGAAGCCGAGGCACGCCAGGTCCTTCAGTTCGTCGCGGGTCATCGGGCCCGTGGTGTCCTGCGAGCCGACCGAGGTCATCTTCGGTTCGCAGTATGTGCCCGGACGGACGCCCTGGCCTTCCGGCAGACCGCAAGCGCGGCCGACCATCTTCTGCGCCAGCGAGAAGCCCTTGCCGCTATTGGCGGGCTGCTGCGGCAGGCGGAACAGCGTCGACGGGGCGAGGCCCAGCGCTTCGCGTGCCTTGGCGGTCAGGCCGCGGCCGATGATCAGCGGAATGCGGCCGCCCGCGCGCACTTCATCGAACAGCACGTCGGACTTGACCTGGAACTCGGCGATCACTGCGCCGTTCTTCAGGGCTTTGCCTTCGTACGGGCGCAGTTCGACCACGTCGCCCATTTCCATCTGCGACACGTCGAGTTCGATCGGCAGAGCGCCGGCGTCTTCCATCGTGTTGTAGAAGATCGGGGCGATCTTGCCGCCAAGGCACACGCCGCCGAAGCGCTTGTTCGGGATGAAGGGGATGTCTTCGCCCGTGAACCACAGCACCGAGTTGGTGGCCGACTTGCGCGAGGAGCCGGTGCCGACCACGTCGCCCACGTACGCGACCAGGTGGCCCTTTTCCTTCAGCGACTCGATGAACTTGACCGGGCCGCGCTTGCCGTCCTCTTCCGGCGTGATACCGGGACGCGCGTTCTTCAGCATCGCCAGTGCGTGCAGCGGGATGTCCGGACGGGTGGTCGCATCCGGGGCCGGCGACAGGTCGTCGGTATTGGTTTCGCCCGTCACCTTGAAGACGGTGATGGTCAGGCTTTGCGGCACTTCCGGACGGCTCGTGAACCATTCGGCGTCGGCCCAGCTTTGCATCACGGCCTTCGCATTGGCGTTGCCCTTGTCGGCCAGTTCCTTGACGTCGTGGAACTGGTCGAACATCAGCAGGGTTTTCTTCAGCGCGTCGGCGGCCACGGTGCCCACTTCGGCGTCGGACAGCAGTTCGATCAGCGGCTGGATGTTGTAGCCGCCCAGCATCGTGCCGAGCAGTTCGGTGGCACGGGCGCGCGAGATCAGCGCGCAGGCGGTCTGGCCGTTGGCCACGGCGGCGAGGAAGCCTGCCTTCACGCGGGCGGCTTCGTCCACACCGGCGGGCACGCGGTTGGTGATCAGGTCGAGCAGCGTCTGCTCTTCGCCAGCGGGCGGGTTCGTCAGGAGTTCGACCAGCTCGGCGGTCTGCTGAGCCGTCAGCGGCAGGGGAGGAATGCCGAGCGCGGCGCGCGCGGCCACGTGAGCACGAAAATTTTCAAGCATGGGGGACCTGCTGGTATTTGCGTTTCAGGGAAAGGCTTTTAAGGCACTCCAAGCTGTGCCGGGCACTGCTTCGATCGCGATTTTAATTGCAATGCCCATGCAAGGTCAAATGTCTTATGTCTTATATAAGAGTTGCGCGCGAAAATCGTCGATGCGCCACGCGCTTCAGGACCGCCAACCGGACTCCGCGGCCCCCTCCTGCCCCCCAAATGCACCGACTGTGTAAGCCGCTTCAATCATTCGCAGCGCCCCGAAGGCTTTGATTACTGCTCGCTTAACAGCTACAACTGAGGATGTCCGGCGATGTTCTTCCCGGCCGGATCCAACCGGCAGCGGAGGCGTGAATGAGCTATCAACTGATGGGCAGCATCCTCGAAGTGTGTGAATGCAAGGTGCTGTGTCCGTGCTGGATCGGAGAAGATCCCGATAACGGCGTTTGCCGCAGCGCGCTTGCATACCACTACGAGCAAGGCATGATCGACGGCGTCGATGTATCGGGCCTGACGATCGCGTTCGCGGCGTTCATTCCCGGCAACGCGCTCAAAGGCGGCTGGCGCGTCGCGATGTTCGTCGACGAGCGCGCGAGCGACGCGCAATTCGACGCCCTGGTTAGCGTGTACCGTGGCGAGCGCGGTGGCCCCATCGCGGATCTCGTGCAGTTGATCGGCGAAGTCGTGTCCGTGGAACGCGCGCCGATCGAATACACGGTCGTCGACGGCAAGGGCAGGATGAAAGTCGGTGAAGCCATCGAGGCCGAGTTGGAGCCCTATCGCGGCCCGACCGGCGAGCCGACCAAACTGGTCGAAAGCATCTTTTCGACGATACCCGGCTCCCCTGCTTTCGTCGGCAAGGCGAACTCATTCCGCCTGCGGCACGAAAAGCTCGGTCTCGACCTCGCCTTGACCGGACATAACGCCATTCAGGGATCGTTCAGCTTCGCGTCGTGAAGATGCTCGCACGCTCGCGGCTGTTCGCGCCGCTGTTCGTCGCATTGACGGGCAGCGCGTGGATCGCGTTATGGATATGGGACGCGGGGCCCTATGCGCGTTTTCTGCATCATGCGAGTTGGGCCGAACTGCCGCTCGTCGGCGCGATATGCCGTCAGGTGCCCGGCGCGAGCCTCACGATTGCGGCATTGCTGCACAGCGTCGCATGGCTGCTGATGATCGCGGCCATGATGCTGCCGACCGCCTTCCCGCTCTTCGACACGTTCCGGCGGATGACCGTCGCGCGCGCCAACCGGCGCACGCTGATGGCGCTTCTGATCGTCGGTTATGCGACGATGTGGGCGCTGTTCGGCGTGCTCGCGCACGGCTTCGACGCGGCGCTCCATCTGGTCGCGGACCAGTCTGCGAGCTTGCTTGCAAACGGCTGGCTGATCGGCGCCGCGATCGTCGCGCTCGCGGGCCTTTATCAGTTCAGCAGCCTCAAGCATCGATGTCTCGACAAATGCCGCTCGCCGCTGATGTTCGTCACCGAGCATTGGCGCGGCAGGAGCGCGCGCCGCGAGAGCTTCGCGCTCGGCATCAGTCACGGCGCTTTCTGCATCGGCTGCTGTTGGGCCCTGATGCTGCTGATGTTCGCGGTCGGCACTGGCAGCGTCGGCTGGATGCTGGCGCTCGGCGCGATCATGTCGGCCGAGAAGAATTTCCGCTGGGGCAGCTCCATCGGCAAGCCGCTCGGCATTGCGTTGCTTGTGTGGTCCGCATGGATCGTCGTACAGCACGCCCGCATCGCCTGAGCCATGCGCGGCATCTTGCGCCCCCGTAGCCCCGTTATCCCTCTGCGCTTCCAAAGAACGCAGTGAGTTCGTCGGCGACCGCGCGCGGTTGTTCTTCTGGAATGAAGTGCCCGCAGTGACTGATGGTGCGGCCTTTGACGTCGGTGAAAAAGGCTCTCAAAGGTGTTGCCATATCGGCGATGGAACCTTGATCGGAACCGAGCGTCAGCAGTGGCAGGTCGAGCATGCCTCGTTGCTTCAGTTCTGCATTCTGTTGGGCGGACACAGGCGCGGCCCGGTAATACGCAAGGCCCGCGCGTAAGCCGCCGTCTTTCTTGAGAATGCGTAGATATTCATCGATATCGGCGTCAGTGAAAGTATCGGGATTGGCCGCCTTTCGCCGCAAGAACCAGTCGAGGTATTCACGTTCCTTGCCGGCGAGCAGCACTTCCGGCAGGTCCGGTAGCCCGTGAAATGCGAAATGCCAGGTGCGCCATGCACGCTCGGGCGCGCTCGGCAACTCGTCAGGCAAGGTCACGCCGGGGATCCCCGCATCCAGCAGCGCGAGTCGCCGGACCTCGTCGCCGAACATTACGGCGTAAGGAAAAGCCACCCACGCTCCAATGTCGTGTGCAGCAAGAAAGTACCGGGTCATCCCCAGTTGCTGGAGCAAACCGTGAACATGGCTCGCAAGGGTTTGTGTGTCGTAGCCGTCCATCGGACGATCCGAATCACCTTGTCCGGGAAGGTCCGGTGCGACGACTCGGTAGGTCTTTGCGAGCAGTCCCATCACTTTGCGCCAGGCGAACCAGCTCTCGGGAAAGCCCGCGAGCAACACGGCCACGTCGCCCTGTGGGTTCCCACCGGTGACGTAGTGCAGCCTCAGTCCGTCTACGGTTGCGAACTTGTGCTCGAATCCTGCTAGCCCCGCAACGGGCCTTGCTACTGGCAACGTGCTTACGAATCCGGAACTCCCTGATGGCATGGGCGAGTGATGTGTTTTCACGAACGAAACTCCTCTGGGTTGGGGGATGACACCGTTGAGCGGCTTTTCTCATTGGCGGATGATGTTAGGAAATGGACATTTCCTAATAGGGTGAGCGGCACGCGGAGGTCATGCGATGCTATGTCTTGCCGTGCTTAGTCCAGCAGACGCATGGCCTGATCCGCCGCCGACATCATGTGTGCCCGGGATCGCCCGACTTTGCCGACGACCCTCAAACCTTGCGTCAGACTCAGCAGTGCGCGGCCGGTAGCGTCCGGATCCACGGCGGGCGCGATGGAACCGTCTGTCTGGCCCGCTCGGATCAAGCGACACAACAGACGCTCCGTTCGCTGCAAAGATGCGACCACATGACTCGCGACCTCATCGTCGAAGGCCAGCAGGTCGACTGCACTTCCGACTACGAGACAGCCTCGCTTGCCCTCTTCGCCAATTGCAGACTCAGCATAAAACTGCAGAATGGCCCGTACCTTGTCGCGGCCGGTCTGCTCCGCGTCGAGCAGGCTCTGCAACTGGCCATTTCGTAGGTGGATGTAGCGCTCGAGCGCGGCAAGGAATACCGCTCGCTTATCGGCGAACGCCTTGTAGATACTGCCGGCCGTGAGCCCCATCGCGGACCCAAGGTCGCCAAGAGACGTCCCTTGATAACCGCGCTCGCGAAAAATCTGGATTGCGCCGTCCAGCGCGACGTCCATTTCGAATTCGCGTGGACGACCTGGAGCACGGGGCTGTCTGGCAGCATGGTTGCGTGTAGTCATACGGCGATTATAGGAAATGATCATTTCCTAATCAAGCTGCCCCAACGTGTACAGGCATTCGCGCCAGGCTCGTCGACCGTCTCATCCACTTTTTCCGTGTACGACTTTTATCTGAGGCCACAGGGGACGATCGGCCGTGACGCGGTCCAGCCAATCCGGTGTAGTCTGACGGTCCGGTGCTCATTTCGGAGGCGGCATGGAACGGGAGCTGAAGCTGCGCGTTGCGAAGGAAGATCTCGTCAAATTGCGTAACGCGTCGATGCTTGCGCAATCAGAAGCCACGGCGGGAACGCCTCACCTGCTGACGAGCACCTATTTCGACACGCCCGATTTTTCATTTCACTGGTGCGGGGCTTCGCTGCGCGTGCGCACCGTCGGCAACGACAAACTCCAGACGCTGAAGCGCGAAGGATCGGCCAAGGCGGGGTTGTTCGACCGGGACGAGTTCGAGATGCCCGTGAATAGCGACGCGCCCGATCTGACGCTGCTGTACGACCAGATCCCCGACGACAGCGACTGCGGAAAGCTGATTCGCGACGAGACCGTTGCGGCCCAACTGAAGCCGGTGTTCGTCACGCGGATCAACCGGTCAGCGTTTGTGCTGCGCCAGCCGTCCGGAGACGAACTCGAGCTTGCTCTCGACGAAGGAAGCGTCGAAGCGGATTCGGGATCAGTGCAGATCGCCGCGGTGGAACTGGAACTGAAACAGGGCAATCCGGATGTGCTGTACCGCGTCGCGCTGGAAATGCTCGAAACTGTGCCGCTGCGTATCGATCATCGCAGCAAGGCAGATGTCGGGTATGCACTGCTCATTGCCGAGCACAGCGAGGCGGTGAAAGCGCAACCAGTGCGACTGAACAAACGCGATTCAGTCGAGGATGCGTTCTGCGTGATTGTGCGCAACTGTCTGGACCAGGTCCACGCGAATGAACGGGGCGTCGTGTCGGGCCACGATCCATCGAGCGTTCATCAGATGCGCGTGGGACTTCGTCGCTTGCGTTCGGCTCTCGACCTGTTTGCGAAGGTCATCCCCGCCTCGTCCGGATTCGACGAGGAGTTGCGCTGGATCGCCTCGGAACTCGGCGGCGCGCGCGACTGGGAAGTGCTTGCGGGACCGACGCTCGACCATGCCGGCGCCGACGGCAATGCGGACGAGATCCGGCCCGTCAGACAGGCGTGCGAGCAGATTGCCGTCGACAACCGGCAGCGCGCGGCTGCCGCGGTCGAGTCGGTTCGCTACACGCGGCTCGCGCTCCAGTTCGCGCTTTGGGTGAACCGCAAAGGTTGGCGAGATGAGATGTCCGACGAACAGCGCAACGCAATCAGCGGCCCAGTGAAGTCATTCGCCGCCGATGTCCTGCGTCGTCGGCACAAGAAACTGATCAAACGTGGCAAGGGTTTGGCTGATCTGGACGATCACCGTCGTCACCGCGCCCGCATCGCGGCGAAAAAAGTTCGATACGCCACCGAGTTCTTTGCGTCGCTATGCCCGAAGCAGGCCGTTCGCCATTATGTCGACGCGCTCACCGCGCTTCAGGATGATCTCGGCTGGCGCAACGATGCCGTCGTCGCCGATCAGCTTCTGAAGTCGTTGTTGAAAACGTCGCCGGAAGCGGCCTCGGGCGCGGCCTTCGCACGCGGCTTCCTCGCGTCACGCGTCGCTGCCGATCATCAGACATTGAAGAAGCTGTGGAAGCGCTTCAAACTGCTTTCGTCACCGCACTGACGCGAACAATTCACCTCGAGGGATCCGGGCACGAACGTGTCACGCGCAACACTCATCGTGAGGTCTCACGATGTTCGAGATCGAAGTCTTATTATCCGAACAAGCGCGACCACGCCGCGCGTATGCGGCGCGCGCGGTCCTCGAACAGGTACGACGCAGCGAGCGCGAACAGGCCTGACATGACCCCCGTCGCGACGTGTTCGAGAACATGAAAGCGGTACTGGCTCAAATGAGAGTAGGCATCGCCGATAGCGGTCAGGCAACCGACGAGCAGTGCGTTGCTATAGCGATTCCCGTACCACTTCGCCGCCGGCGTGAAGGTGAGCAGCAAGGCGAGCACACCGGTGAGCAGCCCGGTTTTGAATGCAATCGCCCAGTGCGTGAGGCTCATGATGTTGCCCCAGCTCCCCGGCATACAGGTCATGCACGCGCTGGTTGGCTGCCAGAAACGCTGGATAAACAGTTTGAAGCGGCGTTTCCATGCGCTTCCCATGATGTACTCCACGATATCCAGCGCGAGATTTCACGCAGACATGGTACATCGCGAGCGTGGCGTAGCGTGGCGTGGCGTGGCGTGTGATGAGCGTGCGGTGATAAAGGACAGTCACAGACACGTTACCCGCCTCTATGCGTCAGTCAATTGACCTGCGTCAATTGACTTCGTCCATGATCGATTACAAGCTGTTTGAGGCGGGTTGCGCCGAGGCCTTCACTGAAACACCGGTTTTCCCGACGCGTCCTTGACCTTGGTCTTCCATTGCGCGCGGATTTCCGACACGACCGAATCCGGCAGCGAAATGTAGTCGAGATCGCTGGCAGCCTGCCCGCCGTTCTTGAACGCCCAGTCGAAGAACTTCAACGTTGCCGCGCCTTGCGCCGGCTTGTCCTGCGTCGCATGCAGCAGCACGAAGGTCGCGCCGACCACCGGCCACGCGTCCTTGCCGGGCTCGTTCGTCAGGATCTGGTAGAAGGACGTCTTCCAGTCCGCGCCCGAGGCGGCCGCCTTGAAGGTTTCGGTCTTCGGCGCAACCACGGTACCGGCCGAATTCTTCAGGCTGGTGTAGATCATGTTGTTTTGCTTCGCATATGCCCACTCGACGTAACCGACCGCGCCCGGCAGGCGTTGCACGAACGCGGCAACGCCGTCATTGCCCTTGCCGCCCGTACCGGTCGGCCAGTTCACCGTCGTGCCTTCGCCGATCTTCGACTTCCACTCCGGGTTCACCTTCGACAGGAAGTTCGTCCAGATGAAGCTCGTGCCCGAACCGTCGGCGCGGCGCACCACGGCGATGTCCGTATCCGGCAGCTTCATACCCGGATTCAGCGCGGCGATCGCCGGATCGTTCCATTTCTTGATCTTGTTCAGATAGATGTCGCCAAGCACGGCACCCGACAGAATGAGTTGACCCGGCTTCACGCCGGGCAGGTTCACGACCGGCACGACGCCGCCGATCACGGTCGGGAATTGGAACAGGCCAGTCTTCGCCAGTTCGTCGTCCTTCATCGGCGCATCGGAACCTGCGAAATCAACGGTCTTCGCGATGATCTGCTTGATGCCGCCCGCTGAACCGATGCCTTGGTAGTTGACCTTGCCGCCTCCCGCCTTATGGTAGGCGTCAGCCCACTTGTCATAGATCGGGGCCGCAAAAGTGCTGCCCGCGCCGGTGATGTCGACGGTTTGCGCTTGCGCGGCCGCGAGCGGTAGAGCAACGGCAAGAACTGCAATTCCTCGTTTGAACAGCATGGTTTGCCTCCACGAGATTGACTGACCGGTTCAATGGTTGCAGCAAGCTACACGCCGCGATCCCTCTCTTGCGCATTGCGCAGGCCCGGCGTGCCCATCGCCGCGTCGAGCCTTGTCATCGGCTCGAACGTCTAAACTTAGGCGGTTCGAATGACATTTCGTTGACAACCGCGGCGCGGCGTTCAGACGGTCTGATTGCGGCGTCGTTCAGCAATGCGTTTGGCTTTGCCGCGTTGAAGGATGGAATCTCACGGACAGGCTTCGGCTTCTGCATAGTACCGGTTCGGCGCGGGGAAAACTCCGGTGATGACTTCGATCAGAAAGGGGCCGTCATATTGACAAGCTTCACTCAATACATCATCAAGCTCGTCGATGCGCTCAACCGCGCGCGCGGCCACACCGATCGACGATGCAAAAGCCGACCAGCTATGACAGGGCAATTTGGTGAACTGCTCTGAAATCGAACCACTCCTGATAGCGTCGATATGGATTGCGCCATGTGCGGCGTTGTTCAGAACCACATAGATCACCTTGACTCGGTATCGAGCCGCGGTCTGAATCTCCATGCCGTGCATCATCATGCACCCATCGCCGGTCACCACGACACACGGGCGTTCTGGGGCCGCAAGCTTGACGCCGATTCCGGCTGCGATGGCCCAGCCCATCGGGGCGAGCGAGCTCGACGAAAAGTAGTTGCCCTTACCCGACGACAGCCAGTAATGGGCCATGAAGATGCGGTGGGCTCCGGAATCCACCACGACGTTGCTGTCCTTCGGCAGAATCCGGCACAAGTGCTTAACTACGTCTCCAGGATATAGCGCTTCGTCACCGCTGGAAACTCGGTTTCCTAACTGCTCGAACCGGTGGTCGTACAGGGGGGTCTCGTTGATCTCGGCAATCCACCCCTTTCTTCTTTGCAGTGCTTGCGGCAGCCCGGGAGGGTTGTCCGCGGCTTTCTGGGCCAGCAACCGGAAGCTCGCGGAAATTCCGGAGAAGATTCCTTGACGCGAAATGTGCCCCATCGCCGGTGAATCGAAGCTGTCATCAAAGATGAATAGCTCCTTCCCCCCTGTCAGCCTCCTGCTCCAGTTCATGCTGTCTCGCTGGTTCAGGTCGCTACCAAACACGACTAGTGCATCAAGTTCGTCGGAGTTGATCACCCGTGCAGCGCGCGAATGACTTGAAAATCCGTAGACACCCAGTGCAAGGGCATGTTGCTCAGGAAATGCACCTTTTCCCGATAGTGTCGTTGCGACTGGAATGTGAAAGCCTTCGGCAACCTCGAGAAGAAGCTTTGCAGTTTCCGCATCATTGCCGCGACTTCCGACCAGAAACGCGACTCTCTTCGACTGAAACAGATACTGATCGCACAGGGCATCGAGAGCGGCGCGGTTCGCGGGCACTTCGCACGCGTTAAATTCGCGGTGAGCGTAGGGTTGCCGTGCCACGTCCTGACCGGGCAGGACATCCTGCTTTTGAACGTCTACGGGGATACTGATGAATGACTGCGCTCGACGCATCCAGTTCAACCCTTCGATCGCACGACGCATCTCGGCCTGAGTATTTTCCTTGTTCTTTAGCTCGACGATATCCGTCACCAGACTTCTGACCACGCCGCTTTCAAAAATGCCTCCGGGCGTGGCATCCTGAAACGCCCCTTTGCCTTCCGCGTGCGACGAGATCCCGCCGGCAATATAGAGCATCGGAATCCGGTCTGCGTGAGCGGCCGCCATGCCGGGAACGAAATTCATCGTGCCTGGGCCGGAAATCCCTGCGCAAACGCCGAATTTCCGGCTGGCGCGGGCATAGCCATCGGCCATGAAAGCACTGCCGGTCTCATGAGCGCCTACGATTCCGCGAATCAAAGGGGAGTTGTCGATTGCGTCCAGCAGCGGATAGATCAGTTTTCCCGGGACCAGGAACACGTGGTCTATTCCGGCGGACTCCAACGAGTTCACAACCATTGTCGAGACATTGAGCGGAGCGTTTGATCCCATAGTTTTGATTACGATCTCACGAGTTACCGTTAATCGAATCTCACCGCTGCGCATCTGCCCGTCAAGCGCTGCATGTCGGAGCGGCGCGAGACGAGATCGGCGATGGCCAGTGCGCGGAGACGGCGAGACATTCAAGGCGCTGCACGTCGAGTGCAGTCGCGCATCACGCTATTTCCTCGAACCCGCTTGACCGGCGGGCCCGGGTGTCTCCGTCCACAATCACACGCCCTGGCTGCACTGTTGATCATCCACGCTGCCTGCGTGCCTGAGGCAGTCGCCGCGCCGCATTGATAGCCATCCGGCGCACGTGTATCGCGGATCTTCGCCCGCTCGACTCCCGCGGGGCTGGCACGCGCCGACGGTATGAATCGACGTCATCCAGCACCCGGAACCGTTCAGAATGTCTGCCAGTCCGTCTCAGTCGCGGCGGCGACGACTAGCGGACCTTCTGAAGAGGGGACTGGTCTCCTCGCAACCCTTGCCGGTGTTACAGCAGAGGACGGGGCGCGGTTCAGGGCCGTCCGTTGCGGTACTGCCGCTTGCGTCGTCGCTCGCGATGAAGCAGCCTGCTCGCCATCGACCTTGAAAAAAGCGACCGTCTTGCGCAGGCTTTCCGCTTGCCGGGCCATTGTCTGGGCTGCCGCCGACGCCTCTTCGACAAGCGCAGCGTTTTGCTGTGTGACCTGGTCCATCTGGTTGACTGCCTGATTGACCTGTTCGATACCGGTGCTTTGCTCGCTCGATGCCGACGAGATTTCGCCCACGATGTCGGTCACGCGCTTCACTGACTGCACGATTTCCTTGATCGCACCGCCCGCTTCTTCGACCAGCATCGAGCCTGCCTCCACCCGGCTGACAGAGTCCGAGATCAACTCCTTGATTTCCTTCGCGGCGGTCGCACTGCGCTGCGCGAGCGTGCGGACTTCACCCGCAACGACAGCGAAGCCCCGCCCCTGTTCTCCCGCGCGGGCCGCTTCGACCGCTGCGTTCAGCGCGAGGATGTTGGTCTGGAAGGCGATGCCTTCGATGACGCCGATGATCTCGGACATCGTGGCCGAGCTGGTGGAGATGTCGCGCATTGTGTCGACCACGCGCCCGACGATCTCGCCGCCATGTTGCGCGACGCTCGAGGCGGTACCCGCGAGCGTGGCAGCCTGGGTTGCATTGTCCGTGTTGTGGCGGACCGCCGCAGTCAGCTCCTCCATGCTGGAAGCCGTTTCTTCGAGCGACGCCGCCTGTTGCTCCGTGCGACTCGACAGATCCAGATTGCCTTGGGCGATCTGCGCACTCGCAGTCGCGACACCTTCGGCGTTCTCGCGCACCTCTGATACGACCCGCACCAGGGCGTCGCACATGGCTTTGAGCGACGCCATCAGGCTGTTCGTGTCGCCGGGCCGCAGGGCGATACTGATGTTCAGGTCGCCGGCCGCCACGCTTCTGGCCACAGCAGCAGCCGTCGCCGGCTCCGTACCCAGTTGCCGCGTTACGCTACGCATCATCCATATGCCGATTCCCACGCCGATCGACACGGACATCGCCACGAAGACCAGCATCAGATTTCGACCTTCCTCGTACACGGCATCGTTGGATTCAGCTGTCCGTTGCGCGTCGGCCTGTTTCAGGGCAACCAGATTGCCCATCAGCACGAGGGTCTTGAAGCCCTTCTGGTGGTACTCGCCCAGCATGTATTCGGTCAGGCTGTCCCGATCGCCTAACGCCGCCGCGTTGATCTTGCCTTTCATTTCATTGAAGGCCTGGATGTAGTCCTGCCAACCTTGATCGAGGTCGGCGAACGTAGCCTTGCCTTTGTCGGTATAGACGAGCGGCTCCGCCTGATTGAGGTGCTCACGTGACGAGGCAAAGGCCTTGTCAGCTTGATCGAGCGAGCCAGCCCGCTGTGCGGCCGTCGTGGCCAGAACCGCGTTGCGCAGATAGGTGCCGACTCGCAGTACGTCGGCGTTAGCCTGCTGTATCAGGTTGAGCCCGACAAGGTCCTGCCGATACGTCTTGTCTGCGTTCGCACTGATCTTCGCCATGTTGTGCAGGCCGATCCCGCTGACAACAGCGCTGATGATCGAAACCAGGATGAACGCACTGATCAGCTTGGCGCCGAGTTTCATATTGCCGAAATTCATAGTTCGCTTTGTTGAGAATGTAAGAACCCGAACGGATAAGCAGGTACATCACCGCTTTGGCGCTCGCTATAACACAACGCCATACCGACGCGAAACGCAGTACCGGACATAACTGGTTATCGGCAATACGCTCTCATTCTTCAGATTAATAGCGGGATCATCGCGAAGATTTTTTTTTACGTCCCTATAAGAGAACAGGAGTGCTCTATTTTGAGCCGATGAAAGTGCCAATCGGTGCACGCACTCGTGCCGACCGCACTCGCTTGGTGCAAAGCTTTTGGTCGCCCCGAACATGCACGCTCTTTTTATCCAGGAGGCCCTATGAGCAATTGGATCGCGCAGCTTTTCCGGCATTTGACTGCGGGTGTGTATGTGATCGGCGTAGCGGACGGCGAGCGCCGCAATGCGTTCACCGCAAGCTCGGTGATGCAGGTTTCGTTTGCACCATTGCTGGTCGCGCTCGGCATCAGTCCCGAGCATGAGTCGTACGAACTCCTGCGCAGCGGCGCGGTGTTCGCGATCAGCGTGTTGCGCGCGGATCAACAGAAGCTCGCCGAGCACTTCGGCACGCAGTCGGGCCGAGCCGTCGACAAGCTCGCGGTGGCTCGCTGGCGTACCGGCGTGACCGGCGCGCCGCTGTTGCTCGATGCGCTCGCGCATTTCGACTGCCGGGTGATAGGCGACATCGAGGCGGGAGATCATCGGCTGATAGTTGGGCGCGTCGTCGATGGCGCGCTAGCCGGCGCGGACGGCGACCCGCTGATCTACGCGCAGACTGGCAATCTCGACATGAGCGAGGATCTTTATCCGGAGACGTTTTCGTAGTTGGCTGGCGTGATGGCTGCTCAATGCCAGTGCCCGCCATGTCCTCCGTGCCAGCGGCCGTAATAGCCGCCATGGCCACGGCCACCGCCCCAGTAGCCTCCGATCACCACTGACGGTCCCCACCATCCGTAGTAGCCGGGCCATGAATAGCCATAGGGATAGCCGTAATAGCCGGGATAACCGTAATAGCCCGGATAACCGTAGTACCCGGGATAGCCGTAATAAGCAGGCGCAGATACCGCGACGTACGTGCAATTCTGTCCCGACAACGGCAAGTCGTTTGGCGCCGGATTCGCGGCCGCCGTACCGCTCGCCGGCACAGGCACGTTGCCAGACGATGCTTGCGCGGGGCCAGTGGCAGTGGCGCTGGTGCAGGCGTAATAGCCACCGGCTCCCGGATAGTACGAATAAGGACCGTAATAGACGCAGCCAGACAACACACATACGCCCGCCACGCCAGTGCATAGACCAACGATTCCACAACGCATGATCGCTCCCCCTATCCGGGCGCAGCGCAGCCGTCCCGACACGGCGTGTTTTTATTCTAGTCTTTGAATCCGGTATCAGGTACGCGCCTTGCGAACGGCAGGTATTCCGTGGAAATCAGGAGTTTCGACATGAACCCGCTCGATCCTCTCGACCCGAACGCCTCCGCGACTCCCGTACAGCCCAGCGCCGGCGCACGTATCGCCGGCAGCGGCGTCGGCGACGGTCCCGGACCCGAGGTCATGGCCGCCGCGACGCTCGACGGCAACAAGGTGATCTCTTCCGATGGCCAGGACCTCGGCAAAATCTCCGACATCATGCTCGACGTGCGCAGCGGCCGCATCGCGTATGCGGTGCTGACGGAGGGCGCTTTTCTCGGCATCGGCGGGACCTTGCACGCGATCCCGTGGCGTTCGCTGACGCTCGACACGGACCGCAAGTGCTTCCAGCTGGACGCCACGGCCGAGCAGGTGAAAAGCTCGCCGGGCTTCGACAAGGACCATTGGCCGGCGATGGCCGATCGCGCATGGGGGACCTCGGTCCATCAGTTCTATCATCGCGAACCGTACTGGGAAGCGACGCGCAGTGTCGTCGAAAGCGATCCCGCGACACGTGTCGATCCGACGAGCGGAATCTGAAGACACTCATCGCGACGCTCGGGCACCGCTACCTCGCACGCGTTGCCTGTTGCGGCGAGCACGCGAGGCGCGGTGCGCTGTTACACCCCGATGGTCCGCGTCGTCTTCAGCGCGATCCACGTCATGCCTTCGCGCAAGCCTTCGAGTACCGCTTCTCTTTCCACGGCGAACACCTGCGACTGATGAAAGGTGCGTTCGAAGTCACCCTCGGGCGACACATGTTTGACATGGATCGTCGACAGAAACCCGCCTTCCTGCGCCTCCCGCGTCTCGACGCTCACGGACCAGGTTCCTTCCTGCGCGTTTGCTGATATGGCCATTGGATGCTCCTCGGGGTTGTCGCGAGCGACTGCCATCGTCAGCGTAATGGCCCGCAACGCCTCTCTCGTTGATCCACGTCAACCGTCGACACGAACCATGAGTCACGCTCGACGTCGTTCGCTTTCCCCGATACTTTCAGCTCCGTTTCAGACGCCCGCCATCGCGTGAAAACCCTGCCGGGAAAACGCCCAATGCCTCTTGCACGCGGCGTGCTTGGCGCGCCGCGCGCACCGATTTCGCGCCCCTCGCCGCGACGTTTCGCGGTAAGCTTTGCGACGGTATCCGCGTCACGAGTTCGTGCCGGTGCGGCAACGCTGCCCTCATGATCGACGAACGTCGGAGTTCATCATGTGGTACGCCTTCATCGATGCACAGCAACGCCTCGCGCGCGCGATGGTCGGGGGAGTTCTGTCCGAACCGGAGTCGGGGCCGCGCCCGCAAGCGGGCTGGCTCGGCCCGCAACAGGCGGCCGACGCGTTCAGCTACTGGCTGCTGAGATCCGCCTGCGCTTTCGAACGAACGCCGACATTCGCGATCCACTCCGTTGCCGCCAACGGTAGCCGCGTAACCGTCGACGAAAGCGTCGTCGCCTCCTTGCCGCTCGGCGCGCTGCTCAGGTTCAAGCGCAGCCCCTCTACACCCCCTACCGACGCAAAACTGCCGGTGCTGTTGTGCGCGCCCCTCGCCGGACATCACTCAGTGATGCTGCGCGAGACCGTCGAAACGCTGCTCGAAGAACGCGACGTGTTCGTAACCGATTGGGCCGACGCGCGCGACGTGCCGCGCGAAGCGGGCCCGCTATCGCTCGACGACTACGTGCAGGCGCTCGAAAGCTTCGTCGGCGCCGCCCGCGCGTTCGGTTCGCCGGTTCATGTGATCGCGATCTGTCAGGCGAGCGTGCCTGCGCTCGGCGCCGCGGCGCTGCTCGCCATGGACGAGACGGCGCCGATCGCGAGCCTCTCGCTACTCGGCGGCCCGATCGATACCCGTTTGAACCCGACCATCACCGACCGCTTCGCCAGTTCCCATTCGCTCGAGTGGTTTCACGACCATGCGATCGATATCGTTCCACCACCCTATTGCGGCGCGGGGCGTCTCGTGTATCCGGGCTTCATCCAGCAGACCGCGATTTTTGCCGCGCATCCGGAGCGGCAGATGCGACTCGAAGCGGATTACTGGTCCCGATGGCTCGCCGGCGACATGCCCGGTGCGCAGCAGGCGCTGCGCTCGGCAAACGAATATGCCGCGGTGCTCGACATGGCGGAGTGCTACTTCCTCGACATGCTTCGTGTGGTGTTTCACGAACATCTGTTGCCGCGCGATCTGTGGTCGGTCGCCGGGCGCCGGGTACGAATCGCCGCGCTGCGCGATACCCCGCTGTGCACGATCGAGGGTGACAGCGACGAGATCACGGGCGCGGGGCAAACGCATTGCGCGCATGCGCTGTGCGATGCATCGCCGATGCGAGCCGCGCGGCAGCTCACCATCGAGCAGTGCAATCACTACGACCTGTTCATTGGGTCGCGTTGGCGCGATGCGGTTCATCCGGGGCTCTGCGAATTCTGGCGCGATGTCGAGCACGCCGCGTCGAAGGTTTGCCGGCCGCGCCGCGCGGCCAGGGGTTCGGCAAACCGCAAATCGGCGTGAAGTGGCCGGGAAAACGTCAGCAGTCCGCATCTGACGAACGCCGAGCGGCACGTCACGATGCAAGCTCGTCAGTTCCCACGCTCGGTGCCGATCGCTGTTTCGAGGGTCATTTCCGCCACATCGAACGCGCGACGGATCGCCGCTTTAGCGTCGTCGTCAGTGCAGTGCGCGACGGGCTTGAGCTCGTGCGCGGGCGTGACCAGATCCAGCCTCACGTCATACAGCGGATGCGCCGATCCAGGACGCAACGCCTCGATGGCGAGATGGCAGTGCGATACGAGCGCGCCAAACCGCGCGAGACGCACCAGTTGCGCACCTGCTTCCGCTTCGAGCGGAGCCGCACCCGCAAAGCCAAGGTAGACGATCTGCATGTCGATGCCCATCTTCGCCTCCCCTTGCGAGTGTCGATCGAACCTGTTTCGCGCAGACTCAGGGTCCAGGCGCTTGCTATGGGGCTTATCGTGTTCTTGCCAGAAAGGCGGTCATTGACGTGGGTCAAGCGCGGTGAAGGCGAGCACCCTCACTGCATATGCATACCCCCGTTAATCGCAATGTCCGCACCGGTGATAAAAGCCGCCTCCTCTGAGCATAGAAACGCGATCAACGCCGCCACCTCGTCCGGACGTCCCAGCCGGCCGAGCGGAATCTGCGGCAGGATCTTCGTGTCGAGGATCTCGCGCGGCACCGCTTCGACCATCGCGGTCGCGAGATAACCGGGCGACACCGTGTTCACCGTGACGCCGTGCTTCGCGGTTTCGAGCGCAAGTGCCTTCGTGAAGCCGTGCACGCCCGCTTTGGCAGCTGAATAATTGGTTTGCCCGTAGGCGCCGCGCGAACCGTTGACCGACCCCACGTTGACGATGCGGCCGTGGCGCCGCTCGAGCATGCCGGGCAACAGCGGCTTGCTCATGTTGAACAGGCCATCGAGATCGGTGCGCAGCACGGCGTCCCAGTGCTCCTTGCTCATCTTCGCGAAGCTCGTGTCGTGCGTGATGCCCGCGTTGTTGATCAGCACGTCTACCGCGCCCAGATCGGTCAGCACGCGTTGCGCGCAGCGCGCGCATGAATCGAAGTCGGCGATGTCGGCTTCGTACGCGTGAAAGTCGCGCCCCGTGTCGCGCTCGTGCTGCAGCCATGTCGACACGTGATCGTTGTGCGTCGAGTGCGTCACCGCGACCGTCATGCCCGCGTCATGAAGCGCCCGGCTGACCGCCGTGCCCAAACCGCCCATCCCGCCTGTGACCAATGCCACGCGATCCGTTCCCATCTGAACGCCTCCTTGCCGTGTCTGCCATTGACGGTGCGCGCGCCGGCCTTGCCGGCTCGCGCGGCTAAACGACGCCCGCGAACGGCAGCGCGTTCTGCGAGCTCCACCACCATGCGCTCAGGCCGCCCGCGAACGGCGCGACGCCTGGCGCGATGCCGTACACCGCCTGCCACCCCGCATACCAGGCGGCGCAAGCGCGGTTGGCCTCGCCGAACCAGTCCGCCTCGCGCTGCGCTACGAAAGCGATCGACTTGCTCCAGTCGGCGAAGCACCGCTCGGCGTACTCGTGTGCCGCGCCCTGTGCGGTCTGATACGCCGCTGCGTAGTCGAGCCAGCCTTCGGGCGGCCCGGACGCCGTCGAGGTCCACGGTGAAGCGGGGCGCCCGGGCGGCGCATCGGATTCGGAAATCATGATCGCTGCCCTCCAGAGCACAGCATAGGATTGCCAGGCGCGGTTGCAAACCGTCGAGCGTGCCCGCCACTGTATTGTGCGCGCGGCGGCCCGCGCTTGATCTGCATCAATAGCCGCGGCCGCCGGGCTCATAGACTCCATTTGACGACGGGTTCGAGCCTGCTTGCGCCCGTTTCCCCACGTTCTGTCACGGAGCTTTGGCGATGAGCTACAAAAGCATTCTCGTTCACCTCGATACGAGCGTTCGTGCACATCCGCGCCTCGAAATCGCATTGCAGTTCGCACACCGCTTTCATGCGACGCTGACCGGCCTGTTTTCGACGTACGTGCCACCGCGGCACGCGTTCTTCGTGATGGCCGGCACCGCCGACTACTACGCGGAGCACGAGCGTCTGCGGCACGAGCGTGCCAGCGCGCTGGAGCGGCTGTTTCGTGCGGAACTCGCGCGCGCGAACGTCGACGGTCATTGGATCGCCGCGAACGGCTACGCGAACGACGTCGTGCCGCCCTATGCGCGTCTCGCCGATCTGATCGTGCTCGGGCAGACCGATCCGACCGATCCCGAGGCGTTCGTCGCCGAACAGTTCGTCGAGCACGTCGTGCTGTCGGCCGGGCGGCCGGTACTGCTGGTGCCGTCGCGCGGCACCTTCGCGGCGCCCGGCCGCCACGTGCTGATCGCGTGGGACGGCAGCCGCGAAGCCACCCGCGCGATCCACGACGCGCTGCCGTTCCTCGCGCACGCGTCCAAAGTGACGCTGCTGACGGTTCATTCGTCGGGCGATCGTCCGCCGCGCGACACGGTTTCGGGCGACGACATCGCACTCACTGTCGCGCGTCACGGCGTCAAGATCGACGTGCGCGAACTGAGCATCGCGGACGACACGCCGGTCGGCGACGCGCTGCTGTCGCAGGCGGCCGACCTCGGCTGCGACATGATCGTGATGGGCGCTTACGCGCATTCGCGTCTGCACGAAATCGTATTGGGCGGCGCGACGCGCACGATGCTCGAGTCGATGACCGTGCCGGTGCTGTTGTCGCACTAAAGTGCACGCTTAAGGAGTCCGCCATGTTTCACCGCCTACTCGTCGCGCTCGACGGCAGCGACACCGCCTCCCGTGCGTTCGACGCCGCACTGACCCTTGCCGCCGAATCGGGCGCCGAGTTGCAGCCGCTGTACGTGATCGACGTGCCCGTCATCGCCTACGACGCGCCCGGCTTCGACCCTTGCGTGATCCGGGACGCCTTCATCGAGGAAGGCAAGCGGATCGCGGCCGATGCCCAGAGCCGGATGACCGCGCGCGGGATCAAGGGCACGGCCCGCACCGTCGAAGCCGCGATCACCGGCGAAGACGTCGCGCATCGCATCGTCGCGGCGGCGCTCGAATGGCACGCCGACGCGATCGTGATGGGCACGCACGGCCGCCGTGGTCTTCAACGACTGATGCTCGGCAGCGTCGCCGAGCGCGTGCTGCGCAGCGCCAGCTGCCCGGTGCTGATGATTCCCGCGCACGCGAACGGCGCGACGCGCGATCAGTCAGTCCCGGCCTGCGCCGAAAACGAACTCAACTGAGCCGCGAAAACCGGGCTGCTGCGCGGCCGCTCCCACGCGATCGCGCCACGGCTGCGCGACGCGGCGCTTCAGGGCCGCGCGTGCCCGTGTTCGTCATGCCGCACGATCAGCACCGGCTTGTCGGTCGCACGCACGAGCGACTCCGCGACGCTGCCGAGCAGAAAGCGCTGCACGCCGTGGCGGCCGTGCGTTCCCATCACGATCAGATCGGCTTCGATTTCGTCGGCGACGCGCGCGAGCACCGCGGACACGCTTTCGGCGTACGCGTCGATCACCCGCACGCCGCCGGGCACTTGCGCCTCGCGCATCAACTCGCGCGGCGCATCGAGCGCGCGGCTGGCGAATTCTTGCGCCGCGGCCGCCGGTTCCGGCTCGAAAGCCACATCGGCATTGTCCGACCACTTGCCGTGCCCTACCACGCAGCAGGCTTCGAGTGTGGCGCCCGTCAGCTTCGCGAGCTTCAGCGCCTCGGCAAAGGCGCGCTGCGCGCTGGGACTGTCGTCGAGCGCAACCAGAATTCGTGCATACATGTTGGACTCCCTGTGAAAGCGCTGGCATGAACCGAAGCGGTGCCGTCGCGTGTCTGCAGCGACAGTGTGAAGCGCGCGCCGCCGCGCGGCTTGACGCAGGTCAATGGGCCACCGCTCGGCCCCGCCGCTTGCGAGCGGCCCGCAACAACGCCGCCATTCGGCCCGACACAGCGGAGGAATGCCATGCGGTTGCTGGCGCGGATAGCGGGACGCTGGCCGCGCACCTGCCCCAGCGGGCGCCAACTCACACGATCCAGTCTATAGCTAAACGTTGTCGTAGATTCCGGGAAAAGGCGCAACCATCGCCTCTCGCTCCTCGTTCGAACCCCATGCGCAGGTAAAACTCATGCCTGTCATGAAAAGCTCCCATCTTCAATATGGCTTCTTGCGCGTGACAACGCGCCGGAACTGGTGACGACTTCGATCTCCCTCTTTACGAGGCCAGCCGCGTACGCATCGACATGACCTGCGCGGGCCCCATCGTATCGCTCGACATCGAGGATGACGGCCTGGGTGTCGCGCTGGATCGGTCGCAGGGAACAGATTCATTCGGTTTGCTCGGCATTCGCGAACGCGTGCGGCAGTTGCGCGGCAACGTGTCGTTCACCAGCTCGCCGGGCCATGGCTTCAGGATCTCGATCCAGATACCGGCCGACGCGCTCGCGTAATGCTCACGCGCTGTCGCGCCCCGCTGCCGCGGGTTACTCTGCGGGCGCATCCTCGGTGCTTGGCTCGCGCATGAGCAGCACCGGACAGGTCGAGAAACGCAGCACCCGCTCCGCCACGCTGCCGATCACGAGGCGCCGCACGCCGCGTCGCCCATGCGTGCCCAGCACAAGCAGATCGGCGTGGATCTGCTCGCCGTAGCGCAGCACGATCGCGGCGACGTCGTCGGACAGGCTCTCCGACTCGATCATTTCAGGGCGGCAAGGCACATCGGCGGCGGCGCAGGCCTGTTCGGCCTCCTCCAACACCAATTGGCCGTCCTGGCGCAAGGCTTCGACGAGCGTGAGCGGGTCGTAATAGCCGGCATAGGAAAAGAGCGGCGTCTTGTCGACCACATAAACCGGATGCACGACGCCCTTCGTCAACGCGGCGAGATTCACCGCTTCTTTCAGCGCGCGTTTCGAGAAAGTACTGCCGTCTAGCGCGACGAGGATATGTTGGTACATGCCGATTCTCCACTGAGGTTGGATTTGTCAACGCGCGTGGCGCGCCCCTGCTACAGATAAAAGGGCCCGCCCGGACTGCCCGGATACGGCTCCCGCCACTCGCCGTGCGGCACGTCGTCCGCCCGCAACGACGACGCGCCGCGCGGACACACGAGCACGGGACACGCCGCGTCGCGCAGCGTGCGCGACGTCACGTGCCCCGGCAACGGGTGCGGCGCGCCGCGCATGCCGTGCGAACCCATCACGATCAGGTCCGCGTGCCAGCGTTGTGCTTCGTCGAAAATCGCGCTCGACGCATCGCCGGAATCATCGTCGAACTCGAGCAACGCGGTTTCGGCCGCGCGCCGGCTTTGTTCGAGCATCGCCGCGCCGCGCCGCAAGACATCGATTCGATGCTGCGACACGACTTCGAACGGTAACCATTCGCACCACGCGAAGCGGTCGTCGGCCGCGTAGACGACCTTGATGCGCGCGTCGGGCGGCGCTACCGCGAGCGCGGTGCGCAGCGCGTCGAGCGCGGTGTCGCTGCCATCGATCGCGACCAGTACGCGGCTCACCGCCGCGGCATCGCTCGCGTCGGTCGACCTCGCCGGCATGTACAGCACCGGACGGCCGATCGACGCGACCAGTTCCTCGGGATCGATGCGGCTGTCCCAGCGATGTTCACGCGGATGCGCGGCCACCGCGACCAGATCCGCGTCCCATTGCGTCGCCGTGTGGGCGAGCGCTTCGGCCGCGCCCTGATGCAGCGCGGTGAGATCGACGATCTCGGCGTCGGTCGCCGCGACGACGCCGTGCAACGCGATCACCGCGTCGCGCAGCGCGGCCTGCGCGCCGTGCAGCATCGCGCGATGCGCCTCGCACCAGTCCGGATAGCTGAGCATCAGCGTCGGATAAAGCGCGGCAGGATTGCAAACGATATCGACGAGACGAAAGCGCGCATCCGCCGCGGCCAACTGCCGGGCGACGCGCGTGCCGAGCGGCAGTCCGCTGCCGCCCGCAGACGCGATCATCACGCGGTGGAAGGTGTTGCGCCCGGCAGCAGTGTTCATCGGCTCTCCTCGGATCGTCGCACCGCGAGGCGGCGCGTCAACCGCGTCGCTTCACACCTCGGCCCGTGACGGGGACGCCAACGGTTCGCGCTTAGATGATGAACGCCGACGCCGCGCGCGGCTTGATCTGTATCAAGCGCCAACGGCTCGCTAGCGGATCACGGGCGGACCGCGAGCACGGCCGCGCCGGTCAGGTTGCCGTTGCGCAGATCGTCGAGCGCGCGGTTCGCGTCGCGCAACGCGTAAGTCGTCGTCTCGATCGCGAGCTGCATCTCGGCGGCGCTGCGCATGAACTGAAGCCCATCGTCGCGGGTCAGATTCGCGACCGACACCACCCGCCGCTCGCCCCACAGAAACGCGTACGGGAACGACGGAATGTCGCTCATATGAATGCCGCCGCACACCACCACGCCGCCTTTCGCGACCGCCTGCAACGCCAGCGGCACCAGTGCGCCGACCGGCGCGAACAGCAGCGCGGCGTCGAGTTCGCCGGGCGGTGCCTCGTCGCTGCCGCCGGCCCATGCCGCGCCGAGGCGCAGCGCGAGTTGCTGGGCCGCGTGGTCGCCGGGACGCGTGAACGCATAGACGGTGCGCTGCTGGTGACGCGCCACCTGCGCGACGAGATGCGCGGCCGCGCCGAAACCATAGATGCCGATCCGTTCGGCGTCGCCCGCCATGCTCAACGTGCGATAGCCGATCAGACCCGCGCACAGCAGCGGCGCGGCCTCGATATCGCTGTAGTGCGGCGGCAGATGAAAACAGTAGCGGCTGTCGGCGACCGTGCGCTCGGCGTAGCCGCCGTCGATCGTGTAGCCGGTGAAGCCAGCGTCGTCGCAGAGATTTTCGCGGGCGGACAGACAGTAGCGGCAGTGGCCGCAGGTGCGCCCGACCCACGGCACGCCGACCCGCTCGCCCACCGTGAAACCGCTGACGCCCGCGCCCAATTCGGCCACCACGCCGACGATTTCGTGGCCGGGAATCACCGGCCGCTTTGGATGCTCGAGCTCGCGGTCGACCAGATGCAGGTCCGTGCGGCACACGCCGCACGCATGAACGTCGATCAGGATCTCGCCGGCACCGGGCCGCGGATCAGGCACTTCCCGCTCGGTCAGCGTCGCCGAGCTGCCGTCGAACACCATCGCTCGCATCGGGTTCTCCTTCAGATGCTTCGGCGGCGACAAGTTGCCGTCATCGCAGACAGCGAGGCGCGCGCCGTTCTCATCAGCGTAGGCGCGCCATTGTGTCGCGCGATCGGCCCGCGCCGTAGACCGTTTGATCGAAGTCAATAAGGGGCGGTTTCGCCGCCCGTACACTGATCTTATTCCTGATACGGGAGTACGTGCCGTGATTGCGCGAATCCGAAACTGTCTGCTCGTGTGCTCGGCGTGCGCGCTGACGGCCGGCGTTGCCTATGGCGAGCCCGAGCTGAGCGCGGTGGGCCGTTATTGGCGCAGGACGCGCACACGCTCGTGCAATGGGTACTTAGCCAATAAGGACTCGATGCGCACGCAGCGGGCCCGCTGCCGGCGCGCGATGGCGCCGGCAATGCGAGTCAGTTGTATACATTGCGGAGACATGTCATGCGTTTGACTGTTCATCTCGACACGTTCGATCGTGTCAACCCGATGGCCTTCGCCATTCTCTGGCTCGACAAGGACACGCGGCAATGGTCGCGCGAAGGTCATTTCGGGCTCGAGTTGCCCGAATGGGGCACGTTGCATATGGATTGCGGCAATACGCTCGTGTGCGCGCCGCATAGCTGCGCGCCGGTCTGCGTGCTCGAGGGGCTCAATCTGAATCAGCTCGACGGGCCGTTCGAAGGCGAGGTCGGTCGCGTGCAGTGGTGCGCCGAGCACGGCCGCATCCTCGCGAGCGGCCACTGGCGCGTGCAATGCATCGACGTCGAACGGACGGCACCGGAAAACGGCGTATTCGCAACCGGCGAAGACGCCTGAATCGGCACAGCTCCGGCGTACCGCGTCGCCGATGCCATGACTCGCCGCCGGATATTTTCGTGAGTGCGCTCGCAACGATGCGATCGCACTGCGCCCCGCCGAATTCGAACACGTCGCGCTCGGCGAGATCGAGTGCCTGAGCACGCGACTCGCGCAACATGCTGCGCGCGTTCCCGAGCGGCTGAAAGCGCCGTGGCTGCGCACGCAGATTCGCGCCGCGCACACTACATCGCGATCACCTTGCCATGGTTCAGGATATTGTGCGGATCGAGCGCGAGCTTGATCGCCTTCATCGCGGCGAGTTCGGCCGGCGAGCGTGACAGGCCGAGCACGCCCAGCTTCTCCTCGCCGATCCCATGCTCGGCCGATACCGAGCCGCCCATCTCCCCCGTCAGCTCATAGACGACGCGCTTGACGTCGTTGATGGCCTCGTCGGTCCAGCCAGGTTCTTGCACCACTACGTGCAGATTGCCGTCGCCGAGATGCCCATAGACGAGGATCGTCGCTTGCGGCCAGCGTGCGCGCAACCGCTCGTCGCAACGCTGCGCCGCGTCGCCCGCCTGCGCGACCGCGAAGCTGATGTCGAACGAGACGCGTCCCGGGATCAGGCGCGGATATTCGGCTGGCGCGTCGCGAATCGCCCAGAACGCCGCGGCGCCCGCGTCCGATTGCGCGATTGCGGCGTCGGCGATCACGCCGGCGTTCAACATGTCGGCGAGGAATTCCTCGAAAGCCGCCGACTGCCGTTCCGGGTCCGCGCCGCAAGTCTCGAGCAATACGTAGTAGGCGTGATCGCTCGCGAGCGGCACGCGCAGTTCGGGCAGGCGTTGCCGCACGAAGTCGCAATAGCTCGGCCACATGACCTCGAACGCGGACACGCCGGCCGGCAGCCGCTCCTGCGCGCGGCCGAGCAGCGTGGTCACCGCCTCGTAGTCCGGCATGCCGCACCATGCGGTCGAGATCGCGCGCGGCTTGGCCCGCAAGCGCAGCACCGCGCGCGTGATGACCGCGAGCGTGCCCTCGCTGCCCGTCAGCAGGTTGCGCAGGTCGTAGCCGGTATTGTTCTTGATCATCTTGCGCGCGCCACCGATCACGCTGCCGTCGGCGAGCACCGCTTCGACGTCGAGCACCTGGTCGCGCATCATCCCGTAGCGGATCACGCGATTGCCGCCCGCATTGGTCGCGATGTTGCCGCCGATCGTGCAACTGCCGCGCGCGCCGAGGTCGAGCGCGAACATGAAGCCGGCGTGATCGGCCGCCTCCTGCACGACCTGCAGCGGTGTGCCCGCGAACACGGTCGTCGTCGCGCTGACCGGATCGATGTCGATGACGCCGTTCATCCGCTCGACGCTCAGCGCGACCTCCCCGCCAAGCACGCAGGCACCGCCCGCGTGCCCGGTCATGCCGCCTTGCGTGACGACCGGCTGCCGGAATCGATGGCAGATCCTGAGCGCGGTGGCGACCTCTTCGGTCGTGCGCGGGCGGATCAGCGCGATCGGCTCGGTCGATGGCGTGCCGCTCCAGTCCGCGAACTGCCGCCCGCCAAATTCGCCCGGCAGGCTCACGATGTCCGCGCCGAGCGCCGCGCGCAGCGCGGCGACGGCTTCGTTACCGCGGATCGCGGAGATCGGTTCGTGCTGCATCGGATATCTCCAGTTCGTCAGACGGGCGGAGCCGCTGCGCGCGCTTCACGTCGCGGCCTGAATGAAGGCGGCGTTCCAATTGCATCCTCCAATGCGTGATCCATTCGGCTATTGGGTTGTGTCGCTGCAATGCACCCGCTCAGGTCACCACGCCGACCTGCCACGGCACGAACTCGCTTTGGCCATAGCCGTGCAGCTCGCTCTTCGTGCGCGTGCCGGACGCGCAGTCGAGCATCATGCGAAAGATCGCTTCGCCGAGTTCGTCGATGCTCGCGCTGCCGTCGACCACACCGCCGCAATTGATATCGATGTCGTCCTGCTGGCGCTCCCACAACGCGGTGTTGGTCGCCAGCTTCAACGACGGCGACGGCGCGCAGCCATAGGCGGAGCCGCGCCCGGTCGTGAAGCAGATCAGGTTCGCGCCCGAGGCGACCTGTCCCGTCGCCGACACCGGATCGTAGCCGGGCGAATCCATGAATACGAAGCCCTTCGCGGCGATCGGCTGCGCGTATTCGTAGACGTCGACCAGATTCGTCGTGCCGCCCTTCGCGACCGCGCCGAGCGATTTTTCGAGGATCGTCGTCAGGCCGCCCACCTTGTTGCCCGCCGATGGGTTGTTGTCCATCGCGCCGCCATTGCGCGCGCAATAGTCCTGCCACCATGCGATGCGCGCGAGCAGCTTGTCGCCGACCGCGGCGCTCACCGCACGCCGCGTCAGCAGATGCTCGGCGCCGTAGATTTCCGGCGTCTCCGACAGGATCGCGGTGCCGCCGTGCCGCACGAGCCGATCGACCGCGGCGCCGAGCGCCGGATTCGCGGAGATGCCAGAGTAGCCGTCCGAGCCGCCGCATTGCAGACCGACGCATAGATGCGAAGCCGGCACCGGCACGCGCTGCACGCGGTTCGCGTCGGCGAGCATCTCGCGCACCATCGCGATACCGAGTTCGATCGTCTTGCGCGTACCGCCGCTGTCCTGGATCGTGAAGCTGCGCAGCTTCGTCGTGCTGGCGTCGAGACCGCCCGCGGCGAGCACGCCGTCGATCTGATTCGTCTCGCAGCCTAGCCCGACGAACAGCACCGACGCGAAGTTCGGATGCAGCGCGTAACCCGCCAGCGTGCGACGCAGGATCGCAATGCCCTCGCCTTGCATGTCGATGCCGCAGCCGAGCCCGTGCGTCAAGGCGATCACGCCGTCGACGTTCGGATAGTCGGCGAGCGCGTCGGGACGCACGTCGCGCCGGAAATGATCGGCAATCGCGCGCGCGACCGTCGCCGAGCAGTTCACACTGGTCAGAATGCCGATGTAATTGCGCGTCGCGATGCGGCCGTCGTCGCGGCGAATGCCCATGAAATGCGCGGGTTCGTCGACGTAGACGGTCGGCTGCGCATCGACGCCGAACGCGTGCTCGCGCGCGAACTCCGACATGCCGAGATTGTGCGTGTGAACATGCTGGCCGCGCGCGATCGCCTCACGCGCGACGCCGATGATCTGGTTGTAGCGCTTGACCGGCTCGCCTTGCGCGATGTTGCGCGTCGCGATCTTGTGCCCCGGTGGAATCAGTCCGGCGACGACCAGTTGTTCCGCCTCGATGCGCGTGCCCGGCAGCAACTGCCGGGTCGCGATGATGACGTCGTCGCCGGGATGCAGGCGGATGATCGCTGACGCGACGCTAGCTTGAGTCGACATGAAAAGCCTCGAAAACAGGGTTATCCGTATGCGTTGACACAGAATACGTCAGATCGTGGAGCGCGCGCCCTTCGGCAGATCGCGGCTTTCCGATTCCAGCGACAGCGGCTCGATGCGTCCGACGATGAAAAGATAGCTGAACGCGCCGAGAAAGCAGAAGCCGCCCGCGACGACGAGCGGGATCGTGAACGAGCCCTTCGTCATTGCGACCATCACGCCGGTGAACGTCGTGATCACGATCCCCGCCAGATTCGACGCAAAGTTCTGGATGCCGCCGATCGACGCGACATGGCGCGGTGTCGGCGCGACGTCGCAGGGCAGCGACCAGATGCTCGCCGCGGCGAACGCGAGGCTGCCATAGGCGATACCGAAGAACGCGAGCATCAGATACGTGTTCTCCGTGAACGCCGACAGCGTGATCACCGACGACACCAGCATGCCGCCGACCATGCAGGTCTTGCGCGCAGCCGTCAGGCTCCAGCCGCGCCGGAACAGCGCGTCGGACACATAGCCGCCGAGCCAGCCGCCCGGAATCGCGATCAGCGCCGGAATCATGCCGAGCGTGCCGAGCGATTTCAGCGAGAAGCCGCGCGTCTGAACGAGATAGCTCGGAAACCACGTAATGAAGAAGTAGATCACGAAGTTCAGGCAGAAGAAGCCGAGCATCATGCCCCACAGCGTGCGATGGCGAAACAGCGATGCCCAGGTCACGTTGTCCTGGCCGCCTCTCGCTTGAGCCGCCGGCGCAGCGTTGCGCGCGCTCTCCATCGCGTCCTGCACGGGATTCCGATAAATCACGAACCAGCCGACGATCCACACCGCGCCGAGCAAGCCGGTGAGGACAAAAGCCGCCTTCCAGCCGAGCGTGCCGATGATCAGCGCGACCACGGGAATCGACAGCGCGGAGCCGACCCGCGAGCCGCTATCGAAGATGCTCGTCGCGATCGCGCGCTCCTTGGGCTCGAACCATTGGCTGACGAGCTTCGCGCAGGACGGATACGCGCCCGCCTCGCCGACGCCGAGCAACAGGCGGCAGCCGAACATGCCCGCGACGCTGGTCGTGACCGCGGTGGCCGCGGTAAACACCGACCACCACCCGACCGCGAGCGGCAACGCGATGCGCGCACCGACACGATCGACGAACCAGCCGAACGGCATCTGCATCAACGCGTAGGTCCAGAAGAATCCGCTCATGATGAAGCCCATCTCGGCGGGGCCGATGCCGAGCGCCTTTTCGATTTGCGGCGCGGCGACCGCGAGATTCGCGCGATCGATGTAGTTCACCGCGATCGCGAGAAAGCACAGCAAAATCACTACCCAACGCATCTTCTTCTTCATGAAACCGTCTCCTCCTGGGCTGGCATCTACTCTATTTGGATGAACCATGCGGCCTCGTGGCCGCCGGTGTGCTGCCGGGATGTGCTGCCGGGGTCTGCTACAGACGATCACCGGCTTGAAACGCCGCTCTTTCTTTTGCTCGTGATTGCCCGCGATGTCGGCGAGGCGATGATCGAGGAACCGCCGGCCTCGCGCGTTCGGCGAGCGCGAGCTGGCCGGGTTGTTCGCAAATGACTGTCTTCATCGTCATGGAGAAATTGATCGGGTGTCGGGATGCGGAGCGACCAGCAGGGCTGCAATGCTGGCGTCTCCGTGGCGTCAATCCGGCCTTACCAATTTGCAAAAATAACGGCGAGTGCGATACTGGTCAAGCCAATTCGCACGAAGTTGGGGAAACCCCGAACGCTGTCGCCTCGCCACCGAGCGCGCACGATTTGCGCGCCGGGCGCTTCGATCTACAATCGGCGCTCGCCTTATCGGGCTTGCACAAGCTACATCGCCGGGAATCGTTTCGTGACCACCAGAACTGCCGACACTCGCCGCCTCTATCTTCAGATCGCGGAAAAATTGCGCGATCTGATCGCTCAGCCGGAGTTCGCGCCGAACGGCCGCCTGCCGCCCGAGCGCGCGCTGGCGGAGACGCTCGGCGTGTCGCGGCCGTCGGTGCGCGAGGCGCTGGTCGCGCTGGAACTGGAAGGGCTCGTCGAGATCCGCATGGGCTCGGGCGTCTATCTGTGCGCGACGCCGTCCGCGCAGAATGATGCGTCGCTGTCGCAGGCCGAACTCGGCGATAGCCTGCTCGACATCCTCGGCGCGCGCTGCCTGATCGAAGGCTCGATCATCGCGAGCGTCGCACCGTTCTGCAAACCGAAAGATCTGAAGATGCTGCGCGCCATCTACAACGAGATGGCGCGCGAAGTAAAGGCCGGCAGAATTCCGGTCGCAGCCGATCGCGCGTTCCATCTCGCGATCGCGCAAATGTCCGGCAATGACGTCCTCGTGCGCACCGTCAGCTCGCTATTCGATGCGCGGCATAGTCCGCTGTCGGAAAAGCTGCGCGGCCACTTCGAGAACGAGACGACGTGGGGCGCCGTGCCCGACGAACATCTCGTGATTCTCGAAGCGCTGGAAGCGCATGATGCGATTCAGGCGCAGGCGGCGATGCAGCGTCACTTGAAGCTGTCGCTGGAGCGGGTGATTGCGGGGGGGCAGAAGACGTCTTAGGTGCCGCTGCGGGAATACCGCTGATTCACCAGTGCGCGTCGCCCTCACACGTCGGTATAAACCTGCATCGCAATCCGCTTGCTCTGCGGCTCACCCGCCGAGATCTGGATCAGCTCGCAAGCACGGCGCTCCGGCTGCGCCATGACTGGCGTCCACACCCAGTAGTGATTGCCCGGCAAGCCATTGACCGCCACCACGCGGTGATTGCCCGCGGCATCGATCGCATGGATCGTCACGCGGCTGATCAAGCCGCCCTTGAGCGCGCGCATATCGTCGACCGCTTCGCTGACCGCGCGCTCGACGCTCATGCCCATTTTCATGTAGAGCACCACCGCGCGCGCCGTGCCGGCGCGGATCGTCATCTCGCCCGCGCCCGTGCATGCGCAGGCGCCGTAACGGCTATCGGCATAGGAGCCCGCGCCGATCACGGGGCTGTCGCCGAGACGGCCCGGATATTTCCAGCCCCATCCCGATGTACTCGTGCCGCTCACGACATTGCGGGCGCTGTCGAGCGCAAGAAAAACAGTCGTGTCCTTGCCGATCTCCGGATCGACCGCGTCGTGGCAATAGCGTTCGAGCGGCACGTTCGGCCACGCGGCCTTGTCGGCCGCGCTGACTTCGCCGTCGAACCAGCGCGCATACGCTTTGCGCGAGTGATCGACGAGCAGCTCGCAGCGCTCCGCACCCGTTTCGGCCGCATAGCGCGCGGCGCCCTCGCCGATCAGCAGCTCGTGCGGCAGCCGCTCCATCACGGCACGCGCGACGCTCACCGGATGCCTGAACCCCTTCAGGCCGCCCACCGCGCCGGTGCGCAGCGTCGAGCCATCCATCACCGACGCATCGAGCTCGACTTCGCCGAGCAGATTCGGCCAGCCGCCACGCCCGACCGTGCGCACCTCTTCGTCATCTTCGACGAGCCGGATGCCTGCCTCGACCGCGTCGAGCCCGGCACCGCCATTGCGCAGCAGTTCCGCGGTCAAGCCGATGCCGGATTTACCTTCGTTGTTGGTCAGAATAATCATGTGTTTGGGTCTTGCAGGCAGAAATGTGCGGAGCCTCAGGGTCAAAGTCCAGCGCGGAAATCCTTGTTCCAGAAGTCGAGCATTTCCGTCTTGTGTTTCATCAGCATCGCGAAGTCGACCGGCACGATCCGCTCCAGCTCCTTGCCCGAGAAGCCCACCGCCTGTTGCAACGACGGCGGCAGGTTCGCGTTCGTGATCGTCGGCGCGTAGCCCATCGATTCGGCGAACGCGCGCTGGGAACGCGGATCGAGCATCGCATTCAGATAGGGAAACGCGCAGGCGGACGATTTACTGCCCGCGGTGACGGCGGCCTCGAACGTGGCCGGCAATGCGCCCTCCTTCGGGAACACGTAATCGACCGCGAGGCCCGCCTTTTTCCACTGCAGCGTGCGCGCCTTCCACGTGACGGTCACGACGATCTCGCCGCTCTTGAGCGCCGACGCCAGCGCATCGACCGACGGATACACTCGCGGCGATGCCTCGCGCAGCGCGCGCAAATACTTCTGCCCGAGCGCAAGATCGCTCGCTTGCCCACCCGAGGCAAGCGCGCCCGCGAGCGTCAGATAGTCATACTGATCATCGACCAGGCCGATTTTGCCCTTGAATTGAGGGTCCAGCAGCGCGGCGAGACCGTCCGGGCGCGTGCGCACCCTGTCGGTATCGTAGACGAGCACGAGCGCGCTGAAGATGTGCGGGACCGCGTAGCTGCGGCGAAATTGCGGAATCACGTTGGCAAGGTTCGGCAGCAGCGCGTCATCGAGTTTCGCCGTCGTGCCTTCGGAGTACATCTGGAACATGTCGTTATCGCGCAGCAGCGCGACATCCAACGTGCTGCGCCGGCCGTGTGCTTCGGCGCGCATCGTGGTCTGCCGCGCGAGCGCACTGCCGACCGCATAGGTGATCGCATCACCGGTAGGCGTCACTAGCGAATCGATGTTCTGTTGCAGCAGGCGTTGATAGTCGCCTCCCCACGTGCCGACCACCACTTGACCGGAACACGCACCGGCCGCATTGGCTTTCAACGCGAACGGACCCAGCGCGGAGGCGGCGACGAGCGTCCCCGTCGATCGAAGAAAACGGCGGCGTGGCTGGTTGATGTGGTTCATACACTCGCTCCAGGAGAAATGCGTTCCGAAAAGAAGCCGCAACAGACGACCTCAGGCCTCGGTGGCCCGATCTGTATTTCATTGGATAGGTGGGGAACGCCGCTGCCGCCGCGAAGCGGCAATCGGTCAGCTCGCTGCCGTCAAGCGCGTATTCACGGCCGCCAGCACTTCTTCCAGCGTCTCCTCCATCACCTTCGACAATTCGTCGAGATGCGGAGCCGGCGCGGCGCCATGCGGCGTGATCTTCAGCGTGTAGAAAGGCATTGCGTGCTCGAAGCGGCGCAAGATCAGATTCGAGTCGAGAAAGTCGTACGCCGACACCGGATGCAGCAAACCAATGCCGAGGCCTTCCTTGACCATCGTCGCGATGTTGACCGAATACGGCGCGGTCGCCACCACCTGCGATTGCAGCTGACCGGTCGCGAACACCTGATCCATGCCCCAGCGCACGAGGTCCGGCAGATCGTACGACACGATCGGCTGATTGCGCAGATCCGCCACCTTGATGACCTTGCGCTTGCCCAGCGGATGACCGGCCGGCAACGCGCAGATCGCGTCGAGCTGCGCGAAGGCGGTCGAATCGGTGCCGGTCACGTCGACCGTATTCGTGACGAGACCGAGCGCGAGTTGACGCGACACCACCTGATCGCGAATCAGCGACGATGCCCCGGTCGTCAACGCAATCTGCACGGCCGGATGCCGGCGATGAAAGTTCGCCACGACGCGCGCGAAGTAGCCGAGCCCGAACGATACGACCGAGCCCACGCGAATCACCGCGGTCGACGGATTGCGCAAGCTCAGCGCGAACTCGCGGATGTTGTCCAGGCCGGCATAGCGCCGCTCGACTTCCTCGAACAGCGCCAGGGCTTCGACGGTCGGTTCGAGCCGGCCGCGGCTGCGATCGAACAGCGTGAGACTGGTCGAGCGCTCCAGATCGGTGATCAGGCGGCTGATGCCCGACTGCGAAGTGCCGATGACCTGCGCGGCGCGAGTCGTCGTGCGCGTGAGCATCAGCGCCCTGAATGCGTCGATGTGCCGAAAGTCCATCCGTTCTCTCCGGATTGCGTGGGCCGCCGGCGCTCCCCGCTGTCAACCTCGCTCGCAAGGGAGCGCTGCGCATGTCACGCCGGCAAATCAAAGGCATGGATTCTACCGCCCTTCATCACGACCGGAATGCGCTCGCCCTGCCCCAGCAGACAGTCGAGCGACGCAAGCGGATTGCCGTCGACGACGAGCATGTCGGCGTGCGCGCCTGCCGTGATCTGCCCGAGCTGCCCGACCTGGCCGAGCACCTGCGCGCCGACCACCGTTGCGCTGCGCAGGATCTCGAGCGGCGTCAGCACTTCGCTGCGCAAGCGGAATTCATCGCTTTGCAGACGCTGCGATTCGCCGAGCAGATCGCTACCGAAGCCCATCGGCACGCCCGCCGCGCGGAAGATTTCGAGCGAACGCAGGCCCGCCTGGCGCACGCTCCCGATCTTCGCGACGCTGTCGGCGGGCAGGCCGAGCGCTTCGCCTTCGTTCGCGAGCGCGTCGTAGGTGACGAGCGTCGGCACCGCGAACGCGCCGTGCTCGGCCATCACCCGCGCAGCCGCTTCGTCGACCAGATTGCCGTGCTCGATCGTCCGAACGCCGCAGCGCACCGCGCGCGCGATCGCCTCGGCCGTGTACGCGTGCGCGAGCACGTAGGTGCCGCGCGCCCGCGCCTCGTGGACGATCGCCCTGATCTCGTCTTCCGAATAGCCCCATGCGCCGACCGGATCGGTGGGCGAGGCGACGCCGCCCGAGGCCATGATCTTGATCTGGTCGGCGCCCATCTGCAGCTCTTCACGCACCGCGCGACGCACGGCATCGACGCCGTCGGCGACACGCGATATCGCGCCGACCCGCGCGCAACACGCGCATGGGCTATCGGTGCCGATGTAGTCGCTGCGGCCGCGCATGTCGCCGTGTCCGCCGGTCTGACTGATCGCGCGGCCCGAGACGAACAGGCGCGGACCTTCGGCGAGCCCCTGTTCCAACGCCTGTTTGAGCGCGAAGCCCGCGCCGCCCGCATCGCGCACTGTCGTGAAGCCGCGCCGAAGCATGCCTTGCAACAACGGCAACGACTTCAGCGTGACCAGCACGTTCGGCAAGTTCACCTGTGCCGCGAGATTGAGCTGCGTCGCATGCACGTGCACGTGCAAATCGATCAGGCCAGGCATCAGCGTCTTGCCGCGCACATCGATTTCGCGCGCGGACGCGCTGCGGATCGGCCGGTCCGAGACCTCCTTGATGCGTCCGTTTTCCACCAGCACCGCGTGGTCCTCACGCAATTCGCCGGCAGCCGGATCGAGCAGCGCGCAGTGCGAGAACAGAATCGACTCCATCAGGTCTCCTCCCGGTACAAGATCCGGGTCATCTCCAACGTTGAAGGGTGTCGCGCGCTGCGCGACTCAATCGATGGTCGCGTGCGCGAGCGTGCGCGGGGTCTTCGTGAGCAGCTCCGGCGTCGGGCCGGTCACGACCGAATCGTCGAGCCGAAAACCGCCGAGACCGTACACATAGATGCCGGGCTCCGCCGAGTACACCTCGTTGTCCAGCAAAGCGCGGTGATTGAACGCCATGTCGTCCGGATACTCGTGACCGATGATGCCCATGCCATGCCCCGTGCGATGACGGATGTGCTTCGCGCAGCCGGCCTGCTCGATCACCGCCTGCGCGGCCGCGTCGATACCCGAAACCGGCTGACCCGTGACGGCCGCCGCGACGGCCGCCTCGTTGGCCGCGCGCGCGACCTCATGAAAACGCGCCTGCTCGGCGCCCGGTTTGCCGCAAAACCAGGTGCGCTCGTTCTCGATCACGAGACCGTTCAAACGCGGAATCACGATATTGACGAGCCCGTCGCCCGCCTTGATCTGGGCGCCGCATGACGCACCGTCGCCGTGCGGCGACGCCGATGCCGGTCCCGACAAGGTCCAGCAACGCATCACTTCGAGGTTCTCCCCAGGAAAGCGGCGCGCGCCTTCGGTCACCATCAGGGTAGCCATCTGATAGTCGAGTTCCTGAACGAGCCGTCCGGGGCGAATGTTCTCGCGATAGCGGTCCTGCACCCAATCGGCGAGGCTTGCGGCGGCCCGCATGATGGCAATCTCCTCCCGGTGCTTGACCCAGCGCAACGAGCGCAGCTCGGCGAGCATCGGCAGGAACTTCGCGTCCGGCAGCAGTGACGCCGCGCGGCCGAGCGGACCGCCGGCGGCTTCGACGCCGATTCGCGATGCGCCAAGCCCGGCGGCACGCAAACGCGCGGCGATCAGTTCCGGGACTTCCGCGAGTAGCGGCTGCCGCTCGACCACGCGCGGATGCTCGGAGTAGAACGAGATATCGTCGAGCCACAGATGTCCGCGCTCGCGCGCCATCATCACGTGATGCGTCGACAGCTCGTTCATGATCGCGAACGGCTCGCCCGACAGCGGCACGCACACGGCGATCGGCCGCTCCCAGGTCTGCACGTCGACGTGGAAATTGGTCGCCCATTGGAAGAAGTCGGCGGACGTGAAGATGAGCGCATCGACTCGCTGACGTTCCATCAGTTTTTGCATCAGGTCGTGACGATAAGCGCGAGTCTTTTCGGTGAGGATTGGCATCTGTTGGTCCTTCAGGAAGAAGAATTAAGGAGAGGCGCATCCCACCCACCAGCCCGCGGCGCGCCCTGCCAGTTCAGGTCATCATCGTCTTCGCGTAGCGCCGCTGGATGATCCAGTGCGAGAACAGCGCCAGCGCAAACGTGACGACCATCGATACGATCGACAGCACGGCCCCGAACGGCCAGTTGTTCGCCTTGGCGATCTGGTCGTAGATTGCCGGCGTCATCATCGTGATGCCGGTGCCGCCGAGCAGAACCGGTGTCGCGTACGCGTTCATGCACAGAATGAACACGAGCATCGTGCCGGCGGCGACGCCGGGCGCCGCGATCGGCAGCACGACGCGCGCGAGCGTCTGAGCGAAGCTCGCGCCGAGATTGCGCGCGGCTTCCTCGATCGAGAAATCGAGGCCTTCGAGCACGCTCTGCAAGGTCAGGATCATGTACGGCAGAACCACGGCGGTGGTGCCGGCCACCACCGCGAACGGCGTATACAGCAGCCGCACCGGTTGATCGACGAGGCCGAGCGCCATCAGCATCGCATTGACGAAACCCGCGTTGCCGAGCATGACCATCCAACCCGCCGCGCGCACGACGTTGCCGACCAGCAGCGGAAACACCAGCAGCATCACCAGTTGGCTCTTGAAGCGGCTCTGTGTTTTAGCAAGCACATAGGCGACCGGAAAACCGAGTACGAGCGACAGCGCCGTGCACAGCGCGGCCACCTTGATCGTGGTCCACAGCACCGCGTGGTAGTACGGATCGGTCAGAAACTGGACGTAGTTCTCGAGCGTGAACGCCGCCTGCATCATCTGGACCGAGTCGAAATGATTGAAGCTGTAGCGCACCAGTTGCACGCCCGGCAGCACGATCACGAATAGCACGACCAACACGGCAGGCGTTGCGAGCAGGCCCCCGGCGAAGTCGCGGCGCCGCGGCGCGGCGTTCAGTGCGCTCGTCGTCATGGTTCAAAGTCCCGGCTTGAATTCCTTGTTCCAGAAGTCGAGCAGCGCCGGCTTTTCCGCGGTGAAACGCGCGTAGTCGACTTTCACGAGGCGATCGAGCTCGGCATTCGTGAAGCCGACGCTCTGTTGCAGCGTCGGCGGCAAGGCCGCATCGGTGACGGTCGGCGCATAGCCCATCGTCTCGGCGAAGCCGACCTGCGCGCGCGGATCGAGCATCGCGTTCAGATAGTTGAAGCCGCACGCACGCGTCGGCGCGTTCTTCGGCACGGCGGCCTCGAACGTGACCGGCACGCCGCCCTCTTTCGGGAATGCGTAGTCGACCGGCACGCCGCCTTTCTTCCACTGCAGCGCGCGCGCTTTCCACATACAGGTCATCCAGATTTCGCCGCTTTTCAGCGCCGCCGCGACCGTTTCGTTCGACGGATAGACCTTCGGCTGCTGCTTGCGCACCTCGCGCAGAAACTGGATGCCGGCCGCCGTGTCGCCATTGTGCTGGCCCGCCGCGAGCGAAGACTGCAGCACGTTGAAGTTGTACAGAATGTCGGAAAAACCCACCCGTCCCTTCAGTTTCGGATCGAGCGCGACCGCGAGCGAATCGGGCTTCGCCTGAAACTTCTCCGGGTTGTAGACGATCACCATCGCACTGAAGATGTGCGGAATCGAATACGGGCGGCGCAGCGCTTCGATCGTGCGCGCCGAGTTCGGCACCAGTTTCGTGTCGAGCGGTTCGAGCACCCCGGAACGGTTGACGTCGAACATGTCGATGTCGGCGAGACAGGCGACGTCGAGCGAACCGTGACGCGACATCTTCTCCGCGCGCAGCTTCGTCATGCGGCCGATCTGATCCGCCGAGTCGTACGTGACGCGACCGCCAGCGGCCTCGATGATCGGCTTGCCGATGTTCTGTTCGAGCAGGTTCAGATAATCGCCGCCCCACGTGCCGACGACGACGTTGGGGCAAGCGTCGGCCGCCAGCGCCGTGCGCGGATCGAAACCGAGCGACGGAGCGACGAGCAGACCGGAAGCAGCTTTCAGAAACGTGCGGCGCGTGATGGGATAGCTCATTTTATGGTCCTTCAGGCGGAAAAAAGCAGGCAATCTTCGGTTCTGAAGCACGCGTGCAGCGTGTCGCCCGGCGACCATGCGCCGGCACCGGCGTGCGCGGTGTTCGGCACGAGCGCGACGAGGCTCTGGCCGAGCTCGCTCGTGAGGCGCAATTCGACGGTCGCGCCGAGATAGATCCGCTCGGCCAGCCGGACCGGGATCGACACTTCGCTGTGCTCGGGCGCCGCGGCGAGACGCAGCCGCTCGGGTCGGATGCCAAGCGTGTTGGCATTGCGCGCGGCGGCGTTGACCGTGATCTTTTCGCCGTTCGCGGTGATGAACTGGCCGTTGTCGACATGGCCCGCGAGGAAATTCATGCGGCCCAGGAAGCTCGCGACGAACGGATTGGCGGGCCGCTCGTACAACGCGTCCGCGCTGCCGATCTGCTGCACGCGTCCGTCGTGCATGACGGCCACGCGGTCCGCCATCGCAAGTGCTTCCTCCTGATCGTGCGTGACGAAGATCGTCGTGAGACCGAGACGCTGCTGGAGCGCGCGAATTTCTTCTCGAACCTCGACGCGCAGCTTCGCGTCGAGATTCGACAACGGCTCGTCGAGCAGAAATACGTCGGGCCGGATCGCGAGCGCGCGCGCAATCGCGACGCGCTGCTGCTGGCCGCCGGACAACTGCCGGGGATAGCGTTCGGCGAGCGAGCTCAGCCGCACCATGTCGAGCGCCTCGCGAATGCGCGTGTCGCGCTCCGCCTTCGGTATGCGCCGCATTTCCAGACCGAACGCGACGTTCTGCGCGACGGTCATGTGCGGAAACAACGCATAGCGCTGAAACACCATGCCGGTATTGCGCTTGTCGGGTGCGAGCCGCGTGACCTCGGTGTTGCCGATCCAGATTTCGCCGTCGCTCGGCTCGACGAAGCCCGCGACCATGCGCAGCGTCGTCGTCTTGCCGCAGCCGCTCGGGCCGAGGAACGCGACCAGCTCGCCCTCGGCGATATCGAACGACACGTCGGCGACCGCGGTCGTCGCACCGTACTGCTTGCGCAGATTGCGCAGGGATACCTGAGCCATGATCAGATCACCTTGCCGAGCTTCACGAAACGATCGGTGATCAGCATCACGATGCCTAGCAGCACGATCTGCGCGGCCGATACCGCCGCAATGGTTGGGTCGAGATTGAATTCGAGGTACTGCATGATTGCGATCGGCAACGTCGTCTTGCCGGGGCCGACGAGCGGCAAGGTCATCTCGAGGTTCTCGAACGAGACGATGAAGCCGAACAGCGTGGAGGCGACGATCGCCGGCCGCAGCATCGGCAGCGTGACGCGCCACAGCGTGCGCCACGCACCGGCGCCGAGATTGCGCGCCGCCTCCTCGACGGCGGTGTCGAGCTGGCCCAGGCTCGCGGTGACGAGCCGGATCGTCCATGGGATCGTCAGGCAGACATGCGCGAGCAGCAGGCCGCCGAATGTGCCGACGATGTCGGTGTCGAGCGCATTCTCGGCGCGCAGGTAGAACAGATAGGTCGCAATGCCGGCGACGATACCAGGCACGACTAGTGGCAGCAGCAGCGTGTTGCTGACGAGGCGACGCCCAGCAAACCGGTAGCGCGCAAGCGCGAGCGAGGCGGCGACACCGAGCACCACGCCGCCGATCGCCGCGCCGGCCGCGAGCTTCAGCGACAGCACGAAGCCGTTCGCGAACGCGTCGTTATGCCATGCGTTGACGTACCACGACAGCGTGTAGCCGGACGGCGGGAACGTGATGATCGCGTCCTTGAAGAAGCTCAGCCAGATCACGAAGATCAGCGGGCTCAGCATGAACAGATAGATGAGCGCGACGCCCGCCCTGACGAACCATTTCGCCGGGGACAGACGTGGGTGGGACAAAGCGCGCGCGGAAACGATGCTGCTACCGTCGATCGGAACCTGCGTCACCGCGCTTTCTCCTTGGTCGGGATTACACGTTGGGGTGTGTCCGGCGGGGTGGCGAGCTCAGGCCACCCCCGCTTCGCCTTGGCTGGTCACAATGTAAATTTGCATAGCCTGACGAACTGCGATTCACAGTAGCATGAATAAAAAAATGAGCAAAGCGGGTTCTGGCTAGACGCGCGCTGGGGTTTACGCGGGCGCTGGTCGCCCAGGGGAAAGGTGTTTGCGCCGGAATGGCAAACGCGTTGACCGTCGAGGTGGCTTGTATCAGCGCGCCACCGCTGCCCGTGCCCTGCCCGACATTACGCGCCAGTTCGCGAGCGCGCCGAGCGCCATCAGCACGCTGGTGCCGAGAAACACCGCGCGCATGCCGACGTGTCCGCCGACGAAACCGCCCAGCAACGGGCCAGCCACCTGCCCCGCGTATTGCGACGACACCGAGTACCCAAGGATCGCGCCCGTCACGCTCGCCGGCACGTTATGGCGGATCACGCTCGCGATGCACGGCAGCAGGCCGCCCAGTGCCATGCCCATCAGGAAACGCAGCACGATCAGTTGCCAGCTCGCGGTGACGAACGCCTGCGGAACGAGCAACACCGCCGATACGGCGAGGCAGCCGACGATCACATTCCAGTGCCCGGCGCGATCGGCGAACTTGCCCAGACGCGACGACGAGATCACGCTGCCGAGCGCCGCGCCCGACATCACGAAGCCCGCGATCATCGTCACGCTTTGAGGCTTCGTGAGCTGGGCGACGTAGACGGTGATGATCGGCTCGATCGACATATTCGCGACCATCAGCAGCAGACCCGTGGCAAGCATCGCGATGGCCGGCCGCTTGTCGTCCACCGAGGCCCACGCGCCCTGCTTCGGCGCGCTGTCCGCGCGCTTGCGAACCGGCATTTCGCGAACCAGGAACGCCGTCGCGAGAAAGGCGACGAAGATCGCCGCGCCCGAGGCCCAAAAGGTCGCGCGGATGCCGATCAGCGGCGGCAGGAAGCCGCCGATCAGCGGGCCGACCAGATTGCCCGCCATGATCCCCGACGACAGCACGCCGAGCGCCCAGCCCGAACGCGCCTTCGGCGTCTGCGTCGCGACGAGGATCATCGAGCCCGACGCATAGCCGCCGAGCAAGCCGGCGAGCAGCCGCAACGCGACCAGCTGCCACGCCGAGTGCGCCATGCCGATCAGCGACATCGCGACCGCCATGCCGAGGCTCGAGCGGATCAGCATCAGCTTGCGGCCGTAGAGGTCCGCGAGCTTGCCCCACAGGGGCGCGACGAGCGCGGCGCTGAAGAAGGTCGCGCCGAACGCGGCGCCGGACCACTGCACGATCGCCGCATGATCCTTTACGCCGAGCTGCTCGACATAGAGCGGCAGGAACGGCAGCAGCAGCGTCATCGCGACGATGGTCGTGAACGAGCCGAACACGCACACGCACAGATTGCGCTGCCAATGCGCGGCGGCTTCATCGCCGGCCGGCGGGGCGGCCTTGGCTGTCGCCGTGGCCTGCGCCTGCGGCGGCACCGGTTCGGCCGATGGTACGTCGAGCTTGCGATTCATCTTCGAGGCTTTCCAGGGTGACGAGGGTCTGTTCGAGCTATCCAAAGCATCGTAACGGGCTGCGCCGCCGCCAGGCAGTCAACCCATCATCCTGGTATCGCTACTACCTCTTCGGAACGCGCGGGCCTGGCTGCGCGCCTCTTTGCATCTAGTGGCCCGCGGGCGACGTGCTGTGCGACGTCTGCGGCGCGGCCGCCGCCGATGCCGCCGCATCCGACACCCCCACCACACCGCCAGGCAGATCGGCCGGCTTCGTCGAACTCACCGCATCCGGATAGAGCTGCATCAGCACGCGCAGCACGCCATTGGTCCAGCCGAAGCCGTCCTGCAGCGGATACTCGCCGCCCCCCGCCGACTTGCCGCTCGCGTCGACGTCGTACTTCTCGACCAGCTTGCTCGTTGACTACGAAAGTATATATTTTAACACAGACCCCGCAAAGCCTTACGCGACAAGCGTCGTAGGGCGCCAGAGTAGTGCGACTGGCGCGATAGTTTTGCGGCTGGATGACAAAGTTGGTCTGGCCTATATTCACGCCTACAGTTTGTGTTTGGCGGCAATTTCATCCCAACAGGTTGGGTAAATTGCAAATTTGCCCATTGGCATCCCTGCTCTGCTTGACGGACGCGAGACGCACGAATTGCCCGCCGAGAACATGCGAAGGTTTTTCGCGAAAGCAGCCGTTCAACAGTCTGTGAAGTCTTGGATCAAAAATAATGTTTACCCCAGAGTTTTCTGCGACCGATGCCGCCGAGCATATCCTGATCGCCAATCACTATGTGGAGACAGAAGAGGCGCTGAATCTAAGCATTGCATTCGTTCGGGGACGCATTCACTTTGGCCGACAACACGTGCCTCTGCCCGCAACGTTTGTCGTGCACTACGACGTGCGCGGCCAAAGGGTCATGGTCGAACTGGAAACTCGCTTGGAACAAGCGCTCGCGGACGTCGCGAAGGTTCGGGTGAAGCGATCATGAGCCTTCAACTGATAACTCGCGGAATCACCCTGAGTGATGTGGAGCGCAGGCTTGACCTGCTTGGCGGTGGTGCTGAAATATTCCCGATCGGCAGAGAGCATGTCGGGATTTCTATCCCGACTCGATTGCTTGACACTGTCGGGCAGGAAAGGGTTAGAGACGTGCTACGACACTTTACGGTCTATGACCTTTACTCCGGTGCTTGGAGCGGACAGTAACGTGCAGATGAGCAAATCGGAGCGCCGACGGGAAAACTGTCGACGATTCGGAGAAGGATGTCGAACGGCTGCCCTGGCCGAACCCGGAAGTTCGGCTCGTCGATGCTCGCTGCATCAGGTCAACTGGCGAACTTCAGCAGACGACCCATCCCGGCCGTCCGACACTCGGTGGGCCGAGCGTCCCTTGATGTTGTGCTACGGTCAATACAGTGCCCTGGCCGTGACGTCATCGGCCATCCTCGACGTTCAGTTACCGGCCTTGACCAGGCAAGTAAGCGACGCTTCGGTCATTCGCTCCGCCGACATCGAAGGCTCGCGACGGGAAATGCGATGTGTTTGTGGCGTATCACTATTGCGATTCCTCTCCTGCGCTACGTGTCTGAAGTTTAAGAGCAGCACTTTGGAGGGCTCGCAAGAAGGGCGGCATAGCGCAAAATGCAACGGACCCACTGTCGTTGCGCGCGCTCTGAACGCCAATAAGCTTATACGAGTAGTCACTTGTATTGACGACGTTCAACGCAAAAATGGGACCGCCGCTCATGCCATCAACGGTTGCGGGCTTATTATCGCCATCAACTGAATCCCAGTCCAAGTCCGCGAATAAACACCGATATTCCTTTTGCTCAATACCATCTGGCGCCGTATCCCGCTGGACAAGTTGAATCGCCATGATATATTTTTCGTACACGGACTTCCCGTGTAGCAGTTCAGGCATATAGGGAGTACCGATGAGTATCCAGTGAGGATATTGCCGAAAATCGTCACCGTCCCACAGATCATGCGTTACCGGAACGATACCTTCATTTTTAAGCGCCATTACGGTCAGCGCGTCGAGAGGAAAGGTCGCATAATCCATCCCGGGCACGTCGTCGTGCAGATATAACACCGAATCGATGTCAAGATGAAACGGGTATGGCGTCGCTGGCTTATCCGTTACCGAAGAATCATCGATTTGCCAATTGGAAATCCTTCCTCCCTTCGAGATCGCCTTCTTTAGGTCGTCGAATATGTGGCCTGCAGTGACTGCTAACCAGTCCCCTCCAAGCTCGACGACGAATGCGCTAAAGTTGTAAATGAGTGGTTTGCCATTGTTGGCTTTGCGAGCCTCGTCGCCGCTATCGAAACACATGAGATTAATCAAGTGACGACGCAGTTTGTATGTAAAGTGCTCGTCAACGGTTGGACGCTCGAAATTATTCATTGACTTTTGTGCTTGCACTGGAAAGGAATAGGAGTCACCGCGCAAAATGCGCGGATAAGGGTAATTATCACCGCCAGAGCACCAACGCCGAACGGATTCGCGACTGCGGGTGTGGTCGGTCCTGATCGGCGTTCGTCCGCGGTCGAAGAGAAAAGCCACAGGGAGCGCTCGCCCGCCTGCGGCCTTCGGTCAAGCACGGTCGCCGCCAGTAAATAAGGCGCCCACAGCCAAGCTGCGGCAATCGTCTGCCAGTCGCCATTCCGGATCGCTTGGCCGCTTTATCCATAGGTCGCGCCACGCATTGCGACTACTGCTCGCGATGGTATTGGCGAGGCTTCCTGGGGTAATCGGCGTCCCCTCGTAAACGAGCTGATCGCCTTCCACCTTCGCATAGTAATACTGCCCCTTGTATTGCATGCGCACTTCCGTGCCGTCTTGCAGGAAGAGTTCCTTCCACTGGTAGCCACGGGTGACGCTCTTTCCCAGCAGCTCCGATTTCCAGCTTGCGTTGTCCATCCAGTAGTCGATGGCCTCTGCGACCACGAGGACAGGGTCACGACTATCTCCGTTGCTACGGAGGAAGTCTGTTAGGGCGATGAACTGCTGCGTCTGAATAGGGACGGATATTTGCGTTTCCATTCTTAAAACTCCTCGTTTAAACGTATTCTCACTATAGCGGACGGAAACGCAGTGTCAAGCATAAAAACGCGCGAAAACGTAAATCACCAGTCGCGCGGCATTCTGAGTCATGCTCGAGGGGCCGAACCCGGACCGATAGCTGAATTGAGAACCGCTTGCCGGCCCGCAGCGGATGATCGTTGCAAGTCGACGCACTTCGGCCGGCCAGTCACACTTTCCGGCAGTCCGGTTCTGGATGAGTAGATGACGTTCGGCTTAGGGAGTAGGAGCAGCGTCAAACTGTCAGAGCGGCAGCTGTCCGGCCTAGCGCGCTTAGTTGGTTAGCAAAGACGTTCACTCGCACGGCGACCGGTCAGGCCGCCATCCGGTGCTCGTAGTACGGTCGATATCGATCATCCAGAATCGCGTGAAGCGCCGTCAGATTCGCCGGATCCGGATTTAGCCAAGCATCGATATTCTCTGGCTTGATAGGCACGATACAGCGGTCGTGGCCAGCCGAGGCAATCTCCGCCTGCGGTTCGTCCGTGATCGCCGCGAACGACAGCAGATCCGCCTCGCCAGGTGCCTTCCAGTGTGACCACAGACAGGCGACCAGCATCTGGCCGCCCGTGTTCGGCCGGAATTCCAGCACCACGTTTTCATCCTGCTCGCCGTCCTGCAGATCGCGCCCTTCCATCTTGGCGCGGCTGACGTTCTCGTAGAACGCGCTGACGACCATCAGGCCGTGTGAGTAGCCGAATAGCTCCTTCCAGAAGCCCTCGAGGTTGTCCCGGCGCGCGTTGTAGGTGCCGGGATATTTGCTGTCGTAGAACTTCGGTTTGCCAGCCGGCCGGCACTGGTAGCGCATGGGTTTGATCACCCGGTGGCCTTCCTCCATGACCATCACCGGCGCGTAGGTGCCGGGAAAGATTCGCGAGTCGCGGTCCTTCGGCTCGACACGCCGGAGATCGTCGAGTCGGCGGATTGTCGCGTCGATCTTGCCTGCGGCAATGCGCTTGCTCTCGGTAGCGGCCTTGGTCGTCCTGGTCTGGAGCGTCCGCTCAGCGTCCGCGAGCCGCGATCGCTGCCTGAATAGCTCCTGTTCGAGCGCCGTAGCCTGCTCTGCGTTGAACCGGTCGATCGCCGCCTTGATCTCGCGCTGTTCCTCTTCCTGCGGATCGTCGAACGCCGCGTCCATGGCCTTCGGGATCTTCACCTTGCTCCCGTTCGCGCGCGCCCAGTAGAGTTCCGCGAACTCCCGCAAGCTGATCCGGGCGCCGAACTCTCGCACGAATTTCTTGTAGTCCGCTTCGATCTGCGCCGAGTAGCACATGGCCCACTCCCTTTTGAGACGACCCTATGATACCGCCGTCGCTCCTCGATGTACTGTACAGGTAAGCTGACAGTCACTAACGTCCTTGAACGGCGGCAGCTGGGCCGAACCGGGACCGATAGCTGAATTGAGAACCGCTTGCCGGCACGCAGCGGATGATCGTCGCAAGTCGACCCGCAAGAGTCGGTCGCATCTCTACAAAGCGGTCGTTCGTTAAGCCGTTACACCCACGGTTGCAGGTAAGGCTTCCCTGCTATTTGCGAACGGCCGACTCACATCACGGTGTCCACGAATGCTTCTCTGCGGTTCGGAAGCCGCGCTGGTACGATACTCAGCAGCGCCACTGGCGATGAGACAACCTTTGATGGGGATTAATCTTCATGTTGATGAAAGACGTTCTTCGCAAACTCGATCTGGGCAACTCAGTTGCCGAATTTGACCAGTCTCTCGAAAAATATTTTGTAGAGAACGAGGCGTTTCATGTCTTGATTAATGGCAAGAAGGACATCATTGCAGGTGACAAAGGGACTGGAAAGACCGCGCTATATCGAATTCTGCAGAAAAGATATGGCTCAATCCCCGAACTAAAAGGCATCGAGGTTATTGCCGGGTTTAATCCTGCGGGTAGTCCCGTATTTCAACGATTGGTTCGCGAGCCAGTCCTAAGCGAAGGTCAATATGTCAGCGTTTGGAAAGCCTATATTTTCTCGTTGGTGGGGAACTGGTTACTCGGTATAGCCGGTGACGACTATTCCGAGAACTTCAAATCGCTGGCAACAATGCTTGAAGAAACTGATCTCAGGTCAAAAGACGATAACGCCGAGACAATTTTCAGCAAGATCACGAACGCACTTCAATCTTTTTTCAGACCAAAATCTGCGGAGCTTGAAGTCACGTTTTCTGAATCCGGCATACCAATACTTACGCCGCGCGTGAAATTTTTTGATTCCGAAGCCAACAAGAAGACCAAGGAGATCTCTCATGAAGATGCTCTTCGCCTGCTCGATAAATGTCTTGGCGAGTTCGGCTATTCCGCGTGGATTGCAATAGATCGATTGGACGAGGCGTTCCAGGGATTTCCCGATGTTGAAATCCCTGCATTGCGAGCCCTGTTAAGGACTTATCTGGATCTGTTCGTGTTTTCGCATTTCCGTCTGAAATTATTTGTCCGGAGAGATTTGTTTCGGCGAATTATTGGAGATGGATTTGTAAACCTCACGCACATAAATGCACAAAAAGTGGAAATTACGTGGGATGAGCGAGATCTTCTCAATCTTCTTTGCAGACGAATTCGCGACAATAGCGAAGTTACAAATGCTCTTTCGGCAAGCGAATTAGATGACGAGGGGCTTTTCTACAAAATATTCCCAGCGAAAGTGGATGCGGCCGAACGCAAGCCGACCACATTAAATTGGATGATGACCAGAATAAGGGATGGCAATGAAATTAAGCCCCCACGAAATCTGATCGACCTCGCGCAAATGGCACGCGAGGAACAGCTTCGCGCCGATGGTCGTGCAGCGAGGGAATTTAGCAGTGATCCAGTAATCACTTCAGACGCCATCAAGAAAGCGCTGGAAAGGTTGAGTGCTCAACGCGTTGAAGATACGCTGCTTGCTGAGGCAGGTGCAGAAACCGCCGCTTTAATTCGAAAATTCCGTCGTGCCAAGGCGGAGCAGAACTTAGAAAGCCTTTCCGGAGTTTTGGGTCTGGATGGCGAAGGATTGACAGCGGCTATTCGATCGCTAATCGAAGTCGGTTTCCTAGAAGAAATCAAGACCAGTTGGAAGGTTCCGATGCTGTATCGAGACGGGCTGGAAATAACGCAAGGTAAAGCCTTCCAAGCTACAGCAGCAGAGCCCGACGACGAAGACGACTAATATCTATTTGGGGGCCGTCCCAAGGCCGGCCCCACGCGCTTACGTCTGACATTTTTTCATTGGCCTCGGGGTTATATTTTTCGGCTAGGCACTGCAATAGGTCTGTCGCGGCGACGCGGACGGGTTTGTGCAATGGGATCAAGGCTAGCGCAGGTTTGTCCGCCGCTTGCAGACGATCTGTCGGTCCGAGTCGACCGGCAGAAGTTGGCCGATCCCTGCCTGACGGCAGCGGCAGCACATGACCCGACAATGTGCAAACCGATATGCGGCCGTTTAGGCCGCCATTTGGCTCCACTACACTCGCGCAGAAATAGCACTCGTCAAGTTGTCTTCGTTGCGATCGCAATCTCTGGATCCGCGCGTTATACAGCCGTTCCCTTAATAAAGCTAATCTTATGCGCGCTGCCGCGCATATCGGATTACGATGGGCTTCCGATAAGTGCCAAGGGGTTGCAATGAACGACCAGTTTTTTTTCGCAATCGTTGCATCACTTGTTCTCTGGCTCGTAATCTACCTTGTAAGGCGCGTCAGCCAACGCAAGCGGTTCTTTCGCTTGATTGGAAAGGAATTCCCACGAAGCAACGTTTACGTCAGGGGATGGGGCGGCGTCGCCGTCGATGTGAAGAACGAACGGTTTGCTGTGTGCAAAAAGGATTGTCTCGACTGGTTTGATGCCTCCCAGATACTCGATGTCAAGGTCGAGCACACAAAGTCTCCTCAGCTCCAAATTCCTTATATGACCATAGACGTCACACTCAGGTCCGAGCGGCTGCCAGCCTTGCGCATAGAAGCTCAGGAATTCGACGATCTTCTCAACATCGGATCGTTGCTGAAGATCTTGGTAGAAAACAAAGAATCAGCGAATAAAACAAAAGTCGCCGAAATCGACTTCGCTACCCAGATTGTAGAATTAATTTATGCGGTAAACCGACTGACGGCCGCAGTTACTTCTCTTACCGACGTGGCGAGCACCTCGACCATAACACTGTCGCCAGGTTGCACCGCTCTGTCGGCCAGTCGGACTCAAACTCGCAAGGCTCGGAGGATATCACGAAGTGGGAGGTAAATTGGTAGAGGCGCTTCTTAACGCCCGCTACTCAGCCAAACAACTAATCTTAACAACGGTTCCTCAGTAAATATCTTTGCCGGAAGATCACATACGTCCGAAAGGTCTTTTTGTCAACGATCTATGTGGCTACGTAGAACGGCCGAAACTGGCCGGTCACTGCCTGACGACGATCGGCGGCACGCGACCCACGTGGGACACTCGCGTCCGCTGCGGACGTTCAGGATACGGCTAGCAGAGTTCACCGTCCAAGGTTCATTAGGAATTCATCGACCTGATCGAATAGAAACGTATTTGGGTCCGAACCTTGATCCTTTCCGGTAAGAAGAGAACACACCTCACTGACTTTAAGGGATAAGATCAGTTTCCCATGTTCTCTCATAGCGCCTTGACTCACCTTCGATGCCGATGGCGCCGCCCCTTGGGGCGAAATAATGATAGCGACAGTCCGGAGAGCCGACGGATACAAGTATCGTTCGGTCGTAACGACCTCGTTTTGGGTGATTGGCTTACTGTAATTCTTAAATTCAAAAATTACATACCGACTTTTCAGATCGTTAAGCATCAACGCCCAGACCTCTGACTCGCCCTTAATTCGACACACCAAATCGCGACGATGTAAACCATCTTCGGTTTCAAGTTGTTCATGCCAACCAACAAGATCAGTCTCAAAAATGTACTTCAGGGCCTCGATACATCTCTCTTCAAAAATGCTCGCCTGTTCCCTGCCTGGAACAACGGCCTGTAATGCTTGTGCCAACTTTTCGCCCTTGGGCTGTTTCGATTCCGAGCCTTTTTCGCTTGACGCGTCGGCGCCGGTCAAGAACTGCGCGACGTTTGAAACAGGCACTTCCAACAAGTTTTCTAATTGTTTGCGCAGGTCAGGAAAGGGCGAGGCTCTTTCAAGGAGCTGATCTGCGTCCCAGATCACTAACTTAGGGTTAGCGAATCGCTCAAAGACATCTTTTAGTCGAGGAATCAGAGGACATGACATTACAAGCATGGAGGTCTTCGCCCTGGTCTCATTTTCTATGAGGGAAATCTGATGCAGTGCGCGCAAGAAGACCTCTGGGGGTGGCGGAGACGCGTATCGGTATTTTTTAACCTCGACCACGGTGAGCTCGCTGTCTTCCTGAAACCGAATGTCGACCTCCCGTCGGTGACCCGGTAGACTTACGTTACTTTCAACCTTCTCAAACCCTAGTTTAACGAACAGTTCAGCCACAACCTGTTCGAATTGTCGCGCGCTATCTTCTGGCCTCATCTGAATTTCCTTTTGTTTTATATTTGACGAAAAAATATGCTCGGGCGCCATCCTATCACCCGAAACTACCAGCTTCTATCCATAAGATAGACCCTTTCACTGAGATCAGATGATACTGACGGAGGCATACCGGAATTTATGGGCTTGAGTTAAAAATCGCTTTTCTGTCGTCTGGCCTGTCGCCGTCGCACATCCAAATCTCGCCGAAGGTGCTTTCGGGGAGACTTTGACGGACTTTTCCGACGAGTGTGGTCCACTCATCGGGGAGATATAGGTGGTTCAACGAACACTGGACGATCAGCGTATAGCCAGGCGGATATCCCTTTGCCGCCTTCGTCGCGATCTCGTCAAGAATGAAGCCCGCCATGTCGTCAATGAAGCTGCCGTTTGAGAATACGACTGGCTCTGACACTATCTTCCGGTGCGGGTTACGCTTCGTTGCAGTGGCCTTCAGGTGATGCACGCTGAATAGGAAGCCCTCTGTCTCAAGGCGTTCGCGCGCAAGGTGATCATTCGGATGTTGTGCTGTCGTGATTTCAAAGAAACCGGCTTTCGGCAATCCACGCTGCTCGACAAACTCGCCGCGTTGCCGAAACTCTGCATCGAAAGGTTGGTTGCCACTGTGCCAGCAGACCTCAATATATCGCCCCAGCGAATACATGCTTTTAAGGTAGTGCGCCAACGGCAATATTTCCGTGATCAGTTTCCGTTCAAAGGGTTGTATGCGAAGCCGCAATCTCTTCACGCCATCCGGCTCCGCCAACAGTCGCTCAAAAAGGCGGTACGCTTCGCGGCAAAACTGCAATCCATCGAGCCACACACGATCGACTGCGGTATACGTGAGGTCTTCCATGAACTCTGTTTGGTCCAGTAAGGCGTCTTCAATAAATCCGTCACCTGGCACGACGCTGTCGCCGGTCGAGCAACCCCGTCAGAAATATTCGGATAGTGACTTGCAGCGATTGTCAACGATTCAGGTGCCGTTGTCGAACGGCCGGTTGTGGCCGATCAGCGCCCGACGACCGAGCGCGACGTTCATCTTGGCCGCGAACGCGATGCAAAAGGCATGAGCCGACCCATCTCCGCCGCTCAACAGTGAAACGCCCGGCCGTCCCTTCCCAAAGTGCAACGGTCATTGGCACGTCTGCTCCGTCGGCAGATCAGAGTCCATCCTGTCCGTTTAAAGTGCAAGCATGCAGCCATGCGTCGATTGTCGTCACATACTCATCAAGGAATCGGCGCCCCTGCTGCAATTGAACTATGCCAGCATCAAACGCCGTAATCGAACCGACACGCACGGTTGTGGATCTGGAGAGCCGCAGCGACGGGAGGTTATCGAACGTCATGCAGCATCATCGAGGCGTTTAGTCGACTACAACTTTCGCTGATCGCTTCGCCCGCTTTCCGGCTGACGCGAGCAAGTCAGTCTGTGCCTTCAGCCGTTCAAGCAACTTCTCCGCGGTCTCGTCGTTGGGGTCTTGTGGGACGAGTTCACCGCGGAAGGCTTTTGCCAAGAGCGCGGGCGTGAGCTTGTCGAGACGCTCGACAGCGCGCTCATACTGGGCTTGAATCTTGTTGGCGATGGCGAAGAGAGCTTCGACACGGCAGATGATGTTTTCCTGTTCCACGAGTGGTGGGAGAAGCAAAGGGAAACTCTTAATCTTGGAGAGATTAAGGTTCGGCTGGTTTCCACCTTCAGCCAGCTCACGCATTGCAAAGTAGTTAGCCTCCAAAACTAACCTAACATATCGTCGATCGGCTTTCTTCTCATTGACTCGCACAGCAGCGCAGGCTTGATTGATGGTCGCAGGAATTGCCAGTTCCGTAACTTGACCTCGGGTCTTGCCTTCTCCATACATCGCAACTAGCAGTGTGCCGATAGGGTAGACTTTCAGTCGATGTGCCTTTATTGCATCGGCAGTCACGAATTCATCTGCCCGCGTGACTGCTCGTTGCGAGGTCGCGGAACTTGTGACCCAAGGCGTGCCTTCAGATGTATAGAACGACTCGTTGGAGCGCAGCGGAGTGGAGCCCGTTCCAACTTCTGCGACGGATCCCAATTCGGTAGTTATCCAGCCATCCCTTGAATCATCACTCATTTGCGACTCGCTCTGCAGCTTCCCGGCTGTGGCTGCGGCCAACACCGTCCGGCGAAACTGCTTTAGCACTGCTGAGACGCGCTCCAGCCTCTCGCGCGCTGCATCCACTCGCGCCAGTACGGCGTCGAGCTTATCGGCGATGCGCTTTTGTTCTGCTAACGGGGCCAACGGGAACAAAATGCTCTCAAAATGAGACCATTTCAAGTTGTTAATATTGACCCCTCTGGCCATGGTAGAGATGGCTGAGCGATACGCTGAAGATCTCAGAAAGAGACCTAGATATCTCGGATCGATTTGAGGATTGGGTCGTAAAACACCACAGAACGCACCGAACGAAGCGTTCGTTTCATTCGTAACTTGCGCGCTCTTCCCAACTACTGAAATGCTCCCGCTCGACATCGCTATTAGGATATCGTTCAACCTCAACAGTTGTTGACTCTGAATGATCTCGTCGGGCAAATAAAGAACGTCATCGAAGACTAACTTGTCCTCTTTGATGTTGTTGGCGCGCAAAACGACTGTGTATCCATGGCGCTTCTCGCTGATCGCCAGTTCCTTCTTGTATGTAAGGCCTCGAACCGGGAGCGCAGCGTCCAGAGGGTTGACGAAGATCCATCCTTCAGGAAGCGAACTCATTCTACTGCAGCCTCCACGCCCAATTCATCCATCAAAGCCCGCAGCTCATCGAGCGCGCCCTCGAGCTGGTCGATTGCTTCTTGCGCCAGCACCTCGGGCTTCTCGATCTCCCCGTCAGCACCATCGCTCTCATCCTTGAGCCACGCGATATCGAGGCTATCGCCACGCTTGGCGATGTCTTCGCGCGAGAAGTATCGGAACCGTCCTTCCTCGCCAGTGTCGATCCGTGCCGCGCTACCATTCGGCGCGCTGCCATAGGCGTCCTCAAACTCGGCGAAATGCGCGCGAGTCAGCGGCGTGCGCTTACCAAACTGCGGCACGTTCACGCGGAGGTCATATATCCACACGCCGGCCGTATTTCCTTTCTCGGTCTTACCGCGGGTGAAAAAGAGAACGTTGGTCTTTACGCCTTGTGCGTAGAAGATGCCGGTCGGCAGGCGCAGGATCGTGTGCAGGTTGCACTTGTCCATCAAGTCGCGCCGGATGTCCGCACCGACGTTTGACTCGAAGAGCACGTTATCGGGCAGTACCACCGCAGCGCGCCCGCCCGGTTTAAGCGCGCGATAGATATGCTGCAAGAACGCGAGTTGCTTGTTGCTCGTCGGAAACGTGAAGTCGTCGCGCGTCGGTAGGCCGCCGCCTTTCTTCGTCCCAAAGGGAGGGTTAGTCAGGATCAAATCCGCCTTTGGCATTTGCTGGCCTTCGCTTGAGAGCGTGTCGCCATAACGGATGCCGCTGGCTTCGTCCGAGTCCAGATCATGCAGCATCAAATTCATCAGGCCGAGGCGATGCGCCGCCTGGACGATTTCCATACCGTGAAATTGAAGACGATACTTTTTATAGGCCGCCTCTGAAAGCGCCTCGATATCGTTGTGTTCGCGAATGAAGTGATTCGCCGCAATGAGAAATCCGCCTGTACCCGCAGCAGGATCTTGGATCACCTCACCCAGCTTCGGCTGCATCACATCCACGATGCTATCGATGAGCACGCGCGGAGTGAAGTACTGGCCAGCGCCAGACTTCTTCTCGTTAGCGTTCTTTTCCAGCAGCCCTTCGTACAGATCGCCGAGACCTTCGGTTTTCGCTGAGTACCAGTCGATGGTGTCGATCGCGGTGATGAGCGCGGTTAGCGTTGTGGGTTTGTCGATGAAGGACCGCGCTGCGGCGAAGATCTCCTTCGTGATAAGTGAGCCGTGCGTGCCGAGATGGATGAGCATGACCTTGTAGGCTTCGAGCCGCTCTGGCGCAGCCTTGCTTTCTAGGTCGTCCCAGCGATACCCTTCCGGTAGCTTGTCCTCGGTGCCTGTCTCCTTGGCCATTTTGAGGAACAGCAAGTAAGTCAGCTCGGTCACATACTCATGGTACGTCACTCCATCGTCGCGCAGGACGTTACACAGGTTCCACAGTTTCGCGACAATGTCGGTAGTGATATTGCTCATCAATTAAGTCTCTTTAGTTGGCAGCGGCTCGCTGCCAGATGGCTTCATTCATATCTGCCAGCACTTCGGGGAGTTGCTGCTCGAAAATTTGGTTCAGGCGCTTGAAGCCGCCCTGCTGTCCGAAAGGGCCTTCGTTGATGGAAACATCATCGAGGACGATGTTGGCTTTGATCTGCTTTGCGATGCGCTTGAGCCAGTCTTGCTGCATTGGAGGTAGTTTGCGGTCGTGAATCACGCGATGCACGGCAGCGTCTACACGCTGGTCGAACGGGATGAGCGCGTCGCCAAGCGCGGCCTGCCGCACAAAGCCCAGCACACGCGCCGCGATTTCGTGATTCGATTTCTGCGCCCACGCATGCGTGAGCGAGTTTTCGTTGAAGCCCGCGCGATCAAGCGCGACCACAAGCTCCCGCAGATCCCGGCGCGTCAGTTCGCGCGGACGCTGCACCACGGCCATTAGCGCGGGCAAGGTGTTGCTGTTTTCCTTCACGAACCGCGCGAATCGTTCGAGATAATCCTCTGGCCGACCATAAACCGGGGATACGTCAACGAGCGAATCCTCGTGCGAAGATATCACGAGCGGGTCCGCTGGCGCCTCGCGTTTGCGATCGAGAGTCTCGCCGAGGCCTAGGTTGTCCGCCCACCATTCACCAAGCTTCTTGATGTCGGTGGTTCTAATGAACTGCGCGAAGTCTTGCGGATCGCACCCGGCGTGTTTGAGCGCGTTGGTCTGTGCGTCGGTGAGATGGCGCGTTTTGCGCTGCCACTTGGCGAGCAACTGCTCCCGGGCGCGCTCCGCAATGGGCTCGTCAGCATGGTGGGCGATTTCTTTCGCCAGCTGCGCGAACCCGATGTTCGGATTCTGCACAACGGGTTTCATGCTGTTCACGGCTTCGAGATTTGCATACAGGTCTACCGCATCGAAGATGCGGAAGACTTCTTTATCGATCTCGTCGCATCGGCGCGTCGCGCGCCCGAGCATCTGTTCGTACAGAATCCGGCTATTCACTCGGCGCAAGAAAACGAGGTTGCTAATCGACGGCACGTCGATGCCAGTCGTGAGCAGATCAACTGTCACTGCAATCACTGGAAGTGCCTCGTTGCGATAGCGCCGGATAAGTTGCAGGGGTTTGTCTGCCCCGCCAGTGATTTTCAGCACCGCGTCGTCTTCGACCTCGATACCCTTGGCTTCGAACGCTTCTTTCAGCAGCCGCACAACCATATCCGCATGCACGTCGGTCGCACAGAAGATCAGCGTCTTGTCTGGCCCTGCGGGATTCAGATAGTCCGCGAGCGCCTCGCAAACCGTCTTGTTGAACGACTCAGTAATGACCTTGCGGTTGAAGTGCCCGACATCGAAGTTCAATTCATCGGGCGTCTGGAACAGGTCCATCTGTTGCGTGCCCGCGTTGTAGAACTGCACCTGCGCGCCCGGTTTGTAGTGAATGCCGCTGTCACTCAGGCTGGTGCGGATGCGCAGCGCGGGATCGTGGTCGATGAGGTGCCCGTCGAGCACGGCCTCTCGGTACGAGTAAACGAAAACGGGCAGGCCGAAGATTTCGGTCGTATGCAGCGCGGGAGTCGCGGTAAGCCCAATCTTCACCGCGTCGAAGTGATCGAGCACGCGCCGGTACTTCGAGATGTAATCGCCCTGATCCCGAAACTGTACCTCCACATCGCTCATCTCGCGATCGAGCAGATAACCTCGATGGCATTCATCGACAACGATGCAGTCATAGGAATCGACTGGCAAGCCGCCATCGTCCGAGTAAAGTACTCGCTGGACGAGACCCTGCACAGTCGCGATATGCACCTTCGTATCAGCCTCGGGCTGCTGGTCGTCAATCTCTTTGATCCCGAACACATCAGCGAAGCGCTGGAGCGACTCCATCTGCGTTTCCTTGAACGCATTCGCGGCCTGCTCCCCGAGCGCAGACCGATCGACGAGGAACAGAATGCGCCGGAAGCGTTGGGCCTTGAGCAGTCGGTACACGAGCGCAATGCAAGTCTTCGTCTTCCCTGTCCCCGTCGCCATCGCGAGCAAGATGCTCTGCTTGCCTTCCTTGACGGCGTCCTCGGTCGCGACGATCGCGCGCCGTTGATAGTCGCGCAGCGGGAAGCCGTACTTGAACTCCATGCTGTCGAGCTTTGCTTGCGCGCCGTCGATATCTTGCTTCAGCAACTCGCGCACGCCACCCGGCGTCCACCAGCCATCGAGCGTCTTACGATGATTGGTCGGGCGACGGAGGTCACAAAACCAGATGCCGCTCACCTCGGCGAACTGCTGCTGGAACGGGCGACCGTTGGTCGCGAACACGAGCGGGACGCGAAACTGGCCCCATTGCGCGAGCAGTGGCGCGTTCGTCTCATCCAGCGCGTCCTTCGCATACCGCTTGGCTTGGTCGATTGCCGAGACTACGTTCTTCGCGCCGCGCTTGGCCTCGACCATTGCAAAGCATTCCGCGCCGATGAAGAGCGCGTAGTCCGCGGGTCCGCTCGCCGTGGGCCACTCGGCGATGGCGAGGTAACGATTCGGCTCCGGGCGCGTGCCCGCGCTGAAGCGCAGCGCAACCGAGTCTGCTTCCCAGCCCGCGTCGCGAAGTTGCTGGTCGATAAGCTCGCGCGTGGCCTTCTCGTCGAGATGGATCAGGCTCGCGGCCTTGTCGGCTTGCTTTTGCAGCTGGACCAACTGCTCCTTTGACTGCTCCGCGGCCTTGGCCTGCAATTCGGCTAGCTGCACCGCCGCGTCTGACTGCAACTGCGCAAGCTTGTTTTCCAGCGCATCGACCGTCTGGCTCCCGTCTATCGCGAGGGATTCCCAGAGCTTCGCTTCTTCCTTGGCTTGCGCGGCCAGTTGCTGCGCGGTCTGCACTTGCCCCGCTTGCTCCTGGAACTTCTTCTGAAGCTCAGCTAGCTCGGCCTTCAGTGCGGCGGATTCATCAACCGGTGCATCGGGCGGGATGAACGCACCGCCTTTGAAATCCGCATTGACGAACGTGCGGTGGAACCAGAACCCGAGTTGCGTCGCGACCTTGAGGCCCTGCAGCGCTGCGCGGTGATCGCCGGAGAATTGATGGTTCGCCTCGTTCCCGGCCTTGCGGAGCCAGTGAAACAAATCCGCGGTGTCGCGCGGGAGCCAGCCGCCGCCTTTGAGTCGCGAGAGCAGTGCGGCCTGATTGTCTTCGTCGGGAGCGTAGACGCCCACGCGCGCCGCGACTTGCTGCGCCATCGCCTCGCCGAACTGGCGCAGCTTGAGCAAACTCGTATTGGGATCGTCGACGAAGTACCGCTCGGCAGCTGCCCCGAGAATGGCCAGGTCTTCCTGCACGCGCGCCAGATGCGCAAAGTTCGAGCGAGGCTGGGACATGTCTAATTATTCTCCTACGGCGCACTCGCGCCCCCGGATCGGCATTTTAGCTCAATGTTCTCAGTGTTCTGCGCACTTTTAGTCCCGATGTTGTATAGCTTTCGCAAAACGTATCCGGATGGCCGCTTTTAGCGAATCCTCGTCCGAAGTCAGAGGGAAGCAGTGGGTGGACGCAGGTATGCTCAATCCGGCGTCCAGTTCTAGAGAGGAACAGCCATTCGAACGTCTTGGCGGCGGCTACAACGAATGACTGAAGGTGGCCGACCACGGCCCGATGCGTGACGCGGCGACGGGGACATGGTCGAGCCGGGCGCGTCGGTCAGAATTCGCCCCCCGAAAGCTGACAGTCCACGCCACGGATGGACCGCCCGAGAACAGAAGATCAGTGCTTACCTGCGGTCGGGCACGAGGCTACCGAACCGCGGTGTATATCGTCTGGGAGATGACCTTATCGCCAAGGTACTCCACGATGCCGTGCTGGTTGTCGCTGGTGTTCTGGGCTCCGCTGTAGTTCCGCACTACGGGCGCGCCCTTATAGACTTCAGGCGAAATCTCATAGAGGGCGATCGCATCCTCCGGGTCACGGGCATTGAACCAGAGATCCACGCCTTCGGGTGCCCTGCGCGGTCCGACGTCGGATGGAAGGCGAGAGTAGATGGCCTTGATTCCAAGTGGTGAACCGATCGTGATGAACGCCTTGACGTTCGCCCGTTGCGGCCTATTTATCAATAAATTGTAGGCGACGATGGTTCCGAGGGAATGGGACACGATGACACACGGCTGGTCGCGCGGAATCGCCCCGTCGACTGCGGCATTGACCTGCAGCCGCACGCCCTTCCTGGTGAGGTAGTACCAGACATCGCGGGTAAAGAGCTCGATTGAGGTTTGGCCTACACCCGGAACGCGGTCCAGCAATCTGAGGGCGGCGAGCACAGCTTTCCAGTTCTGCACTGCTCGATCGACAATCGGCTCTTTCGCCTCGAGAGCGATTGACTCAAGCGATATGCCCTTTCTTTGAGCAATCTCGAACACGAGGTCTTGCGTGAACTGCTGCTCCTCGGCTGAGGGCGCAGAGGCTTCGGCGCCGCGGTCGACGAGAGTTCTGAAGGCCTCGCGCCCCTCCTCTTCTGTGAGATTAAACAGCAGGTCGCCGTAATAGGGCAGTGCCACGTCGAGCTGCGCGAGGGGCGGTAGTCCGGCGGCGGCAAAGCCGTTGACGGCTGCTCGTTTCCATGAGTCTGCGAGATCCGCTGCGTCCTTGTTCTCTTGAGCCCTGCCATGTACGAAAACTACCTTCATTTCAACTCTCCTCGCTCAAATGCGTCGAGCATGGGATGTACATCACGGTAGCGAAACGTCGTCCACTCGGCGTTTAGCCGGTGCTTACCGGCGTCGATAATCGTGGGGTGCAGCGAATCGGCATTCACATACGATTCCATTAGACTCCAGCCGAGTGTCATCATCGGCAGAAAGGGCGCAAAGCCCGGACTGCCGAGAGCCGTTTCACGAGAAAGCACGCCGGCAAGCATAGCCACGTCGAAGGGCACCGGCGCAGGGGGCAGCATGTTGTGCAGGTCTAGAGAGCCATAGCCCTTCATCCAGTCGAAGACGGAACGCGAGCCGTCGTCATTACCAGATAGCGCGTAGGCATATGCAGCGTAGATGCCAAGCGCGGGATCCGCTCGCTTGCTCTGGCGTATGTAGTCGGCGAGCAACCGCCCTTCATTTTGCGCCAGCCGTTGGAGCTTTCCTGAGAACGAGAGCGCCGCAGCCAAAGCGCGCCGCTCGGAGAGGAACTGCCGTTCCGCATACGTATCGCCCAGATCTTGCCGAAGTTGCTCGGACACCTCGAACGATACAGCGGTGACTCGTCCGTCGATGAGGTGCAGCGTACCGACATATCCAGGCAGTATCGGGAGGATGCACACGGTGCCGCCCTTGAAGAAGAGGGCCACTGACCCGCGCTGCTCGCGCGGAGGGCTCGAGTAGGGCGGCGGGTAGAGCCGGACATCCACCGAGGGCTCGCCCTCGGCGTTCGCAAGTTCGCCGGCACTTCCTCCCGACAGAAGCACTTTCTCGACGGCCCCGCCCAAGACGCTGTAGCCTGTTCGCGTCTCGAAGGCTGCCCTGCCATATTTACCGATGTAGTTCTCGAGATACGCGGCAAGCCCAGCGCCGATCGCGGCATTGGGCACCGGGAAATTCACAGTCACCATCGCCGCAACCTCGTCGAGGGGAAAGTCGCGCGATAGGGGATCGGGCGCCGGAAAATGCCCAGTCACCATCGCCGCAACTTCGTCGATGGCAAGGTTGCGCTCACGCGCGGCCCGCGTTGCCACTTCGCGGTCGATCGGAATCGGCCGTCGCTTTGGTCTGTCGCCCATCCGGAATCTGTCTGCCACCCTGTCGAGGTCCGGAGTCCACCATGTTCCGAGGGACGAAGGCTCGGGCACCACATAGCCAATGAACTGCGGAACTCGCGACGTGACGAATCCGTCGGGAGTCTGGGAGAACGGTGGCGTCTGTTGTGCAGCCCTGAGGGGGACCTCGGCCCCAAGGTAGTCCTCCAAGCTCCAGGCCGTAATCACGGGCTGGCCCGGCACAAGCCACGGCCACTCTTCGCATACATCCTCTGGCGGCCGGTTGAGCGCATCGAGCAGCACGTTGGTGAAGAATCCCTCTCCTCGGAGCTCCTTCGCGGTTGTTGACGGCTCGGTGGCATAGAACACGTCTACCTTCGACCTGCGAGCGCCAACGACCGCCCGTCGATCCAGCGCTGGCTTTCCGGCGACGGTGCCGAGTGGACCGAAGGGATCGACCGCGTTGCGGCAGGAATCGCAGATGACGACTAGATGAGGAACCGTCGAGTGCCAGGCGTTCGCCACGGTGGGCGCGATGGCAATCGCCTCGTCCTTATAGTGCTCGACGTCCGTGAGAAGCACTTGCTCGTCGCCTCCCGACTTGACAATTCCGTGCCCCGCGAAATAAAGGATGAGGAGATCTAGGTCGCCGGTCTCGATCAGGCATCTGACGGCGTCCTGTACGTCACGAGCCGAAACCCTGCAGCCTGAAGCGTCTGTCAGTTCCTTGATCTTGGCGGTAACGCCAAAGGTCGATTGCCCGCGCAGCCAACCGGCAAGCTTCGCTGCGCCCGAGGCCGCACCATCGAGCTTTCCAAATAGGCCGACTTTGTCGACCCCGACCGCCACCAGCCCGACAATGCGCGTTGCCATCTTGTTGCCTCCCAGCAAGCCGCAACGCCTGTTATGTTGGCCGGAAATGTGGCGCCATGCAACAGATCTTGGCAGCAACGCGAGTGATGCGACGCCAACACGCGAATGTCGGATCTACGCACGAGGTGAACGACGCTTCATGGCCGACTACCGCCCGATTGCGTGAGGAGGCGACGGGGCCTCGTCGAGCCGGCCGCGTCGGTCAGAATTCGACCCATTGCCGTCGTTCGCGTCGTTAGGGGCGCAACGGCAGGTTGAATCCGCCATGGCGAGCAGCCGCTCGGTACGACGACTTACTCTAACCTTTCAGCCGTTCTTAAACCGGCCCCCAATTAAACCGAGCGGCAGGATCCCAAAGACCCTCTGGGTTGTCTGATTACGTGATCACACATTTGATGTCGCAACGGTAACAGAATTAATGCGGTCTACGGCACTGGCGGGTCGTCGCGCGCGCGCCTATGCTTCAACAAGTCTATTTCGCCCAAAGAACAGAAAGGAAAACGTGATGGCGACGTGGCTGAATGGGGTGATGCTTACCCTCAGGCAGGAACGAAGTCAATTTCATCGATCGTTGCGTGCGTAAGTCTTCCAGAACGCGAGAATGTCGCACTCCAGCGAATCACGATCGTGTCCTTCGAGTCTTTGGGAACTTGCTTCCATTCTCCGCCAGGGAACAAATCCATAAGGCCCGTGGGCGCGAGTTGCTTCTGTAGAACCGCCGTCGTTCGCAGGGGTACTGTCTCCGTCGTCGAAGACTGCGGCACCTTTACGTTTCTCGACATGAGCGATGCGAGCTGCCATTTCGACGCTTCTAGGGACGGGTTTGGCGCTGGAACCCAGTACCGGAACGCGGACTCCACCACGTAATTTGATTCGAAATGGACGCGAGATCCGTCTTTCGACACAAGCCGCGCGTTCGAAAGTTCTTGCCTCACCAATACGTACTCGAAGCCCAGAGGTGCCTGACGCAGTCGCTCACCGTGCTGAGCCATGATCTTGTCGTACAGTTGTTCTCTTTTCCATAGCGATCGTCGCTGGTCCTGGTTGTCCCAGGGATAGAACAGCTGCTGCGCGAGTCGCTCGATGAGGGCCTGAGTGCCTTCGTCGATGTTCGCGACGCGCAACTGAATCTCGTCGTCCAACGCTTTGAGATCGTCCACGACACGTGCCCTATTCGTCGGAATATTGCGAGATTCGATATAACTCCTCACAAGACCATCGTTGGAGACAAGAACCGCCGTATCGCCCCCAACAAGGTCCGAGGTCATTTGGATAAAAGTCTCGCAAAGAACCGCGTCTCGGAATCCCTTCTCAGTAGCGCCGCGCTGAAACGGCGCCTCACGAAAGCAAGACCGACGAATGACTTCGGCCCAATCAACATCCGTAATACTGCAGGGCACTACTTCCAGACCTTGCGCCGCAAGTTCTTCTTCAATCCGCGCCGCGATCCGCTCATCGACGGCTTGCTGCGTGATCCCCCATCGTTGCCCAAACAGACTCTCCGCCTTAATCACATGTGAACTGATATCGCGATACTCATTTCGCATCTGGAATTCGCGCTCGCTGCGCACAACGTCAGGAATCACCCACCGGATCCGCAGGTCGCCGTGATTCGAATGTCGAGCTATCAAATTCTTCGCAGCTTGACTGATGATCGCGTCAAACCCCTTATGGAAGATGGCGTTCGTGTCGAACACTACACTTAGAACTTTATGCCTGCGTGGTCTGCCTCGAGCCGCCATTTCACTTCCCGCTTTAGGTTGATCGGAGGTGATTTTAGGAGCATTTTCGCAGCCTGTAATGCTTAGCCGTGCGTTCAGGGCGCATTTTTCGATTTGGCCGGAGCAGTCCTCGGCGGTCAACACTTTCGCCAAGCGAACCAATGCGCGCACCACGTCGCGCCCCGACGACTGGCAGACCGACAGTCTGCAATCGCCGCTGGCGTCATCCGGTCTTGGTGCAGTGCTCGATAAATGTTTCGATCAGCCGTGATAGCAGCCTACGGTCGCGCGGCTTCAGACCGACGAACGTGGCCGACCTTGCATCGGGCCACGAGCCCGCGATGCGCTGGTATTCGCTGCTGTTCTCGCCAAAGACGAGCGCAACCGGATCGGCGCCGAGTTCGGCTGCGATGCGCAGCAGGTGATCGGCGCGCAGCATCTGCGTCTCACCCGATTCGAGTTTGCTGATGGCGGTCGGCGTAACACCGACTGCGCGCGCAAGGGCGGACTGGGAGATTTCGCGACGCTCTCGGGCGGCCGCGATCCGCGCGCCGATAGTCGGTCCTGATTCATAACGCATATTATTTTCCGTTGGTTACAAAATCGGGTGTAGACAGGATTATTAATCTGCGCTCTTATGTTTCGTGAAGTCCAGGCTTTAACTTCGCGACACGCAAATTATGCCTGAAGTTACCGTGACCCAAATACTGAGAAGGAGCGAGTGTAGTCATGCCAACTACTGCTCTTTATATGCCCACTGATATACCTCGCCTCAGGACGTCTGGACCGGCCGCGGCGAACCCACAGAAGCCCGCCATCCGCCGCGTCAAATGGACAGCTGACGAGCGACGACTTGTGATCGAGCGCGCCCAGCAGCTGCTGGCCGAAACACCGCGCATGCCGAAGCACATTGCGGCGCGCCGCGCCCAGCAGGAAATGCTCGAACCCAACCGGTGGCGGAAGTTCAAGCAGCATAAGAACGTCGAGAAGCTGCTTCCCGCGACCGTTACTAATGCAACTATCGAAGACCCGCCGCGTCGTTATCCTCGCGCGATAGAGCCTGCCCCGCCACTTCGGGAAAAACCGGTTGCAGACGGATCGTCAGCGGACTATGTGCCGCCGGTGTCCACCGAAACGGCGGAAGCTGGAGCACAGCCCGTGGCCAACCGGTCGCCGACAGTCGATCCGTCGATCGTGCGCGCGGTCGCCGAGCACGTTATCCCGATGCTCGCGACAACCGTCGATGAATGCCTGCGGCAGCTGGTCGGCGCGGTCACTATCGCGTTCCAGAATCACGCGATACAGCCGGGCACAGCATCCGCCCATGTCGCGCATCCGAAGGTCGCACCGCCGACGCGTACGCGCCTTCCCCGCGTGTGTGTGGTCGGTCTGATCAACCAGCAGGGACAGGACGTGGCGGCCGCATTCGATGGCGCCATCGACTTCGTGTTCGTGAAGGCGCAGAGAACTGGCGGCGGCGGCCACGGCGGCGCGGGCATGCTGACGAAGGGGTCGAGCGCCGATGTCGTGCTGGCGATGACCGACTTTATTGGCCACGATGTCGAGGCTTCAGCGAAGCATCTGCATGTGCCTTTCGAGCGCGTGAAAGGCAGCGTGTCAGCGCTCACGCGCTGGTTGACCGAATGGCTGGCCACAGGCGTGCGGCACTGAACGCGATGCGCAGCGCCAGCGGTATCCATTACTAACCCCAATACACGAGCGAGAACGGATATGAGCGATCCAAAATACGGGCGAGAATCGCGGGCATTCCTGGCCGCGACCGGCGCAGCCTCTGTCGTCACCGTCGTGATTGGCGGGGTCCACGGTCATGGCATGGCTAGCGTAGGGCGCAATGGCGCAGTCGATCCAAAGGTGGTCAGCACGCTGCTCCGGCAGCTTGCAGGCCAGTTCGATAGCGCGACTACTGCGGATCAGTTCTTCGACATCACGATTACGCCCCTCGGCGACATCCAGCCATGAACGCGACGCGGGCATCCTATGCCTTCAATCGTCTGAGCCCGGACATGGTTGCAGTCGCTGACCTGAACCAGCCCGGTCACAGGAGCGTGACCAACGATATCGAAAACGTGATCGCCGATCTGGTGCGCGTGGGCGCGCTGCTGTCGGGCGACCGCGTAATCTATCGCGACTCGGACGGCGTATGGGATCAGGTCATCATCGACGATGCCTGCCGCTTCGAACGCTTCGAATCCATCGGGGCATCGAGCGCGGTCGAGGCAGTCGTGCGCCTGATCGCGCAGGAGCATCCGATCACGCCCGCCTCCGACGACGACCTGCTCGCACGCGGCTACCTCGCGCCGGTGCGCCGCTTCGATAACGGCCGTATCGCCTGTCTGATGGAAGTGAACCCGTGGCTGTATGCGATCTGCACGGACCTGTTCGAGGGCGGACATGACAATGCTTTTTATTACCGCGATCGTGAAAGCGCTACCAATGCGCTACTCGCATGGGATGGCACAGGCGAGCCGTCAGACTGGTGGCGTCATCCGCAGAGCGGGCGGCGGCGTCATGACGGCGATCCGTCGCGCGAGTACTACCAGCCGTAGTCACCCCGGCCGATCAGACATGAAAGCCATCCCGATTGATCCGTTCGAACGGACCGTAAGCGAAGTCCAGACCGATGGCTCGCTCGAGAGTATCTACGCGCTGATGGATTGCCAGTATGTCGAGCCTGTCCGGCCGCACGATGCGCACGGCGATTATCTGCTGCTGGACGAGAACGGCAAGTACCGCAAGCCGCAGAAATATTTTCTCTGCGCGCTGTGGCCGTACGATGCCTTGGCTGGCAAGGCGCTATGGATCGGCAGCGCGGGCGCGGAATTCGGCGATGCGCAGATGACGCGCAGGCAGGTTGCCGGTCACATCGTCTGGCAGCAGTCGGGGTGAGGAATGGGATATGAAAGGTGAGGATATGGATGCACGGATGCGCCGCGCCGTTCTCGACTCATATGAGACCAGCGTGCAGCTGATGGAAACGATCGCCGCCTGCGAAGCGGTCGATGTCACGGTGAATTGCGCGATGCTGCGCCGGCTACTTGAGGAACACGCGATCCTGTGCGGTTTCGCGCTGGGCAGACGATCGGTTGGCGACGTTGCAGCAGGGTGGTGGAAATGAAGATAGTGAAGTCCGACAGCGAACTCGAACGCTATGCGCTTGCCGCGCATATCGCGCTGATGCACATCGAACTGATCGCGCGACACGGCGGGAACGTGGCCGCGCTTGCTGCTATCGAGAAGATCGCGCGCGATACACAGGCCTGCGCACCACGTCGGGATTCGCTGCAAAGAAAAATCAGGTGTGGGTAATCGGTCAAGTCCGGTTAAAGCCGGTATCGACTCCTGTGCGATAACAACAACTCGCCCTTAATGCTGCGCACAGGTGACGCTCGCTATCAGTGCGGGCGTTTATTCTTTTGACAGGGCATAACTGCAATGAAACATGGAGACGATAACGACGAACCGCGTGGGCTCTGGCTGAATACGGTGTATCTGATGAAACTGACCGGCTGGAATCAGGCGCAGGTCGCCGAACTCATGTGGGCCTACACCGCGAAGGATGTCAGCGTGCTACAACTCAAACATGCGCTGGCGACGATGATCAGCCGGCGACAGCATAAGTGGAATTATTCCGGTGCGCTCGCGGCATTGTTCGGGCTGCCCCTGCCCGTTCTCGTCGGTGAAGACCTGCGCACCTATTCGCTCGGCAAGCTGCAGCGGCAATTCGGCTTCAGTCGCGCTGGAGTGCTGCGGCATGCCGAAGCGGAGGCGAAGAAAGATGCGCGCTGGCGGGCGGCGGTACGCGAGGACGTGATCGGCTATTTTCATGAACTCAGTCATGCAATGCTGAACCCGGACGCGCAAAAAGTGTCGTGCCTGCACGATGATCCTGCTCATCACAAGAACACTCTCACCTAGGCGCTTACCCGACCATCCATCAGGAACCCATAGCATGCGAACAGTCAGAAGCGCGCTGGCAGGTATCATCAATGGAGCGAAGACTATCCCGATACTCGGCGCGGCTCAACTGGCGCTTTACGAGCGCTACTGGCGAAAGCGTACCGCGCGCGAGTGGTCGGCGCGGTATGTCGGCGCACAGCTTGTCGTCGACGGAAGCGGTTCACCTGAACCCACGTTGCATCATCCCACCTCGCAGTTCTGCACTGCATCGCAATGCGTCGAAGAACGCTATCGTTACTGGTGCCGGGAAATGAAGTCCCCCGCTCGCCTTGCCCGTAAACAGTGGGAGTTTGTCTATACGCTCGAAGCGCTCGCGCAGAGCGGTATGCTTGTACCGGGCAAGCATGGTCTGGGCTTCGGCTGTGGTGGCGAGCCGTTATCGGCGGTTATGGCAAAGCATGGTGCGACCATCGTCGCGACCGACCTTTACACGGCGGAAGCTATCGAGAAAGGCTGGGCGACAACACAGCAGCATGCGTCAACGCTTGCAGCACTGAATAGCTATGGTATCTGCGATGCGCGACGATTCACGCGACTTGTCTCGTTTGAGTTTGCTGACATGAACGCGATTCCGGCGAAGTTTGCCGATGCGTTCGATTTCGTCTGGTCATGCTGTGCGTTCGAACACCTCGGCTCGATCCGCCACGGTCTGGACTTCGTAAGGAACGCCGCGCGCTGCCTGAAGCCGGGCGGGGTGGCCGTCCACACGACCGAGTTCAATCTGTCGTCGAACGATGCCACGCTCGAAGACCCCGGCTGCGTGATCTTTCGCAAACGGGATATGGAATTGCTACACAGTGAACTGGAAGCAGACGGATACCATGTTGCGCCGTTCAATTTCAATCCCGGCAGCAAACCGATAGATCGTCACATTGACGCGCCACCGTACGCCGCTTCGCCGCATCTGAAGCTCAGGCTCAAAGGTTACGTTGCAACTTCATTCGGATTGGTCATCCACAAGCCGTAAGCGTCGCGTTCGTTATGGCGATGGCGGCAGCGGCCAACCGATATGCAGCGGATAACCGGCCTGCTGCGGCACCGCGTCGAGCGCATCGCGGTAGGCCTGCCAGTCATCGAACGTCTGGCCGAGCGCCGTACGCCGCGCAATGGCTTCGTCGGCCTGGATGGTGAGCGAGGTCTGCATGGTCTGCGCTTCCCGTTTAGCCGTCCACGGCGGCGGTTCGTAAGTCTGCGTCAGATCGGGGGGCGGTGGCGTACTCCCGTCCGCTAGCGGCAGTTGCGGTGCCGCTGGCGTCGCGGGTCCCGATGCGTCGGGTTCGGGCATCACCGGTACGGGCAGCGGACCGGCCGGGGTCGTGGGGTCACTCATTGCGCGGTTCCTTCTGGCAGCTGCGGCCACGTGATATCAGCCGGGAAACCGGCCTGCTGCGGCACGTCACGCAGGGCCTGCCGGTAGGCGACATACTTTTCACGTAATGCGGCGGGCACGTCAACACCCTGCGACCAGTCGCACTGCTTTAGCAGGTGATCACGACGCATGCGCGCATTGCGTTCTGCATAGGCGCTTTCGTAGTCCGGCCACCGGGCTATCAGTGCCTTGACGTCCGGTTCCCTGGCCGCAGTCGATTTCCATTGCAGGATGAACGGTTCTTCTTTCTGGTTGCCCGCGGCATCGAGCGGATGACCCGCGAGAAAGTCCCGGCCGTGTACCAGACCCGGAATCTCGCTGGTAATGATGAAAATAAGCTGGTCACAGGTGATCATCAATTGTTCCTCAGATAGACGGCACGCACCTGAATTGCACTGTTGTATTGCGATGTCGCTATACCGACCATGACCCACGGTGAGCCAAGCTGCATGAGGCCATCCATCCCGGGGACGACGCCGCCGATGTCGATAACGTCGCTGTTATGTGGACAATTCGCATAACGGTCAGCCTTGTTCCCTATCTGATCGACACCCGCGAGCGCATCCGACAGATACTGGTTGCGCCACGGCAGCCACATATTGCAGTCCGGGTTGATGAAGCCACCATTAGTCGGGAATTGCAGTACCGCGCCATTTGTGAAGCGGAACAGGATCAGGTTGTAGTCGTTATTGATGATTTCCATCCCGCCGCCGCCCGCTGTGCCGCGCATAAACATGACGGTGCCATCGGCACTGTACATGCCGTATTCCCCGCCTGCGCCCGCCTGGCGGAAATTGACGCGCCCCCACAGAGTTGCGCCACCGCTATTGACGGTCAGTGTGCTACGGCAGCTTACCGTGCCGTTGTTGTTGACCTGAAAATTCCAGTTCGTGAGCAGGTTATCGACAAAGCCGATCCCCGATGGATTGCCGCCCGGCTCGCCGTATGAATTGATATAGCCGAAGTTGGCGGTGGCCGCTGCGTTCTGCCAGTAGAGCGGAACCCCGCGCATGAACAGACTGCCGCTCATAAAGTCGCCGCGCCGGTCAACCTTGTTGGCCGCCGTGTCGTACACGAGTTGCCGTATATCGGCGAGCGGATCGTGCAGCGGCCCGATATCAACCCAGGCATCATTAACGTTATTACGACGGCGCAGGCGGTTTGCGCTCGTATCGCCCCACCACATGCCCGGAAACGTCTGCGCCGGTTCGGTCGGGCCTGCATTGTCGCCAATCAGCGCCAGTATGATTGCATTGAGCTGGACCCGCATGTCGAGCCCGGACGGATGCGCGGGAACCTGATAGCTCGCTACCTGTGCCATGTCATCTACTCCGCTGTATAGCCGCCGATGGCCGCGCGCTGCGCGACCAGCGCGGGCGTTGCCTGACCCGTCAGCTTCGCGTAACCGAGTCCCGCGAGGTCTGCGTGTTCGTATCCATAGCCGCGCGCGATCCAGTCGCACGTTCTCGGGATGAATGCGCCGGCCGCGTTCTGGAAGACGATCGCAAAGCCGTGCGTTGACTGCGCAAAGACCGTCCACCAGTCACCGGTTTCCAGTCCCTGCGCGATGATGCTGATCGCGGGCGTACTCTTGAACGGGACTGTGAAGTTGATCACCGTGACGCCTGCCGGGATCGGTACGTTGTTCTGTGACTCCATCCGGTCAGGCACATCGACCGAGGCCGACAGTTCGGTGATGCCGATACCCCATGTGGTGTCCTGCGTATGCAGCACCAGCGCGAACTCGGCCGCGCGGAAGGTCAGGTCCGCCACGACCAGCCGCGTCCACGGCGACCAGTCTTCCGCCGTCGCAGTCGCCGGATTCACGTTCGTGATGCGCACCACCACCTGACCGCCACCTTCCTCGACCTTCACGCCGTCCACGTCGAGCCGCGCGTCCCAGTCGGGCCACGTATCCACGCTATCGAACAGGCTATAAACCGAGCCCTCGAGCGTCGTTGTTACCCGGCACGTATAGACCCGGCCCATGTCCAGCGCGGGAACCGGCGCGAAGTAATAGCCTGCCTCGGTCGAGACCGCAAAGTCGTCCTCGCCCTGCTCGATATGCAGCACGCCATAGCGCACCACCGTATTGACGCGCTCACCCGCAAAGCCCGGATGCTGGTCCATCACGGCGACTACATTGAAGTCGCGCAGCGGCCCGGTCGTGCTGATGACGTAGGCGGAATTGTTCGAGTACCGCCCCGACGAATTGACGAACTTCGCGAGATACGCACCTTTCATCAGCGGCGCGAAGCCATTGCTCTGCGCGCCGGCGAAGCGCGCAATCTCGCGGGCTTCCTCCCACGTCACCGCCGTGGACATACGGTTCGAATAGCGGATAACGACCAGACCGCCGACGATCACATCGAGGTTTTCAGCCGCGCGCCAGCGCAGATTGGCGGAATCGTCCAGCACATCAAGCTGGAATTCCCGCACATCCTCGGGCGGCCGGTTCAGCGCCACGATCTCGACCGTGATCGTGGCCCACGTACTGACGCGGCCCAGCGAATTGATCGCCTGTACGCTGAACGACCACATGCCGGTGCGGGTCGGCTCGATGTCGACCGACGACATGAACGACTCGGCCCACGCGGGCGCATCGCCCGGCGCGGTCCAGTTCACCACAAAGCGGGTCGCACCGAGCGGCGCGAGCCATGAGAACGTGGCGCGCGCACCGACGACGACCGGACTGATCTGGAACAGACTTTCGGTGACACGCAGTTCGGTACATGGCCCGACGAAGAACGGGTTCATGATGCCGGTGGGCAGCGGCGCAAGCTGCAGGCCGTGCTCGATCGCCGCGAACTTGTCGGTCCGGTAGGCAACGCCCTGCAGTTCAACGTTGCCGTCCTCGTCCTCGGCGCAGGAGATGCAGCGCCACGTCTCATTGAGCGCGTCACCCGCAGAGATAGCCCATACGGCATTACGCTGCGGCGTCTGCCGGAACACTTCGGTGATCGTCACGCTGTCACTGGTGCCCATCGGCGTGATGATCGACGAACTCTGGACGGTGCCGTCCGGCAGCATCACACTGAGCCCGTATGCGAGCCCCGGCCGGAATTCATACGGTGCGTCAAGCTGTACCCAGTTCGCCGCGGCCGCCGTGATCCGCCCGCCTGCGCGGTTGCCGGCACGAACCGGATCGGTCGTCAGGAAGTGATGACCCGGCCGCACGAAAGCGCCCTGCAATCCCGTGCTGAAGACGACCGTCTCGCCCAGCCACTGTTCAGTCAGCAGTATCCATCGCCCGACGCGATGCGCCTGTCCGCGCGAGGTACAGCCCAGCGCATTGACCGAGGTCTCGCGGATGCCCCAGCGCCGCACCGCGTCCTGATCCTCAACATACTCGATTTCCTGCTGGTACTGGTTCGCAGGATTGCACCACGTCACCAGCGCGACCGTCGAGCGCTGGTTCAGCGGCGTGCCGCGATAGGTAAAGCGGCCATCCACGACATTCGCGGGCGTGTACGCATAGAGCGGATTACCCGGCATATCCGCCATGAACGTCATCGCCCCGGCGTTCCACATGATCAGGCCATTGAAGATCGCCGCGAACTGCTGTAGCAGGCTGATCGCATCCTCACGCGTCTGGATGTACACGTTGCAGGTGTAGCGCGGCTCGACACCACCAAGGCCGTCCGGGACCATCTCGTCGCAGTAGCGCGCGATCGTGTACAGGTTCCACTTGTCGCACAGATGCGCGGGTATCCAGTTCCCCAGTCCGCCGCGCTCGTCGGTCACAAGGTCATAGAGAACCCATGCCGGGTTATCGGTCCATGCGATCTGGAACGTGCCATCCCACACGCCGTAGTATTCGCGCGTCACCGGGTTGTAGTTCGTCGGCACCTGAATCCGCCGCATCTTCACGTCGAACGCGAGCTTCGGAATCGAGCGGAACGACCCGGCATCGACCTGCACGCCGCAGATCGCCGAGTGGGGATAGATGAGATTGCTGTTCACAATCTCGGTCATCGTCTCCCACTGGAACGCGTCAACGAGGTAGACGGTCGTCGAATCGTTCGTGCCGCGACCGACGCGGATGTCGTACTGGTTGGGTCCCGCTCCCCAGCGTGCCGACAGGTTGATCAGGTAGGAGCGCTGGTAGCGGCTGGTGGTCTTGCCTTCGACCGTATCGAGGATCATGCGGTGGAAGCCGCCGCCGTTGACCTGCACCTCGATCCACACATCGACCGACGCGCCCCGCACGTCACCGGTTCCGGTATCGGTCGATGACAGCGTGGCAAACCCGACCGTCACGCGCACCGCATCGATGTTGGGATTGATGACCGTACGCGTGACCGGCGCAAGCTGCCGCACCGTCACACCGACTGACGATTCCGTTTCAACCGACGAGAACCCCGGTATCGGGGCCTGCCACGGCAGACCGTTGCGCCACTCGACCGCCGCGCCCGTGAAGTTCCATGAGCCGTCCGGGTTCTGTAGCGGCGTGTCCTCGATGTAGATGCCCTGTGCGCCGCCGACGATGCCCTCGATCTCGCCTTCGCAGATCAGGTTCATCACGCGCGCGTACTGGGTCGAGCGCAGCGAGTCGGGCGACTCCTGCGGCGAGCGCTGGCTGCTGCCGCCACCGCCCTTGCCGCCGCCGAGACCACCAGCGCCGGCAACGGGGACAGGCAGATCACGCATGGCTCAGATCACGCGTTCATTGTTCGACGAAAAGCCCACGGCGATGACCTGCGAGCCGACCCGCATGCGCCCGTAACCGCGCGGCACCGGCCCGCCCTGACCCATCGTGTTGACCGCGCCATCAAAGGCGAGACTGGGCTGGTTGTCGGCCGCTTCCGGCGTGGCCGCCGCCGCGGCGCGCGGTGCGAGCAGTTCCGCGAGGCCCGACAGCGCCATCGATGCGCCGAAGCCGATCACGGCTGCCGTCAGCGCGCCCGGTGGAAAGACGAGGCCGATCGCCGCAATGAAGATACCGCCGAGAATCTTGCCGAATGCGCCCGCGCCCTCGACTAGCGGAACGACCTTCAGGACGCCCGATGACTGCGGATAGTCGATGTCATGTTCGTCGTAATCCTGATACGGACCGCGCACAAGAAACGACTGAGTACCGTTCTCGCTGAAGTACTCGCGCAGACCCGCGATCTGCAACATCAGCGCGTGCAGCGCTTCTTTCGGACTGCACACGTCGAGCGTGTAGCGCTTGCCGAAGTTGCGCCGCAATGCGCCGTAAAAGACGACCGTCAGCATGGTTACCCCCCTTCCATCAGACTGCGGTGCCGCAGGATCGCGCGCGCCCGCTTCTGGTAGAACTCGCCCAGCAGTTCACGGCGGGACAGTTCATCGATCAGGTGGTGGATCATGAAGTTCTCGCCGGTATAGATGCCCGCATGGTTGTCGCGCGGTGCGCGGATGCGGAACAGGATCAGGTCGTGAGGTCTGAGCTTGCGCAGCGCCTCGGTATCGAGCGCGCCCTCATGCACCGATACGAACCCTTCCCTCGCGAAGTTCTCACGATACATATCCGGCAGGTCGAAGTTCTCCCACCAGCCCCATACGCGCGGATAGTCGGCGAGCGTGATGCCAAGGCGCGTGGCGTAGTAGTCGCGCACGATGGCGTAGCAGTCATGCACCCCATGCACGAAGTTGCGGCCTTCAAGCGGTGCCACGAACGGAACCGGATCATTGATCGTGAATGCGCCGGTCGGGTAATTCACGATGATCCACGGCAGGCCGGTGCGCGCCATGCCCGCGCGATCAGCGTCCGTCGGCGTTGCCGGTGTATAGACGTGCGAGTGAGCATAGGCAACAAGCTCGCCCTGATCCTCTGCATTCGCGGCGTCTTGCGGATCGAGCCGGAACACATCGCGCCCGTCTGCCTGGTTGCGGCAGGGGACATACAGCAACGAGCCATCGGATTTTTTTACGACAACACCGCAACTTTCGCGCGGTGCCCCGGCATTTGCGTGCACCTGAATGAGCGGCAACACTGAAGAGAAGTCGAGCATCGCGCATCACCTGTACTGGCTCGCGCCGGGAAAGCCGCCGAACGGCAGCCAGCCATACGCGCCGAAGCGCATCCTGCACGACGACAGGCGCTTGCCGCAGACATCATTGGACAGATCGACAACCTGGATATCGTTGATGTCAGCCACCGGTGGCCCGCCGTAGCCGCAGCCGTCGCCCCGGTAGCGCCACGGACAGGTATTGCGGATCACCTGACGGCGCGGTAACTGCACGCCCTCGACGTCCATCCTCGTTGCAAGCTCGAACTCGACGACCTCGAAGTCCTCGCGGGTCTTCTGGTTCACGTAATAGATTTCGTCACCGAACGATTCGTTGGGATCTGCGGCCGGATTGCCGCCCACGAAGTTCACCGCATCGAGAAACCGCGCGAGGGTTCGCTTGCGCACTACGCGTGCGCCTACCAGATCGCCATAGATGCGACACATGGCCGAGATGACGCCGACCACATTGCTGGCGGTGAGTACCGGGCGGGGTATACGCCCGAGGAACTGGACTTCGATCCGGGACCGCGCAACATGGGAACGGTTGACGAAGTACCGCGCGTGCTGCCTTCCGCATCGCGTACCGACAGCGTGAAGCAGAACCTGAAGAAGAACGCCGCAGCCCGGCCGGTCGCGCTCGATGACGTGCTGCGCCAGATTCACGACGCGTCGAACGCGGATGAACTGACGGCGGCCGGTGAACTGGCTGGCAGGCTGCGCACCGATCGCGACAAGGAGATTGCGCGCACCGCCTATGCCGACCGGCTGAATGCAGCACGCGCAGCCGCGCATCAGGCCGCGAAGAAAAGCGACGACGAGGCGGGCGCACCGGCTGCGACCGAGCCGCCGCCGATGATGTCATTCGCGCGGGTAATGGACGCATTGCAGGCGGCGACGACGACCGACGCGCTCGACGTGGCGGCCGACCTGATCCGCAGCGTACCCGAAGCAGGCCAGCGCGACGAACTTCAGGAGCATTACGTCGCAAGGCGCAAGGACATGGAAGGAGCATGAAGTCATGGAGAACATCAGTATCGGGGACGGCTGGCAGGACTTCGCGGCCAACTTGATCCCGCTCGATGCGTCGCCCGGTCAGTACACCGACATGCGGATCGCCTTCTATGCGGGCGCGGTGCTGATACTGGAAACGACCGCGAAGGTCGCCGAACTGGACGCAGCGGCCGGCATCGTGCTGCTGGAGCGTCTGCACGAAGAAAAACGCGCGTTCCTGCGTGAGATGAAACAGCGCCGGCAGGTACAGCGAGGAACGCCATGATGAACTTCGACAACCACGAAGTGAGGCTGGAGCACATCAACACGAGGATGGAACAGCACGGCGACGATGAAGTCCTCGCGCTCGATCTGAAGATCTGTTTCGATCTGGCGAACCGGTCGCTCGACCAGTTATCGCCGACGCTGCGCCGCTCGCTGTACGACCCCGACGACACGGGCGACATGCTCGACCCGGACAGCACCCCGCGCCTTCGCAATCCGCAGCTGGGCACGCTCAGATGGCCCGGCCGCTATGCGCCCGTGCTGTTCGTGTTTCACGATGGCGACGGCGAGGACGACGATCTGCGCTTTACCGATGCGAAGCTCGACCGGATCACGTTTGAGGCGAAGGACGGCGGCACCTGCAGCTATACCACGCGCATTCAGGTCTATCCCGAAGACAGCAGCGTGACCGCGCGCATCGTCGATCTGCTGCACCGGCCGGATACGCGCGGCACGCTTGAAGCATCGGACGAAGCGCTCAACGGCAATAGCAACGGCGATGGGGACGAATGATGTCATCGCGCAGCAGGAAGGCACGCGCGAAGCCGGCGCCGGCCGCGCCGCCAGCCGATGATGAAACGACGCTCGACGCGTTCCAGCCGGACTACGGCGCGACGTGCGAAGTCTGCGGCGCCTCGCCGTGCGTGACCGGCATCAGGGATGGCTGCGTCGTGTATCAGTCCGGGATGTGCGGCGTCTGCACGTTCGGTACGGCGGACGCGCTCGATCCGGCAGACTGGTAGCCGACGCGCTACGCTTGCAAGCCAGCCAGGACGCTCGTTCTGGATCGGGTCTGCGACGAGAAATGAGGTATAAACCGGTACATGGGAGGAACGAGTCATGAAAGAACCCACGCGAGACCCTAGTGCCCCGGTTCTCAAACACTGCACGGTGAGCGCACTTCAATGGGAAGGCTACACAATTACCGGTGAGGATGGCAGACCCGCGACACTCGCGGTTATTGACCAAGATGGCAAAGTCCTCGACGCGGGGCCAGAAGTAGCACAAGAAATCTGGGACTTGGCTATCCTATCGTACCGACAGGTCCTTGTCGGCGAAAGCCTACTACGGATCTACTCTACGCCCGAAGGACTCTTGCAGGATAGCGACGACGAATAAAAAGCGGCCCACGATAGGGGCCGCCTTATCATCCGAATTCGCTTGCGCTCATTTCATTCGAGGCGTGCGCGCCGGTTTGGGTAGTGGTTTCGACTTGCGCGTCCTTGTTGCCTCAATCAGTTCTCCGGTTCGCCGGTTAAATTCGAAGCCCATGACGACGCCGCGCTTCGAAGTTACCCGAACGGCCATATGCTCGCCATCGCATTCGAACCCCTTCGAGAAAACGTCGATGCGTTCGAACGTCTCCTGTACTAACCTACGGGTCTTCATCCTGGCATCGTAATCGAGCGCCATGACGTCCGAGACGAGGTCGGCCCACGTCTCAGCCGGTGCGGGTTGCGCAGCCGAATTGATGGATAGCTCGCGCTCCAGCTTCGTGATCGCCTGCGTGAGCGTTCGCTTGTTCGTCTCAAGCTCGCGTAAGACTTCGCGAAACGTCGACGGTAGCGCGTCGCCATTCAGCATCTCGTCCTTGATACCCTTGAGCTTCAGGTCTGTCTTCGCGAGCGAAGCCCGCTTCGCCGTCAATTGCCTCATGAGCGGATCTGACTTGTCGTTGCCGGTGAACAGATGATTAAGATTCATCTGGTTTGCGCAGAACGTCATGATCGCCTTCTCAACCGGGACGCCGCTACAACTCGCGCCGCCTCGACAGTCAGCCGCTCGATTGGCATACGAACCGCAGCGCAAGCGACGAAAGTACTGATGCGTTGTTCCATCTGCTCGCGTTGTCGTAAGCGTCTGCCCGACCATAAGTTGGCGGCAGTACCCGCAATAGCACATCTTCATACCCGTCAGGATGGCAGGGACTTTACCTTTGCCTTTGCGGACGCCCCTCTTGCCGACGAGCAACTGTAGTTCGTCGAACTCGGTCTCGGTTATGAGCGGCGGATAGTAGCCCTTGAGCGTATAGGTCTGGCCGTCTACGACGACTACCTTATCGCCTTTCAACGCGGGATAGGTAATGAGCTTATGGATTCTGACGACCGCGCGCTTGTCACTAATCGTTAGCCCTTCGGTCTCCATGCGGCGCGTGATCTCGACCGAACCGTGGCCCTGCCTATAGAGATCGATGATTCGTTGCATTGCAGCAGCCTTCTCGGGTACAAGCTCGAAACGCTTCGCTTCCGTATCGTAGAGAATCCAGATCGGGTCTGTGCCTTTGATCAGCTTTCCGTCCGATACGCGAATATGCCTCGGCTGTCCGATCAGTCCGTGATACTCGCCTTTAAGCCAGCGCTCGCACTTGTCCCGATACGCCCCGCGAGCGTTCGACGACTTGCGACTGCTCTCGTCGTACGCTCGCACCATGACCGCAAGCGCAAGGAATAGCGGCGATGGATCTCGCGCTAGTTCTTCACGGTTGTAGCGTACGCCGTCGTGCATCGTGACGATATCGACGCCGTAAGTATTCACGATTGCGTTGAACTGCGTCTGCGCGTTCTGCGCGCTCTGGCGGCTCAGGCGGTCAAGGTTTTCGACGATCAGCGTATCGCCGGGTACGACGTCACCGGCTTTGATACGCTCGATGAACGCGCCGAGCGCGCCGCCCTTCTTTACGTGCTCGCCCTTGTGAGCGGACTTGCCGCGGTCTTCCATGCGTAGCGAGCGATCGAGTATCAGACCGTGCTGCTTGGCCCACGCTTCGGCGTAGGCATCCTGCCGTGCGATCGAGCTACCGTCTGCCTGCTGTAAACTGGAAAAACGGGCGTATGTATAGATTCGTGGCGTGTTGCTTATCGCGCTTTGCGCTTTCGTTGACATTGTTCATCTATCCTGTGGCGTACTAGCTGTATTGAGCAAATCTATTCGCGGCAATCGAGCTTCGTTGAACTCATCGCGTCCGGATAGAGCTGCATCAGCACGCGTAGCACACCTGCGGCCGAGCCTTCGCTTCCATTCGGCTGAAGCCCTTGCTGGACGGAGCCCTGCGCACATTCATCTATTATACTTTGAGGTCCAACGAGCTTGCCGGTGCGCTGGTAGTACGCGACGTCGGTGCGGATCCAGCGCGTCGCGATATCGCGCGCGAGCTCCGGCTCGCTATAGCGGCGCAGCCCGATTACCGCGAGGTACTGCAGCGGCGCCCAGCCGTTCGGTTCGTCCCACTGCTGGCCGGTGTTGGTCCGCGTCGTCGCGAGACCGCCCGGACGCAGCAGATCGCGCCGGATCGTCTGCGCCACTTCGCGCGCGTCGTTGCGTGTCGCGACGCCGGCGTAAAGCGGGTACACCGTCGCGGCGGTAAGCCGGTGCGTGAGCGTGCGGTGCACGAAGTCGTAGTCGCCGAAAGCGTGCAGTTGCGGATCCCACAGCACCCGGCGGATCGCATCGGCGCGCACCCGGGCGCGTAGTTCGAGATTCTCGGCGTGGCCTGCATCGCCGGTCACACGGTAGGCTTTCGCGAGCGTGCGTTCGAGGTCCACCATCAGGCAGTTCAGGTCCACCGGCACCAGCGAGGTCACGTCGATGCTCGCGAGCGTCCTGCCGTCGGCGAACCAGCGCGAGCTGAAATCCCAGCCGGTTTCGCCGCCCGCGCGCAGGTTGCGCCACAAATCCTGCGCATCGCGTTGCGGCATCCGCTGCGCCGTCATCACATCCTCGCGGAACGACTCGTCGCGCGGCGCCGCGCGCTCGTCCCAGTAGCGATTGAGCAGCGTGCCGTCGGCGAGGCGCACGAGATGGTGGGCCGCGTTGCCCGGCGCGAGATGGTCGCTGCCGGCCATCCAGTACGCGTATTCACGGCGCAGCTCGGGCAGATAGCGGGCGTAGACCTGATCGCCCTCCTTGCGCGCGACGAGCTGTACCATCTGCGCGAAGAACGGCGGCTGCGAACGGCTCAGGTAATACGTGCGATTGCCGTTGGGAATGTGGCCATAGCGGTCGATCAACGTCGAGAAATTGTTCAGCTCGTCGTCGACGAGCGCGTGCTGGCCGCTCGCGTCGAGCCCCAGCAGGATGAAGTACGAATCCCAGTAGTAGATCTCGTCGAAGCGGTCGCCCGGCACGATGTACGGCGACGGCAGCGGCAACAGCGACGAGTACGGGCTCGCGCTCGCGTCCGGTTCGCGACGCAGCACGTTCCACAGCGTATCGATGTGCGCGGTGACGCTCTCGTCAGGATCGGACGCGTAGCGCTTCGGCGCGCGCGGAGGCAGCGTGAAGCGCTGTTCGACAAATTGTTTCAGGTCGAAGCGCGGCTCAGCACGCTGGCTGTCGTAGTCGGCGATGACCTGGGCCGGCGGCTCGCCTGGCGACATATCGGCAAACGTCTTGCTGTCCGGGTAAAGATGCGCGAGTTCGACGTCGCGATACAGCTCGCCGTACAGCTCGGACGGCGGCGTCGGCACGACCGGCGACGGCTGCGCGTGATCCGTGTTTTCGACGTGCCGGTCCGCGACGCTGCTGGCGGCATTCGCGGCAGCGGCCGATGCGGGCAGCGTAACGGCCGGCACGGCCGGCTGGGTCTGCGCGACCGTCGGCGCGGATTGCGCAATGACGCTGGTGCTTGCGGCGAGCGCCAGCGCGGCGGCCACGTTGGCTACAACGCGGCGGTATGGCCGCTCGCGGGAACACCAAACGGGAAGATCGTAACGAAATGGCATCGGCGGACCCGTTGAGGACGACGCGGTGACGTCGACGTAGGCGGCCCGCCGCGCGCGCCGATGACATGCTGCACGCTGCCGCGGGGCTTCGAGACGGTCTCGCCAGCAAGTGCGGGGCCGGCTTCGCAAAACTATGTCGCGCGCAAGCGTTTCTCACCAAACTGCGCTCAAGGCATGAGCCTTCATCAGGCCGTGCATCCCGCCGTGCGCGCTGCCATTCAGAATCCGGCGCGGCCCGGTCCGGCGCCGGCTTGCGGCCCGCTCATTTTAAGCGGAAAGCCAGCTTAGCCTCCGGTCCGGAATCCTAGTGACGCCGCCTTCGCGCGCAGATCCGCGAAGCGGTCCGCCGTCGGGTTGATCGCCAGCTTTTGCGACTGATCGATCGCCGCTACGGAGCTTGACGGCGAAGGCGCCGCCGCCCCCAGACAGGTCCCGCCGAACGGCCCTTGGGCGACCGTGAACGCGGGAGCGTCGGTGCGCGGCGCGTCGTTGAGATCGAGCGCGTAGGCGAGATTGAAGGTCGCCGGATCGCTGCCGCGCACGCCAAGCGGCTGTAAGCCGAAGCGCCATTGCAGCAGCGCGTGAATCGAGCTGGGGTCGAACGGATAGCGCGTGATCGAGTTCGCGCGCACGCGCGGGCCAAGCAGCGCGAGCGGCACGCGAAAGCCGAGCTTGCCGTCGTTGCCGAGTGTGAGCTCGCTGTTGCTGATCGGCCTGGTGGGCGGCACCACGTGCTCGAGAAAGCCGCCCCATTCGTCGTAGACGACGATCATCAGCGTGCGGCTCCACGTCGGGCTCGTGCGCAGCGCCTCGTAGACCTGCGCGAGAAACGCCTCGCCGTCGCGGATGTCGGCATGCGGATGATCGTCGGCGGAAACGCCTTCCGGCTCGCCCGTGAAGGACGGATCGACCATGCAGAATGGCGGCAGCGTCCCGGCCGCGGCATTCACGAGGAAATCCGCAAACGGGCGCGAAATGCCCAGATAACGCGTGCCATAAAGCGCCGTGAACGGCACGTCATGGTAGTAGTAGCGACAGTCGATATTGCCGTCGCTCAGCTTGTCCCAGATCGTGGCGAGCGACGAAGTGTCGGTGCTGTCGTCGAGCCGATCCGTTGCGCCGCTATGCAGATAGAGGCGATTGGGAAAGGTGCTGGTCAGGATGCCGCTGAAGTAGAAGTCGCCGATCGTGTAACTGCTCGCCACGGCGTTGAAAAATTGAAGATCGGCCGACGTGTAGTAGCCGATAGGCAGCAGGTCGCCCGGGATCAGGCTCGTGCCCGGCGTGAGCAGCCAGCCATTCATCGCACCCGATGCCAGTTGCGTGCGCGCCCCCGAAAAGCTGTGATTAGGGTCCTGATAGGCGCACGCCTGATAGCCGTACGCGGCATTCGCCGCGAGGGAAAACGGCGTTTGCGTCGCGCCGAACGCGTCTTTGAAGTGCTGGTTCGCGGGCATGCCCTCGGCCCCCGGCACCCAGCCGAGGAAATGGTCGAAGGAACGATTTTCCATCGTGACCAGCACGATGAAGTCGATGCCCGAACTGGCCGGCGCGGGCAACGCCGGGCGCGGCAGGCTGTAGCGGTCGGCGGCGTTGGGCGATGGAATGTCGGTAATCGAGGACGCGGGTTCGCTGGCGCTCCCGCCGCCCGGTTGGCCGTCTCCGCCCAATCCACCGCCGCCTCCGCAACCCGATAGCGCAACGCTGCCGGCCACCGCGGCCACGCCCGCAAGAAAGCGGCGGCGGTCGTGTCCGTGATTCTGTTGAGTCTCGTCGCCCATGACACGTCTCCTCGCTGGATGCGGCGCGGGCGTCCGTCCATGCCAGCCTGCCGCGAAGCAAAACGCCCGCGCCGATTCGAGCGGCGGGTTGGTCGTGGGCAGCAAGTTTCGAACCCGAGGTATCCGAGGGCCGTTGCGAGCGGCGCTCGACGGTAGCGTGGGACAAGGGCGATTCGCCTCCGCCTCGCGTGCTGGCTACGCAGGCACGGCGGTTATGGGGCCGAGGAGTATCGAAGCAGGCCGGCCGCTGCTCCACGCTTGCTGAACGGCGCGCTCTAGATCTCCACGCGCGCGCCGACTTCGATCACGCGATTGGCCGGTAGTTTGAAGAACGCCGCGATATTGCCCACGTTGTGCAGCATCACCGCGAAAAGCCGCTCGCGCCATAGCGCCATGCCATGGCCGCGTTTGGGCACCACGGCCGCGCGGCTCAGGAACCACGATGTGTCGTCCAGGTTGAAGGCCAGTTCCGGCGATTTGTAGGCGGCCAGCGTGCGCGGCAAGTCCACTTCGTCCTTGAATCCGTACTTCACCGTTGCGTGCCAGCAACCCGTGCACAGCGGCCTGATCTGCACGCGCTCGGTTTCGGCCACCCACGGCACGTTCTTCGTTATTACGCTCAGGAAAATCGTGCGCTCATGCAGCACACGGTTGTGCCGCAGGTTGTTGACGAGCGCGTGCGGCACCGCTTCGGCGTCCGGCGTCAGGAAGATCGCCGTGCCGCCCACGCGCGTCGGCGAACTTTCGAGCAGCGCAGCGAGGTACGGCTTGAGCGGCGTCTTTCCCGCCCGCACGCGTGCTTCGGCCAGCATCATTTCCCAGCCGCGTCCCCACGTCGCCATCACCGTGAACACGATCGCGCCGATCACGAGCGGGAACCAGCCGCCATCGACGATCTTGAGCAGATTAGCCGAGAAGAACAACGCGTCGATCACGAAGAAGAACGCGGTGGACAGCAGGCACAGCAGCCAGTTGTAGCGCCACGCGTAATGCACGACGAAGAACGTCAGGAACGTGGTGATGAGCATCGTGCCGGTCACGGCGATGCCATACGCGGACCCGAGCGCCGTGGACGAGCGAAAGCCCAACACCGCCGCAACCACGGCGATCAACAGGATCCAGTTGATGCCGGGCACGTAGATTTGCCCGATCTCGCGCTCCGACGTATGCACGATGTTCATGCGCGGCAGGAAGGAAAGCTGCATGGCCTGCATCGTCATCGAATAGGTGCCCGAAATAACGGCCTGCGAGGCGATCACGGTGGCGATTGTCGCCAGCACGATCATCGGCACGATGGCCCACTGCGGGAACAGGCGGTAGAACGGGTTTTGCACCGCGCCGGGGTTCGCCAGCAGCAGCGCGCCCTGGCCCAGATAGTTGAGCGCGAGCGCGGGAAAAACGACGCCGAACCAGGTAAGGCGGATGGGTCGCTTGCCGAAATGGCCCATGTCGGCGTAGAGCGCCTCGGCGCCCGTCAGCGAGAGCACCACCGCGCCGAGCGCGACGAACGCGAGCCAGCGGTGACGCATGACGAAGCCGAGCCCTTCCAGCGGATTGAGCGCATACAGCACGACCGGCGCGGCCATGATGTTCGCGACGCCCGCCACGCCGATCACGACGAACCAGAGCACCATCACGGGCCCGAACACGGCGCCGATGCCGCCCGTGCCGTGCTTTTGCGTGACGAACAGGATGATGAGCGCGGCGAGCGTCACTGGAATCACATAGGTCTTGAGCCCGGGCTCGACGACTTCGAGCCCTTCCACGGCGCTCAGCACGGAAATGGCTGGCGTGATCACGCTATCGCCGAAGAACAGCGCCGCGCCCATCACGCCCACCACGAGGAGGCCGCGACGCAAACGCGGCCGCGACGCGATCGACGACGCCGCGAGCGCGAGCAACGCCATGATGCCGCCTTCGCCATGATTATTCGCCCGCAGGATCAGTACGACGTACTTGAGCGAAACGACGATCATCAGCGACCAGAAGATCAGCGAGACGATGCCGACGATATTGAAAGCATTGAGCGTGAGACCGTTGCTGGGATCGAACACGGTGGCGAGCGTATAGAGCGGGCTCGTGCCGATGTCGCCATAGACCACGCCGAGCGCGGCCAGCGCGAGCGCTGGCAGAGCCGGCGACGCTTCACCGTGGCCTTCCTTCGCCGGCGCGGCGGATGCGGAATGTGCCATGTCTGCCTCCTCATACGAATCGCGCGTGAGCCGTGAGGGCCGCGCCGCGGGTTCGCCTCGATTCTTGCGTTTCGTCGACGTGAATTCGTTTGGGTCGTACGGGCTGGATCGTGCCGGGTGTGCGCTAGAGAAAGTATAGAAATTTCCGGCGAAAGTGCGCTTCGCGCGGGGATGCCAGCTGCCGCCCATGGTCAGCTTAACGTCAGGCGGAACGGCGAAAGCGAAGCTACCCAGGCAGTGACGTCGCGCGTTTCCTGACGCGGATCAACGAGAGAATAAAGGCCGCCCGCCGCCAGGGGTTTCCCCTCCTTCGCCATACCGGAAAATATCCTAGTATCAATGAGTTAAAACTAACTAACTCATCAATTAGTCTGGTGTCCATGCCGCAAGCCGCCCGTTCCCGAATGGGTCGCCGTCCTCATCCACAGGACTTCGACGCACGCGAACATCTGCTCGATGTCGCGGTGGCGCTGTTCGCCGAGCGCGGTATCGCCAACACGACGGTTGCGCAGATCGCGGCGGCGAGCGGCGTGACGTCCGCGATGGTGCACTACTGGTTCCAGACGCGCGAAAAGCTGCTCGACGCGTTGTTCGAGGAAAGGCTCGTCGCCGCGTTCGGCGCGATCTGGGACCCGGTCGATCCCGAACACGACGAACCGCTCGCGCTGACGCAAGGCATCGTCAAACGCATGTTCGATGTCACCGAAACCATGCCGTGGCTGCCTTCTCTCTGGCTGCGCGAGATCGTCAACGAAGGCGGTTTGCTGCGCGAGCGCGCGTTTGCGCGCATCCCCGTGCAAAAGCTCGCCGCGTTCGGTCAGAACATCGCGCGTGGCTGCGCGTCGGGTCAGTTGAACGCCCAGCTCGAACCGTTGCTGCTGTTCAACTCGGTGCTCGCTCTGGTGATGTTGCCGCAGGCAACCGCGAGGATCTGGCAGCGCCTGAATCCGCGTACCTCGTTCGATCGCGCGACGCTCGAACGCCATGTCGTCGCGCTACTCGCGCAGGGCATGAGCGCAACCACGGCGGTCGAGACCAACGCCAAGGCCAGAACCGGGGCGACGTCCACCGCACGCCGCGCGAAGGGGAAGCCGTCATGATCGTGTTCGCCAGCTCATCCCGACGTGCCGCGTTGCTCGCGCTGTGCATCGCGTGCGCAAGCTGTTCGCGACCACCGGCGAACACGTGGCAAGGCTATGTGGAAGGCGAGTTCCTGTACCTCGCGTCTTCGCAGGCGGGACAGTTGACCGAGCTCGCGGTCTCGCGCGGGCAGACCGTCGCGCAGAACACGCCGCTCTTCGCGCTCGAAGCGCAGAACGAAACCGACGCCGTCGCGCAGGCGGGCGAGCAACTGCGCTCGGCCCGCGCCCAGCTTGCCGATCTTGGAACCGGCAAGCGTCCGCCGGAAGTCGCTGTGACGCGCGCGCAACTCGTGCAGGCCGAAGCCGATGCGGCGCGCGCCGCCACGCAGTTCCGCCGCGACCAACAGCAATTCGGCGCGGGCGGCATCGCGCAAAGCCAGCTCGACGACTCGCGCGCGAGCGCGTTGTCGAGCGCCGCGCACGTGCGTGAGTTGCAAAGCCAGCTGGCCGTCGCGCGTCTGCCTGGGCGGATCGAACAGATCCGCGCGCAGCAGGCGCAGGTCGACGCGGCGCAGGCCCAGCTCGGCCAGGCCCAATGGAAGCTCGATCAGAAAAGCGTGCACGCGCCGCACGCCGGCCTCGTGTTCGACACGATGTATCGCAGCGGCGAATGGGTGCCGGCCGGCAGCCCCGTCGTGCGCATGCTGCCGCCGGAGAACGTCAAGGTGCGCTTTTTCGTGCCCCAGGGAGTGGTCGGTTCGCTCGCGCCGGGCCGTCGCGTATCGATTCATTGCGACGGTTGCGCGGCCGATGTGCCGGCCGTGCTCAGCTTCATTTCGGACCAGGCGGAGTACACGCCGCCGGTGATCTTCAGCAACGAAAGCCGCGCGAAGCTCGTGTTCATGGTCGAAGCCCGACCTCAGACCGCCGATGCGCCGAAGCTGCGGCCCGGCCAGCCCGTCACGGTCACGCTGCAATGAGTGCGCCCGTGCCCCCCGGCAATGCCAGCGACCCCGTGTACGCGATCGACGTGCAGGGGCTGAACAAGCATTTCGGCACCAAGCACGTGGTCAACGATGTCACGATGCGCGTGCAGCGCGGCGAGATTTTCGGCTTTCTCGGCCCCAACGGCAGCGGCAAGACCACCTGCATCCGCATGATGTGCGGACTGCTGACGCCCGACTCCGGCAGCGGCACGTGTCTCGGCTACGACATCGTGCGGGACAGCGCGCAGATCAAGCGGCGCACCGGTTATATGACGCAGCGCTTCTCCTATTGGGAAGATCTGACGATCCGCGAAAACCTCGACTTCGTTGCGCGCATCTACGAGATGAAGAACCGCCGCGAGGCGGTCGATCGCGCGCTCGAACAGCTTGGCCTTCAAAGCCGTGCGAAGCAGTTGGCCGGCGCACTGTCGGGCGGATGGAAGCAGCGTCTCGCGCTGGCCGCGTGCATGCTCCATGAGCCGGCCCTGCTGCTGCTCGACGAACCGACCGCGGGTGTCGACCCGAGCGCGCGCCGCGACTTCTGGGAAGAGTTGCATCGCCTCGCCGCGCGCGGCATCTCGGTGCTCGTCAGCACGCACTATATGGACGAAGCGGAACGCTGCCACAAGCTCGCTTATATCGCCTACGGCAAGCTGCTCGCGCAGGGCACGTCGAAACAGGTCATCGATTCGCAAAGGCTCGTGACGTGGGCCGTGTACGGCCAGAATCTCGTCGAGCTCGGCGACCGGCTGCGCCGCTCGCCCGGCGTCGAGCAGACGGTGGCGTTCGGTTCGTCGCTGCACGTGAGCGGTCCGGACACGCCCGCACTCCACGCCACGATCGACCAGCTAGCTCATTCGGACCCGGCGCTGCGGATCGAACCACAGGAAACCGGCCTCGAGGACGTGTTCATCTTCATGATGAACCGCTCGACCGACAATTACGCAACCCCTTCCGCGGGCAAAGCATCGTGAATTCCGCGCGCCGACTTCCACGCTTTTCGCCGATGCGTTGGTGGAGCATCGTGCGCAAGGAGTTTTTGCAACTGAAGCGCGACCGCATCACGTTTGCGATGATGATCGTGCTGCCGATCATGCAGATGGCACTGTTCGGCTTCGCGATCAATACCGACCCCAAGCATCTGCCGACCGCCGTCATCGCCGCCGATCACAGCGAGTTCACGCGCAGTTTCCTGATGGCGATGCGCAACTCCGATTACTTCGACATCGTATCGACGCTGCCCGACGAAGAATCCGGTCGCCGCGCGCTCGCGCAGGGCAAGGTGCTGTTCGTGCTGAATATCCCCGTCGGTTTCACGCGCGATCTGGCCAAGGGCGCGCGGCCATCGCTGCTCGTCGAAGCCGACGCGACGGACCCCACCGCGGTGGGCACCGCGCTCGGCGCGCTGCCGTCGATCGCGCAGTCGGTGTTGCAGAAGGACCTCACGGGTCCGCTGTCGACGCTCGCGGTCGGCCCGGCCGCTTTCGACGTTCAATTGCACCGGCTCTACAACCCCGAAAGCCTGACCCAGTACAACGTGGTGCCCGGCCTGATGGGCGTGATCCTGACGATGACGATGGTGATGATGACGGGCCTCGCGATCACGCGCGAACGCGAGCGCGGCACGATGGAAAATCTGCTTGCCACGCCGGTACTGCCGCTCGAAGTGATGACCGGCAAGATCGTGCCTTACGTGGCGATCGGATTGGTGCAGGTCAGCATCATTCTCGCGGCGGCGCGCTTCGTGTTCAACGTGCCGTTCGAGGGCAGTCTGATCGCGCTGTATCTGTCCGCTCTATTGTTCGTCGCGGCCAATCTGACGATCGGCATTACGCTGTCGTCGCTCGCGCAGAATCAGTTGCAGGCCATGCAACTGACGATGTTCTATTTTCTGCCCAACATCCTGCTGTCGGGTTTCATGTTTCCGTTCGCGGGCATGCCGAAGTGGGCGCAGTACATCGGCAACCTGTTGCCGCTCACCTACTTCAACCGGCTCGTGCGCGGCATTCTGCTCAAGGGTGTCGGTTGGGCCGACATGTGGCCGCATGTATGGCCGCTGCTGATCTTTCTGTTCGTCGTAATGGGTATCGCCGTGAAGTTCTATCGGCGCACGCTCGATTGAGGAAGGCCTGCAATGCGTTCCGCTCCTGGCTTTCGTGACGTGGTTTTTCATCGCGCGGCTTGTTGGTCCCAGCGTTCCGCCATGCGCCGGCTCGCCGGCTTCTGCGCAAGCGCGGCATTGTGCGCGTGCAGCGTCGGCCCGGATTTCCATCGACCCGACGTGACCAGCGTGTCGAGCTATACCGCCGCGCCGCTTGCGGCGAGCACCGTCGCAGCCGATGGTCCCGGCGGCGCCGCGCAACACTTCGTGCCGACCGAGGTGCCCGGCGACGGCTGGTGGCGCGCTTTCGGCTCGCCGGCGCTGGACGCGCTCGTGCAACAGGCGCTCGACGATAGCCCAACCCTCGCGCAAGCCCGCGCGAAACTCGACGAAGCGCAGCAGGACTACCGCGCGCAGGCGGGCGGCACGCTATGGCCGCAAGTCGATGCGAACCTGTCGACCACGCGCGAGAAGATCGATCCCGAGGCGCTCGGCTTCGGTCAGCTGACGCAGGGTCGCGCGTTTGCGCCGTTCACGCTGTACAGCGCGCAGGTCACGGTGTCGTACACGCTCGATCTGTTCGGCGCGAATCGGCGCGCGCTCGAAGCGGTGGCCGCGCAGGTCGACTATCAGCAATACGAACTCGAAGCCGCGCGTTTGACGGTCGCGGGCAACGTCGTGACGGCGGCGATCCGGCGCGCGTCGCTCGCGCGGCAGATCGCCCTCACCGAAGCGCTGCTCGCCAACCAGATGCAGCAACTCGATATCGCCGAACGCCGCTATCGCGCGGGCGGCATCTCCGAGGTCGATCTGCTGAGCCAGCGCACGCTCGTGCAGCAAACCCGCGCGACGTTACCGCCATTGCGCACGCAGCTTGCGCAGACCGATCATCAACTCGCGATCTATCTGGGACGCGCGCCGGCGGAATTGGCCACCACCCACGACCTCGCCGCGCTCGACCTCGACACGCTAGTGCTGCCGGCCGATCTGCCGCTTACCTTGCCGTCGACGCTCGCGCGGCAACGGCCCGACATTCGCGCATCCGAGGCGCTGTTGCATCAGGCGAGCGCGAACATCGGCGTCGCGACCGCGAACCTGTATCCGCGCATCACGCTGTCGGGCAGCGCGGCGACCGAACGCGTCAACGTGTCCGATCTGCTGACGGGCTTCAACGTGTGGAATTTTGGCGCGGGTCTCACGCAGCCGCTGTTTCACGGCGGAGAGCTGCTGGCGCGCAAGCGCTCATCGGAGGCGGCCTGGCAAGCGGCGCTCGCGTTCTACAAGCAAACCGTGCTGCAGGGACTGCAACAGGTCGCCGACGCGCTGCGCGCGCTCGATCAGGACGCGATTGCGTTGCAGGCGCTCGATGCGGCTCAACGCAGCGCGCAACGCGGCGCCGGGATCGCCAGCCAGCGGTATGCGGCGGGCGGCATCAGTCAATTGACACTGCTCGATACGCAGCGCCAGGCATTGCAGACCGGACTCGATCGCACGAAAGCCGCCGCGCAGCGTTATGCCGATACCGCCGCGCTGTACCAGGCGCTCGGGGCGCGGCCTTGAGTCGATCGGTTGGTCATCGGTTTGCAGGCGTCTCGCGCCGCACCTTGTTCAGCACGACGTACGCGAACGAGCCGATCACGATGCCCCAGAACGCGGAGCCGAGCCCGAGGAACGTCATACCGGATGCGGTCGCGAGAAACGTGATGACGGAGGCCTCGCGATGGTCTTCGTCCTGGATCGCGCCCATCACGTTCGACGTGATCGCACCGATCAACGCGAGGCCCGCCAGAATCGCGACGAACTCCTTCGGCAGCATCGTGAACAGCGCGACGATCGCACCGGCGAACGTGCCGCCGATCAGATAGAACACGCCGTTCGCCATGCCCGCGATATAGCGCTTGTCCGGGTCGTCGTGCGCATCCTTGCCCGTGCACAACGCCGCCGTGATCGCGGCGATCACGATCGTGATGCCACCGAAAAACGCCACGCCGATCGACGCGATGCTCGTCGCGGTGATGATCGGCCGGGCCGGCGTGTGATAGCCGGACACGCGCAGAATCGCCATCCCCGGCAGAAACTGCCCGGTCAGACTGACGACCACGAGCGGCAAGGCAAGACTCAGCGTCGAACTCAACGTCCATTCGGGTTTGATGAAGATCGGCCGCGTGACTTGCAGCGGCAGCGCGCCCAGGTGCGCGGCGCCGAGCGCGATGGCGAGCACCGTGCCGGTCAACAGCACCAGCACGATGCAATAGCGCGGCAGCAGGCGCCTGAACACGATGTACGCGCCGATCATGCCGAACGCCAATGCGGGCATCGACGCCGCCGCCTTGAACGCATGCGTGCCGAACTGCAGCAGAATGCCGGCCATCATCCCGCAGGCGATGCCCTTCGGAATGCTGCGCACCATGCGGTCGAAATAGCCCGAGATACCGATCAGCAGAATGATCACGGCGGCGCTCAGATAAGCGCCCACCGCCTGATGCAGCGTCAACGAGGGAAACAGTCCGACCAGCAGCGCGGTGCCGGGCGCCGACCACGCGGTCACGACCGGCACTTTCAGCTTCCAGCTCGCGAAGATGCCGGAGACGGCCGCGCCGATCGAGATACCCCATACCCACGACGCGACCATCTCGTTGGGCATGTGGGCCGCTTGCGCCGCCTGGAAGAAGATCACGAGCGGGCCCGCGTACGAAATCAGCACGGCCAGAAAGCCGGCCACGACGGCGGACACGGACCAGTCGGCCGCAACGGCGCGCGTGGTCGGCGCCTGGCTAGGGGTGGGATTCATCGTCGATGTGGGTCAGGGCGGCCCGCTGTCGGTGACATGCGCCTCGCGGCGCAGGTTGCCGCTGGTCGCATGTCACCGACAGAGCGCGGAGTCATTCCGGGCCGATAGTATGAAGGACGATCGCCGCGCGGCCTATCGGCATTGTTCAGCGGCCGCCGCTCGCTAGCCCTGATCGCCGCCGCCGACCGGCAGCACGGTGCCGGTGATATACGACGCGTCATCGGAAGCGAGGAACAGGATCGCGCCGACCTGTTCGTCGATCGTGCCGTAGCGATGCATCAGGCTCGACGCGATCGTCTGATCGACGATGCCCTGATACCACGTCGCTTCCTGCTCGCTTTGCGGTGCCGCATTGCGCGGCACGCGGCGCGGCGGCGCTTCGGTGCCGCCGGTCGCGACCGCGTTGATGCGGATGCCGTGTTCGGCATGCTCGAACGCGAGGCTCGCGGTCAGCGCGTTGACGCCGCCCTTCGAGGCCGCATACGGCACGCGATAAATGCTGCGCGTCGCAATCGACGATACGTTGACGATTGCCCCGCTCGCGCGCTTCAGCATCGCGGGCAATACCGCGTGGCAGCACCACAGTGTCGGGAACAGCGAACGCCGCACCTCGGCCTCGATCTGCTCTGCTTCATATTCCTCGTACGGCTTCGCCCAGATCGTGCCGCCGACGTTGTTGACGAGCGCGTCGATGCGGCCGAACGCCTCGATCGCGAAGGCCGTCATCGCGGCCGCGCCCGCATAGGTTTCGAGGTCGGCGATGAACGCGCGCGCATCGCCGCCTGCGCACGTGATCTCTTCGGCCACCTCGTGCACGATCGGCGAACGGTCGACCAGCACCAAAGCCGCGCCCTCGCGCGCCGCGCGCAACGCGACGCCACGGCCGATGCCCTGGCCCGCGCCGGTCACGACGAGCACCTTGCCCTTGAAGCGATCGGTAAAGGTCGAAGTCATGCTACGTTGCTCGCCGAGAATTTTTCGTAGTAGAAGTTCGCGGGCTCGACGCCGCTGTCGCGCAGCCAGCCCTGCACCGCTTCGACCATCGCGACCGGGCCGCACAGGTAGACGTCGACGTCGCCCTCGTTCAGCCATTCGCTATCCACATGCGCGGTCACGTAGCCCTTGCGCTCGTGGCTGCTCGCGGAATCGACGACACAGGTGCGATAGCTGAAATTCGGCAGCGAGCGCTGCGCCTCTTCGATCTGTTCGAGCGCGACCAGATCGATGTCGTTGGTCACGCCGTACACGAGGCGCACCGGCTGCAGGTTGCCGCTCGCCTTCAGCACGTCGAGCATCGACAGAAACGGTGCGATGCCGGTGCCGCCCGCGAGGAACAGCACCGGACGCTGCGGATCGCGCAGATAGAAGCTGCCATACGGACCCGTGAAACCGATCTGCTGACCAGGCTGCGCATCGTTGCTCAGAAAGCCGCTCATCTTGCCGTCCGGCACGTTGCGCACGACGAACGCCGCGCGCGTCGCGCCCGGCGCCGAGCTGAACGAGTACGACCGGCTCTCGCCGCTCGCGCCCGGAATCTCGACGTTCACGTATTGACCCGCGAGAAAGCTCGGCGCGCTCGCGCCGTCGATATCGATCGAGAAATGGATCGTCGAATCCGACAGCCGTTCGACCGCCGCGAGCGTGCCTTCGAAACGCGACACCCCGGTCTTGCACGCCGCCGACGACGCCTGCACGCGAATCACCAGATCCGAGCGCGGCCGCGTCTGGCACGCGAGGATATAGCCCTGGCTCGCTTCCTCGGGAGTCAACGCATCTTCGACGTAGCTCGACTCGGGCATGTCGTACGCACCCGATTCGCACAGCCCCCGACAGGTGCCGCACGCGCCCTCACGGCAATCGAGCGGAATGTTGATCTTCTGCCGGTAAGCGGCATCCGACAGCGTTTCGTTCTCACGGCAGCTGATGAAGCGGGTGACGCCGTCTTCGAACTGAAGTGCAATAGTGTGTTCCATGGCCTGTCTCCTGCAACCGCACCGGCTAGATGTGGTAGATGTCGATGACCTGATTGATGTAGTCGTTCTTCAGCACGACGTACTTGCTCAGGATTTGCGGCTGCGCGCCGTTGAAGTCGATCACGTAGCGCGACATGCCGAAGTAGCTGTAGTTCGTCTTGTAGCGATGGCTCAGCGTGTGCCAGTTGAAGCGCACCGTGTACACGCCGTTGTCCGCGCTCTCCACTTCGACGTTGGCCACGTTGTGGCTCGTGCGCGTGTCGGGCATCGTCGCGCTCGAACGCTCGGTCTTGATGCGGAACACGCGGTCTTCGAGGCCCTGGCGGTTCGGATAGTAGATCAGCGAGATCTCGCGCTGCGGATCGGTGACGAGCTTGTCCTCGTCGTCCCACGACGGCATCCAGAACGACGCGTCCGGGTGATAGCAGGCGAGCCACTCGTCCCATTGCTCGTCGTCGAGCAGGCGGCTTTCGCGGAACAGGAAAGCCTGAATATCGGTGATGGCGATGTTGCTCATGCGCGGCTCCCCGGCGCATTCAGCGCCTTTTTCATCGTGTCGATCCAGTAGCGGTGCTGCACCGTGTAGAGGCCCTCGTCCTCGGTCTTCACACCGCTCATCACCGGGTTGAGGCCGATCTTTTGCGCGGCTTCGTCCGCGCCGTCGATCCAGTGCTTCGAACCGCGGCACATGTCGTTCCATTCGACCGCGCGGCCCGCATAGCCCAATTGGCAGGCGCGGAATTCCTCGAGGTCGTCGGGGGTGGCCATGCCGCTCACGTTGAAAAAGTCCTCGTATTGACGGATGCGGCGCGAGCGCGCTTCGTCGGACTCGCCCTTCGGCGCGATGCAGTAGATCGTTACCTCGGTCTTGTTGACCGACAACGGCCGCAGCACGCGAATCTGCGAGCCGAACTGGTCCATCAGATACACGTTCGGGTAGAGGCACAGGTTGCGCGAGTTCTGGATCATCCAGTCCGCGCGCTCGGTGCCGCAGCGCGCGGCGAATTCCTCGCGGCGGCTGAAGTTCGGACGGTCTTCGGGATTCGCCCAGCGCGTCCACAGCAGCATGTGACCGTGCTCGAACGCGTAGAAGCCGCCGCCCTGACGGCCCCAGCTGCCGGCATCCATCGCGCGGATCTTGTCTTCGCGCGCGTTCTCTTCCTTGCGATGATTGGTCGTTGCCGCATAGTTCCAGTGCACGGCCGACACGTGATAACCGTCCGCGCCGTTTTCGGCGGTCAGCTTCCAGTTGCCTTCGTACGTATAGGTCGACGAGCCGCGCAGCACTTCGAGACCGTCTTCCGACTGGTCGACGATCATGTCGATGATGCGCGCGGCTTCGCCGAGGAATGTCTCGAGCGGCGGCACGTCATCGCTGAGGCTGCCGAACAGGAAGCCGCGATAGTTGCCGAAGCGCGCGAGCTTCTTCAGGTCGTGCGAGCCTTCCTTGTTGAAGCAGTCGGGATAGCCGGCGTCCGCGGGGTCCTTGACCTTCAACAGCTTGCCGCTGTTGTTGAAGGTCCAGCCGTGGAACGGGCACGTATAGGTCGCCTTGTTGCCGCGCTTGTGGCGGCACAGCATCGCGCCGCGATGCGTGCACGAGTTGATGAACGCGTTCAGCTCGCCCTGACGATTGCGTGCGATCACGACCGGTTGACGGCCCATGTAGGTCGTGAAGTAATCGTTGTTGTTCGGAATCTGGCTTTCGTGGGCCAGGTAAATCCAGTTGCCCTCGAAAATGTGCTGCATTTCGAGCTCGAACAGACGCTCGTCGGTAAACGCGCTGCGATGCAGGCGGTAATCGCCGCGCTCGCTGTCTTCGACGAGAAAGTCGTCGATGTTCTTCAGTTGCGGAGTGTGATCCGGGTAGATCGGAATCATGCGTGTCTCCTGGTTCGGACTGTTGGTATGCGTGCGACGCACGCGTATAGGGAGCGGCCTGCCTGCCGGGAGGCCGGTGGCCGGTTGGTCTTTCACGTCGGGGAGCGGAGGCGGTGCGCCTCCGTATGGCGTCAGGCCGTGGCGCGCAAGCGCTCGACCTTCGGCACGGGAGGCGGGACCTGGTGCCTGAGGGAATCGGTGGACAACCCTTGCATCGGGGTTGCGATATCAGCATGTCTCATTGCTGCTCCTGAACTCTTTCTAGGTCTTGGATCCCATGCGCGAGGATTTCCCTGCGCCGTCTCCAGGGGCCGACCGACGCTTCAGACCGGGCCGAGTCATCGATGCTCGGGAGGTATAATTTTGGGGGGCGTCTACGGTAACTGAAGGATAGTTCTCCGCCATTTGCATCGTCCAACACTGATTTGGTATCGCGACGATACTTGAAAGGTATTTCTATGGAACTGCGCCATCTGCGCTACTTCGTGGCCGTCGCCGAGGAATGCAATGTCACCAAGGCCGCCAAACGTCTGCATATTGCGCAGCCGCCGCTGAGCCGGCAGATCCAGCAGCTCGAAGACATCCTCGGCGTGCAGCTGTTCGAGCGCAACTCGCGGCCGCTGAAGCTGACCGAGGCTGGCCGCTTCTTCTATTCGCACGCCGTGCAACTGCTCGCGCAAACGACGGAAATCGAGGCGATGACGCGGCGCGTCGGCAAGATCGAGCGCAGTTTGTCGGTGGGCTTCGTCGGCTCGACGCTGTACGGCATGCTGCCGAAAATCATCCGCCGCTTTCGTACCGAGAACAGCACCGTCGAGCTGAGCCTGCACGAGATGTCGACGATGGACCAGATCAAGGCGCTCAAGGAAGGCCGCATCGACGTCAGCTTCGGCCGCATCCGTCACGAAGACCCGAGCATCCGGCGCGTCGTGCTGCGCGAAGAACGGATGATCGTCGCGCTGCCGCTCGGCCATCCGCTGATCGCCGCGAAGCCGGTGCTGTCGCTGCACGACCTGACCGGCGAAACGCTGATCATTTTCCCGAAGGCGCCACGGCCCAGTTACGCGGACCAGGTGCTCGCCGCGTTTCACGATCGCGGTCTGAAGCCGCAGCGGCTCTACGAGACCCGCGAATTGCAGATCGCGCTCGGCCTCGTCGGCGCGGGCGAAGGCGTCTCGATCGTGCCGGCGAGCGTGTACGGCTTGCAGCGCGGCGACGTCGCCTACAAGGACCTCGACGACCAGAACCTCGTGTCGCCGATCATCATGAGCATGCGCATGCTCGACGAATCCGCCGACATCCAGCGCATGCTCGAACTGATCTACGCGCTGTACGACGAAGAGCACATGACCTATCTGCCGCCTTCGCATTCGTAGAGCGGATTGCGCGGTTCGCGGCCCGACGCCCAGGCGGGCGTCGCCGCAACTAAGTTGTATGGACAAGATACCCGCCGCGGTATAGACCGCGGGTATACGCGAAAATTCCGGCTGCGCCCGCAGCCCTTCAATTAGCCTCACAAGCTTGTCCACAAAGGCTTTCACGCCTATTCCCCGTCTCCTTTCCGGGTGCCCGTAAGCACTAACCCTGATTGCCGCTCATCGCTCGTACGGGATAATTGTCTATACAACATCGCACCTCGCAGCATCCTCCCGGAGACTTTATGAAGAAACTCGCCTTGTCCCTCGCCCTCGCGCTCGCTGCCACCGGCGCCTTCGCCAAAGATTGGTCCACGGTTCGCTTCGGCGTGGATGCGAGCTACGCGCCGTTCGAATCGAAAGCGACCGATGGCAAGCTGGTCGGCTTCGACGTCGACCTCGGCACTGAGATCTGCCGCCGTTTGAACGCGAAGTGCGTGTGGGTCGAGCAGGACTTCGACAGCATGATTCCGGCACTGAAGGCAAAGAAGTTCGACGGCGTGCTGTCGTCGATGTCGATGACGCCGCAACGCGCCGAACAGATCGCCTTCTCGTCGAAGCTGTTCAACACGCCGACACGTCTCGTCGCGAAGCGGGGTTCGGGCATCCTGCCGACCGCTGAATCGCTGAAGGGCAAGACGGTGGGCGTCGAACAGGGCACGATCCAGGAAACCTACGCGAAGACCTATTGGGAGGCCAAGGGCGTGAAGGTCGTGCCGTATCAGAACCAGGACGCGGTCTATACCGACCTGCAGTCGGGCCGTCTGGACGCAGCGCTGCAGGACGCCGTGCAGGCTGACCAGGGTTTTCTGAAGACGCCGCGCGGCGCGGGTTTCGACTTCGTCGGCAAGACCATCGACGATCCGAAGATCCTCGGCAACGGCGCGGGCATCGGCATGCGCAAGGAAGACGCCGATCTGAAGACGAAAGTCGACAAGGCGATCGCCGACATGATCAAGGACGGCACGTACAAGAAGATCGAGCAGAAGTACTTCAATTTCGACGTGTACGGCGGTTAAGCCCGCGCCCAACCCACGAGCCCGCTTCACGAGCCCGCTCCACCCGATCGCCAGGCCCCGCGCGCATGCGCGCGGCTCGCTCCTTCAACAAGGACACTCCCATGCTGTTTCAAGGCTTCGGTCCGCTGCTGCTCGCGGGCACGTGGGTAACCATCAAGCTCGCGCTGCTGTCGCTCGCGGCGTCGTTTGCGCTGGGACTTCTCGGCGCCGCCGCGAAGCTGTCGACCAACCGTGCGATCTCGCGCATCGGCACGATGTACACGACGCTGATCCGCGCCGTGCCCGATCTCGTGCTGATGCTGTTGCTGTTCTACAGCATCCAGATCTGGCTCAATGATCTGACCGACATGTTCAGCATGGAGCAGATCGACATCGATCCGTTTCTCGCCGGTGTGATCACGCTGGGCTTCATTTACGGCGCGTACTTCACCGAAACCTTCCGCGGCGCGTTTCTCTCCGTGCCGCGCGGGCAGATCGAAGCGGGCTTCGCGTACGGCATGAGCGCGCGGCGCGTGTTCACCCGCATCCTGTTCCCGCAGATGATGCGCTTCGCGCTGCCCGGCATCGGCAACAACTGGCAGGTGCTCGTGAAGGCCACCGCGCTCGTGTCGATCATCGGTCTCGCGGACGTGGTCAAGGCATCGCAGGACGCCGGCAAGAGCACGCAGTCGTTCTTCTTCTTCACGCTGGCGACCGGGGCCATCTACCTCGCCATCACCACCATTTCGAATCTGCTATTGAACCGCCTCGAGAAGCGCTACTCGATCGGCGTACGGAGGGCCACGCTGTGATCGAACTGACTCGTCAATACTGGCAGAACTACCTGTTCACGGACGGCTTCAACTACACCGGCCTCGTCATCACGCTGTGGTTGCTGGTTGCGTCGATCGTGCTGGGTTTCGTGTTGGCCTTGCCGCTCGCGATCGCGCGCGCGTCGCGCAACCGCTACATCTCCGGACCCGTCTGGCTTTACACCTACATCTTCCGGGGCACGCCGTTATACGTTCAATTGCTGTTGATCTATACGGGCCTCTACAGTCTGCATTTCGTCCATTCGCACCAGATGCTCGACAGCTTCTTTCGCAATGCGATGAACTGCACGCTGCTCGCGTTCGCGCTGAACGAATGCGCGTATGCCACCGAGATCTTCGCGGGGTCGATCCGGGAGACCTCGCACGGTGAAATCGAGGCGGCCCAGGCTTACGGCATGTCGAAGTTCAAGCTGTACACGCGCATCATCCTGCCTTCGGCGCTGCGCCGGGCACTGCCCTCGTACAGCAACGAGGTGATCCTGATGCTGCACGCGACGACACTCGCGTTCACGGCGACCGTCCCCGACATTCTGAAAGTGGCGCGCGACGTCAACTCCGCGACCTACGCGACGTTCCAGGCGTACGGCATCGCGGCGATCCTGTATGCGGCGATCGTGTTCGCGCTGATCTGGGGCTTCCGCAAAATGGAAATCCGATTGCTGGCTTATCTGAAACCGCAAGCGCATTAAACCCGGACGCATTCGCGTCATGATGGAGCATACGAGCATGTACAAGCTGACGGTCGACGATCTGCACAAGAAGTTCGGCGACAACGAGGTATTGAAGGGCGTCTCGCTGAAGGCGAAGGCGGGCGACGTGATTAGCCTCATCGGGTCGAGCGGCTCCGGGAAAAGCACCTTCCTGCGGTGCATCAACTTTCTCGAATCGCCGTGCTCCGGGCGCATCACGCTGAACGGAGAGGAAATCAACACGAGCAGGGATCGCAACGGCTCGCTACGCGTGACCCATCCGAAGCAGTTGCAAACGATGCGCACGCGTCTGTCGATGGTGTTCCAGCATTTCAATCTGTGGGCGCATATGACGGTGCTCGAGAACATCATCGAGGCGCCGATCAGCGTGCTGGGATTGAGCCGCGCGCAAGCCGAGGAACGCGCTCGGAAGTATCTGACCAAGGTCGGATTGCCGGCCAGCACGGAGAATAAATATCCGTCGCATCTGTCCGGTGGTCAGCAGCAGCGCGTCGCGATTGCTCGCGCGCTTGCGATGGAGCCGGAAGTGATGCTGTTCGACGAACCGACTTCGGCGCTCGATCCCGAACTCGTCGGCGAAGTGCTGCGTGTGATGCAGGCGCTCGCCGAAGAAGGCCGCACGATGATCGTCGTCACGCACGAAATGGGCTTTGCGCGCAACGTGTCGAATCATGTCGTATTCCTGCACAAGGGCAAGATCGAGGAGCAAGGGCATCCGCATCAGGTGCTGACGAATCCGCGCAGTGAGCGGTTGCAGCAGTTTTTGGCGGGGCGGTTGAAGTAGCGGCGGCGGGGTATGGCGCGTCGTTCAGCCTCGCGCCTTACCTCGAATCATTTCCAGAACGATTGCGCCACTCACCCGATTGCACTGGTCTGCGCGCGGTTCACAGATACACCGTGTGTTCGCTCTCGCCCTCCGGCAGCACGAGGATCAGGCCTGACAACAGCGCGCTGTGATGCGCGCACATCAACACCTGCGCGCGATAGCACAACACATCGCCGGGCTCGAAATCGAGCGGCACCGAAAAATGCGGGCAACGGTTCGCGTAAGCCCACACCTGCTCGCCACGCCGCACGACCACGACGGGCACGCCGGCGGCCGTGGCAGACGACCCGCGCGCCGCCATCGGGCACGTCGGCAAGCGGGCACAGCGGTGTTTCGTTCATCGCTCAGACTCTCCGTTCCGGATTGCCGAGGCTCCAGTCGGACGGACGGATCTCGACGCAATCGAACAGCCCCGCCTGCATATACGGATCGTTGCCGACGAACTCCATCACATCGTCGATACGCTCCGCTTCGACGACCAGCAACGTGCCATTCATCGCGTCGTATTGCCGCAACCACGTCCGATGCACCGGACGCACCCATTCGCGCACTTCGCGCATGCCGGGCTTGTCGGTCGCTAAGACCGCGAAAAAACGTGCCATCGTCGTCAACTCCGATCGAGGATGAAGTCGTAGCGCGCTTCGCGGAACGGTCCATCGAAACCGAAGCGGCGCGCGAGTTCGTGATCCGCGGAGCACTCGCGATAGTCGACCATCAGCGAGGGCTTCACGCCGAACACCGCGTCCGAACCCAGATACGGATCCTCGCGATCGAACACATGCGTGACCAGTGTCCGATGCCCCGGCGCATCTATCATGAAGTGCAGATGCGCGGGTCGCCACGGATGCCGTCCAGTCGCTTCGAGCATGCGGCCGACCGGGCCGTCGGTCGGAATCGGATAACTGACCGGCACAATCGTCGAAATCGCGTAGCGGCCTTCGGCGTCGGTGCGAAAACGTCCACGCAGATTGCCGTGCGGCTGCTCGGTGTCCTGCCCCGAGTACATGCCGTTATCGGCGGTCTGCCAGACGTCGAGCACCGCGTTGGCAAGCGGCTCTCCGTCCGTCGACAACACGCGCCCTTGCACGAGTGCGGGCGTGCCGGGCGTGAACGCGATGTTCTCGCCATATGCGCGCTCGGGCATGCCGCGAATATAGAACGGACCGAATACGGTGGTGTCGGTCGCGCCCGTCGCGAGACGGTGATTGATCGCGTCGACGAGCATCGATACGCCGAGCGTATCCGACAACAGGATGAATTCCTGACGCACGAGGTCATCGCACATCTTGCCGGTGTCGGTCAGAAAGCGAATGGCCGACATCCATTCGGCCTCGGTCGGCTCGACTTCACGCACGAACGCATGCATGTGCCGCACGAGGCTTTGCATCAGCGTGCGCAGCCGTTCGTCGGGCGTGCCCGCGAAGCTTGCTACCACCTGCTCGGTCAGGGCCTGCTCGGCCTCTTTGCTGTCTGTCGACATGTCTTCCTCCGTCGATTGTTCTGGCGGCGCTGCGTTGGCCAATGCTCAAGCGGGTTCGGCGCCCTGCCACGCACGTTGCAGCAGCGCGCGGATCGCGTCGCGCTCCACGGGACGCAGGTTCGCATACGGATTCTTGCACGCGGGATCGGCCGCTTCGTCGAGTCCCTGCTCGGGCATGCCGATCTGCGCGAGCGCCATTGGAATGCCGAGCGCGCGGTTCAGTTCGAACAGCAGCGGACCCGCGTCGGCCGCGCGCTTGCCGCCGAGCGCGCTCGCGCGCATGCGACGCGCGCAAGCGCATCGGGCGCGGCGCTGTGGGTGTAGTGTGCCGTATGCGGCAGGTTAAACGTACCGCCCAACGTATGACACAGCTTGTGATGGGAAGTGAATGCTGTTTCGCTGCTAATCGCTGAATCTGTCAATCCGTCACGCTGGATCGTGCAGGTATGCTGATTGCTCATGTTATGACGAGGCGGTTTGCGATTGACCGGTTCACCGTCACTTTGCCACCGTCTGATTGTGTCTCGAAAGGAGTTTCGATCGTGTCGCTCTCTCGCCGTCATTTCATGATACTTGCCGCATCCGTTGCCTCAACGACGGTTCTCTCGACAAAGTCAAACGCGGACGCGCCTGTGCTGGCCGAAAACGATCCGACCGCACAGGCCCTCGGATACAAGATGGACGCATCGAAGGTCGACAAGACGAAATTCCCTCGGTACCAGCCAGGGCAGACCTGCGCCAATTGCCAACTGTATCAAGGCAAACCCGGTTCCACGTATGGGCCGTGTCCGACCTACGGGGGCAAGCTGGTCAACGCAAAAGGGTGGTGTAACGCCTACGTGAAAAAGGCGTAATTTACACGCCGTCGCTGTCATTGGGCATACCGCTGTGCGTACAGCGTCAACCGACGGATGATGGCAGCATGGCGCCCGACCGTAAGTTGCGCATCCGACAGGAAGACGTTCGGTCATCTGCGCCAACGTATCGGAGACCGCAGTTCGGCGCGAAGCGGACGAAGTTCGCCGCTCGGATGGCTTTACACTTGTGTCTCGTCATCCCTTGCCGAGCGGCGGCCGACTCGGGAATCCCGCCATATTGCTTAGCTGGGCCAGTTCATTCGCCGCCTCGCGCAGCAGCATCGAGTACTCGTGAATCTTCCCGGTCGTCAGCCGCACCCGCGGACCGGCCAAACTGATGACGCCGACGCAACGCGAGCCGCTCACCACGGGCACCGCCACCGCTGACATGCGAGGGGCAAACACCTCGTCGATCATCGCGTAGCCACGCACGCGCGCAGCGTGCAGGAAGCCCAGCAGCGCCTTGAGCGTCGTCGGCGCATTGGGCCCAAACTCATTGGGCTGTCCAAAACCCTGCTTCAAAACCAGTGCCGCCGCCTGTTCGTCAGTCATTGTCATCAGCCATGCGTGTCCGGTCGACGTGCATGAAAGTCGTGCTGCCTGGCCCATGTCAGGATCGTAGCGAAAGCCGATGCGCTGTCCGTCCGCCTTCCCCACCCAGATGATTGCTTCGCCGTCCACCAACGACAGCCGCGCCAGTTCACCTGTCTGCGCAGCGACGCGTTCAATGATCGGCTGGGCGATATCCGCGATGCCCGTCAGGCTCAGGAATTCCAGCCCGTTCGACGTCATACGCATTGTCAGAATGTAGCGGCTGTGATCGACCAGTTGCCTGACATAGCCGCCTTCGATGAGCTCGGCGAGCACGCGGTGGCACGTGCTGCGGGGCAGGGACAAAGCGTCGGCAATCGCCAGAAGACCCGCGCCTTCGGCTTGCGTCGCCAGGAAATCAAGAATTCTCAGGCCGTTTTTGAGCGACATTTCGCGTGATTTTCATTATGTGCAATGCAGTTCCGGTGCGGAACGCCTCGCTTTCTGAGCGCAAACAATAGCACTTGTTCGTCGCCAGATACGAACGGTTCGACATATGAGGAATTCAGGAGACTACATGTCATTTTTTGCTGATTCAGGCCTTGCCGCGGAACAACAGTCCGCGCAGGCTCACTTGATGGCGCGTCGGGCGGTGGCAGGCGCAACCGTCGGAACGGCGCTCGAATGGTTCGACTTCGCGCTGTATGGTGTGGTCGCGGCCACGATCTTTCCAAAGCTGTTTTTCCCATCGCTGGACCCGACCGCCTCGTTGCTCGCGTCGTTGGCTAGTTTCTGGGCAGGGCTGGCCGCACGCCCGCTAGGCGCGGTGATCTGCGGGATGCTCGGGGACCGTTGGGGACGCCGCAAACTGATGCTGGTCACTGTGTCGGTGATGGGCGTGTCGTCGTTCCTGATGGGGTTGCTGCCCACTTACCACCAGGTTGGCATCCTCGCGCCGACGTTGCTGGTGTCGCTGCGCATCATCCAGGGTTTCGCGCTTGGCGGCGAATCGACGGGCGCGCAACTGATGGCGGTCGAGCATGCGTCTGCTAACCGACGCGGTTGGTATTCGGGCCTGCTTGGCATCTGCTCGCCACTCAGCCAGATTCTCGCCAACTTCTCGCTCTTTACGCTGGCCGCGTTGCTTTCATCGGACGACTTCGACTCCTGGGGATGGCGAGTCCCGTTCCTCGCAAGCTTTGTCCTTGTGCTGCTGGGCATCTACATCCGCAGGAAGGTTAGCGAGACACCGGCCTTCGAGGCGCTCAGGAAGAGTGGCTCGCCCACACGCGCCGCCAATCCGCTCGGCACCGTCTTCAAATATCACTGGCGCACCGCGCTTCGTCTGACGCTGTTCTTCTGCGGCCCGGCCGCGCTGTTTTATCTGATCGTGGTTTTCTCGCTCAGCTACCTGACGAAACACCTCGGCGTACCCAAGCAGACAGGTTTCATGCTGTTGATGGTTGCGAATGTCTGTGCCATCGTGGGCGCGCTGGCGGGCGGTTATCTGAGCGATCGGATCGGACGCAAACGTGCGCTCATGATCGGCTCGTTCTGCACGCTAATCTGCTGCCTGATCTATTTTCCGATTCTCAACCAAAACTCGATCGCCATGACAATGGCCGTGATGGGCGCGTTCCTCGGCTTCACACAGTTCCAGAGTGGCATCCAGCCGGTCTGGTTCGCCGAGTCCTTTCCGACCGAGGCGCGCTACACGGGATCGGCACTGTCGTACTCGGGAGCCAACCTGCTCACCGGCGGCCCGATGCCGATTGTCGCTGTGGCGCTGCTCAATGCCTTTAACGGTTCCCCTTGGGCCATCGTAGCGGTCTGCGGCTCGCTGAACCTGATCTCCTTCCTGATGATCGCAATATCCCGGGAAACCAAAGACACGGCCCTGGAACGCTCTTCTACACACTGACACCATGACTCGCAAACTCTACATCCTCAATGGCTCCAACCTGAACATGCTGGGCGCAAGGGAGCCTCACATTTATGGCACCACCACGCTCAAGGACATCGAACAGAACTGCCTGACACTCGCCGACGCGCTCAAGTTCGACTGCGTATTCCGTCAGACCAACAGCGAAAGCGATCTGATCGACTGGATCCAGGAAGCGTTCCTGCAGGACGCCGCGCTGATCATCAATCCGGCCGGCTTTTCGTTCGGTCGGATTCCGGTGCTCGACGCGGTCAAGCTCATCCGCCGGCCGGTCGTCGAATTGCATATCACCAACATCCACCGACGCTCGGAGGAATATCGTCACTCGACGATTTCGGTGGCGGCTACCGCGGTAATTTGCGGGGCTGGCGCAAACGGATACTTGCTAGCAATCCGCGCGATTGACGATCTGTGGGGCAACCAGACCTGAGCGGGCTCCTCTATTCATGAAGCACGCGGGCTCCTCGATGGAGCCCGCTTCGGCCGCAGCACCGCCTTACTCTGCGACGCTATCCTACGCGGCGGCACGAATGAGCCGTGTCTCTTGTGCCGTGATCAGATGGCCCGATGCCTTGAGATAGGCGGGGAAATCCGGATGCGTATCGCGTGCAAGGCACCGTCGTTCGTAGTCTGGCAGATCGTCATACCCCCACAGGTGGGTGAACTGGTTCTGCGGCCCGACCAGACTGGTCCAAAAACCGAGCGGATGTCCAAGCGTCTCGAGCAGGATTGGCATGGCGAGGCCTGACACCGTACATCGACCCCGGCGTGCTCGCACTGCTGACGCTCGTCCTGATCCTGATACCGATCGGAACCGTGATCGACGCGGTCAAGGAAGTGTTGCTGATCACGCCGCCGGATCTGGAGCACGAACTGCGCGACCTGATGCAACAACTGACCGCCGACTACGGCTTCGTCGAGCACTCGCACTACGCGACGCGCGTCGGCCGCGGCCTGTTCGTCGAGGTGCATATCGTGTTGCCCGAGGCGATGGAGCACGCCGGCGTCCGCCAGCTCGATCAGATCCGCGACAGGACCCCGCGCGCAATCGGCGAATCGGGCCCGGACCGCTGGCTGACGGTGGCGTTCACGCGCGAGCCGCGCTGGTTGTAACTTTCGCGACTAGTCCCCAAACGGGTTGTTGGTGTCCTTCACTTCGGTACTGAGGTTGTATTCCGCACGCATGGCCTTGAGTACGCCCTCGATGTCGCGCTCGAAGCCGATCGCGTTACCGAAGTGGGTCATATTCCAATTGCAGCCTGTCTTGTCAGCCTCTTGCAATTGCGGCCGCGGCACGCGAATCTTCACGCCATCCTCGACGATTTCCTGCAGTCGATGGATTCGCCGACTGACCTCCTGCTGAAGCTGCGAGGCATTAAGCGTCTTGCGTATCATCCAGGTCTCCTCCCGGTTGCTCGAGCCAGTCTAACGCAAGTGAGGCGATTCGCGACCTGGCGCTGAAATGCGAAGTGCCGGAGAGAAAGCAGGCGTATCGGTTCGTGGGGGTGCGTCAGCCAGCGCCGACGCGCGCGAAAGTCTGGCGGCTTTAGACGACGTTGGTTGTGCGTCGCACCACACATTCGTGCGCTTTCTCCGTCGCCGGCCTGGATTGTTTCCCCGATAGCCAGACATACGGATTACGAGGAACATAGGCATGCGCTAAAGGTCGCCAACGTGTAAAACCGGTGGGGGTAAGCATGGGACAACTCGACTTCAGTACCTTCGAGCACGAAGGTTGGGAGCGGGTCGCGCAAGCCTATCATGAGTATTTTGGCGATTTGACCGCCCAGTCGAACCAGGCCATGCTCGAGACCCTCTGCATTCGGCGGGGAGCCCGTTTTCTCGACGTCGCCTGCGGCCCGGGCTACCTCGCTGCGGCCGCCGCCCGCAGCGGCGCGGATGTGGCCGGCGTGGATTTCTCGGTCGCGATGGTCGACAAGGCGAGACGCGTCTTTCCGGCACTTGAGTTCCGCGTCGGCGACGCGCAGGATTTGCCATTTCCCGACGCAAGCTTCTCGGCAGTGGGGATCAGCTTCGGAATGTTGCACTTTGCGCACCCCGAGCGCGCACTCGCGGAGGCGTTTCGTGTACTGCAACCTAACGGCAGAATCGCCTTCACGGTATGGGCGACACCGAACAAGGCGGTTGGCTTCGGCATGGTGTTGAAGGCGATCGAGGAGCACGGGACGACCGACGTACCCGTCCCGCCGGGACCACCCTTCTTCCGATTCAGCGATTGGGAGGAATCGAAGCGCCTGTTGCTCGATGCCGGGTTCGTCCAACCGGAGGTGCGGGAGTTGGACCTCACGCTCGTGCTTCGTGCTCCCAATACACCTTTTCATGCACTCCTGCGTGGTGGCGTGCGGGTTTCCGCGTTGCTACACGCGCAGACGCCGGCCGCGCTAGCGTCTATTGAACGGGCCGTCGCACACGAGGCGCAGGCGTATCGCAGCGATACTGGGGACCTCAGGCTTCCGATGAGCTGCGTTCTGGCTTCCGCACTCAAGCCTTAGGGCGAGCAGGTTGACTCAACTCAACTAGACCGTCGCGGCGAGCTTGAATTCATCGAACCTGGCTACTGGTGGCGATAGTTCCTGGACTTCCAGACGGTCCACCAGAGCTGCATGCGCACCGTCAACCAGCCAATCGCAGATTCGCTCGAGTTCTTCAGCGTGTCCTTGCAACACAGCCTCGACCGAACCGTCCATCCGGTTGCGCACCCAACCCGTGATGCCTCGAGCCGTGGCCTCGTTGACGCAAGCCTGCCGGTAACCTACCCCCTGCACGTGACCATATACCCTGACCAGTCTGGTCCGTAAATCGGTATCGAACTGTGGCGTCATGATGCACGTAACTCCAGGCCGGATAAGACGCAGCGCAATTGCCTCTGGTCGCTGTCGCTGTCAGTCCGCAAACAAAAGTTCTGCTCGACACGAATCGCGGGTTCGACGGTCAACCTCCGCGCACCTCGTCGGTTTCGCCTGCCGAGTCTGTCGCCTCCCAATCCGCCTTCGTCGCTGCTGCTGGCGTCACCGGCTTGATACGTGTCCACCACGCGGTATTTGCCGGCGCATGGAAGCGGAACTGCGTGCTCCATGCCGCCCAGAACTCCCGCTGTGCGGCCTGGGACGTCGGGAGAACAAAACCTAACTTCTCAGCGAGTGCCGGCAGATAAAGGTCAAACGCTGATTTGACAACGTCGCCCCAGCTTCTTGCCTCAAGAATCGCAAGCCGATACGCAATTGCCGCAATGGCGGCCGCAATCGCAGCGTTCTGAAAAAGATCCGCCAACAGGTAATTACCGGACAGACCGTCCGCAAGCCAGATGTCAATCGCTCGCACCAAGGTAAAGATGGACGTAAAGGTACCCAGAACGACGAGTCCGACCAGAAAGTCAACTGGAGCTCTCGCATCCGCAATGATTGCCTGATAGTCCTTTGGGATGACTGCAAGAAGACGCGGCCATACGAATATGCTGTCAACCTTATAGACTTCGCTCGAGTAACCCTCGAATGCACGCAACGTGTTCCCAAAGGCCGTAGGAAGAACGAGATTTTCATGCCGAGGGAAATCACGGGCGTTCCGCTCCTGGTTGCGGTACAGCCTCGCCCTTACGGTGGCTCGGTTCGATTCAGCTTTTCTGTGTTCCAACGATTCCTTTGAGGCTTTAAGCCGCTCGATTGCACTGTTCTCTGTAGCGAGTTCCGTACGGAGGCGTTCTATGAGGTCCAACTGACGATTGCGGCGATTTCGCTCATCGCGCTTCCAGGCCTCGCGATTGAATGGCCATTTGTATCCTTCGAGGACCTGATAAAACCAGTTGTTCAATACCAACAGGATCAGCGATAGGACCCATACGATGAAGAGGAAAGAGAACAGGCTTCCAACCTTGTCGCTGTCCGAGGTCGCTTTGTGCAGCAAATCGCAAAATGCCGGGATATCGGCGTTTGCCGCGAGAAAGCCTGTAAAGCCAAGCAGGGCCGGCAAAAAGAAGCCGAGGATAAATGCTTTGTCCAGCAGTTTCGATAGGCCCGAGAGCATCGGAGATTATCCCTTGGCAAGTTCAGCGACGCACTGGCGGTGGGTTGTCGTCATCTGGGTCCTGCTGCGACTGTCCCGGAAGACCTCCGAATTGAAGAGCCCGGTGAACCGCATTCAAATCGATGCTTGCCAGTTTGCTCGGCGGCGTTGCTGAGCCGGAGTCGTCTACAAGATGTTGATAGAGGAAATCGACAACCGCACTGAGGGCATTGAGGGCGCTCGCGTAATCTCGTGCAATCGCCAGGTCGTGGACTTCTACGGCCCGCCTCATCACCAATTCGCGTAGCGGTTTCGGTGCTGATTCGTATTGGCGAGCAAACGCGGCGTTCCGTTTGATCTCTTCAAGCCGGTCAATCGCTTTTGAGGCACTGCGGCGGCTCTGCCCCCTAGGTACATGCGTGGCGCTGCGCCCGACCACTTTTGTCAGCAGTTCGACGATTTCACGAGATGAGTTTTCTTTCATCCTGGCTCTCCAAGGGGAAAACACACTCGCCTCCCCGGCCCCGCCCGGTCGTCAATGCTCGAACCGTTACTCGATGTTAGTACAGCTGTTCGGTAGGAGGAAACAGTATATCGGTGCGCAGCCCGCAGAAGTGTCACGTGGGACTTCGCAACAAGTGAACTATCGCCGGGTTCCTCGCTGCCTCGCACATACGGTTGGTCAAGCGAGCGGCACAGAACAATCCCTGAACGCTTGCCGGGCAATGTTCAGGAACATGCGGGCGCAATTCTTCGCAGCGAAATGTTGGTTTCGGACCGTCGCTGCCCGGTCAAAGTGTAGGGCGAGCCCCACCACCGAGTCCACGTCGCCACTGTCACGCGAGCATTCAACGCCTACGCAGCCGGTTAGCGCCACGCTTGCCTGACAGCCCCTCCGTCGGCACGGTCTTTGCATCCAGAAACTGCGTCAACCGGAGATAGCCATGATGCGATGTTTTGCGGACTTCGCTCCCAAGCAAGCGCTGCGCGGCAGTGCAGCCGTACTTGCTGCCACCATACTCCTAACAGCATGCGGGACGGGAATGGCGGCATTCGCCGGACTGCTTCCGAAATCCGACGGGGTAGCGACCGCAGTGACCGCTACGCCGTTGGTCGAACTGCAGACCACGATGACGAATCTAATCGAATCCGGTTACGAGGACATTTCCGCAACTGCTGACTAAGCTCGCCCGCAAGCTCGGCGGTGCCGCGCCGCGCCACGTGATATCACTGTCGGAACCGAGTTCACCGTTCATCAGGCGTTGAACACGGTTCGTCTTCAACTCTGTTCTCTGCCATTAGCTATGCTTCTCTCTGTGTCTTGCGCCCGCCGCGAAGCACAGCCACCAAACACCGGCACAGTCGCTTGCGCACGACCCAATGATCGGTCCGACAGGTACCGTTACGTCACCAGCGGGTAGGCACGGTCGCATTGATTGCGTTCGAGCAATGCCCAACACCTGGCGGACCACCGCGTACTGCACGAACATTGGAGCGCAACGTGGCAAATATTGACTTCGAGAACCTCTGGCAGTTGTTTCCAGTCACCGACGATATTCCCGATTCCGCCCGCCTCGCGGAGCCGATTCATCAGCGCGTCTCGCTCGTCGATGGAGAACTGAAGGCATGGGATGGCGCCTGCAAGAACGTGCAGTCCCCAGTCTGCGTGCGACAAGCTTCCGGCGACGCTGAACAGGTCGTAATTGGCAGTTATCCGGTCATGGGCGAGGTCGAGAGCGATGCCGCGCTGAACGCGGCCGTGCGATCCTACGATCACGGCCGCGGTGAGTGGCCAACGATGACAGTCGCGCAGCGCATCGGCTGCATGCAAGACTTCATTCGTCTCATGGCGGCCAGGCGCCATGAGATTGTGAATCTGATCATGTGGGAAATCGGCAAGAGCCTTGCCGATTCGCAAAAGGAGTTCGACCGCACCATCAGGTATATGCAAGACACTATCTCGGCGCTAAAGGAGCTAGACAATAGCAACTCGCGCTTTGTCATCGCCGAGGGCACCATCGGCCAGATTCGCCGCACCCCGCTGGGCGTCGTACAGTGCATGGGGCCTTACAACTATCCGCTGAACGAAACGTTCGCGACGCTCATTCCCGCATTGCTGATGGGCAACACCGTCGTGTTCAAGCCGCCCCAATATGGCACGCTGCTGTTCTTTCCACTGCTCGAGGCTTTCCGCTCTGCTTTCCCGAAAGGCGTCGTCAACACGATTTATGCACCGGGTGCGGTGGTGGTGCCACACATGCTCGCCTCAGGAAAGATCGACGTGCTTGCCCTCATCGGCTCAAGCAAGGTTGCAGACCACCTGAAAAAACAACACCCAAAGTCGCATCGGCTACGCGCCGTTCCCGGCCTTGACGCCAAAAACGCCGCGATTGTGTTGGCTGACGCCGACATAGACCTCGCCGTGAAGGAATGTCTGCTCGGTACGTTGTCGTTCAATGGTCAACGGTGCACAGCGCTCGAGATATTGATGGTGCACCGCTCGATCGCCGATACGTTTCTTCAGCGCTTTAACGCAGCGCTCAAAAATCTCAAGGTCGGCATGCCGTGGGAACAGGGTGTGTCCATTACACCGCTGCCGGGCATGCATCGCACGGCCTACATGACCCAGGCAACTGACGATGCGAAAGCGAAAGGCGCGGCGGTCGTGAACGAAGGTGGTGGCGTGTTCTGCAAAACTCTTTTTTATCCGGCCGTGGTGTACCCCGTGAAGGAAGGGATGATGCTCTATCGTGAGGAGCAGTTCGGACCGATCATCCCGGTCGTGCCGTTCGATGACATCGATACATCACTCGAGTATGTGATCACTTCGGACCACGGTCAGCAGGTCAGCATTTTCGGCACCGACGCTGCCCAAATTGGCTCGCTGGTCGACCCGCTCGTCAATCAGGTGTGCCGCGTCAATCTCAACAGCCAGTGCCAGCGAGGCCCAGACGTCTTTCCGTTTGCCGGCCGCAAGGATTCTGCGGAAGGTACGCTATCGGTCACCGATGCGTTGCGCGCGTTCTCGATTCGCTCCATGGTCGCGGCCAGGGAGACCGACCTGAACAAGACGCTGCTCGATGCGATGGTCACGAATCATCACTCGAAGTTCGTGAATACCGGTTTTATCTTTTAGCGGCTCGATGGGTATCGAGCTCGAGTCCCGGTGCGGAGATTCAGCGCGCGATGCCGTAAAGGTCAGCGCATCGCGCGCATGGTTGAGTGAAAGGGCCCATTCGTCAGTTGGGGCGATTTCGCACGACGTCCGGCCAGTCGATGCCCGTAGAAAAGCATAGGTTTAAAAGCGACGAATATTTGCGACGTCCTATGGCGCTGCTTCATGCGTCTACCCAAAGCTTTTCCCTGGTGCAGGATGCGCGGAGCGGGTCACTGCGGGTCCGGCCTGCCCCAAAGTCATGGCCACGTCAGTCTCCTTATTGCAGTTGAACAGCGAGCAAGTCGTTGGCGAACGCGGGGCGGGCGGAGGCGAACTCCATCAGGTCGAGGAAGCCCTCGCTGACCGCAAACTCATGCAGCGCATCATCGCCGCTGTCAGCTTTGATGCGACCGTAGCTTTCGACCATTTTCAGGTCGGTAATCAAGTACATCATCTCAACCTCTTTCTGTCTGGGAATGCCCCGAGTTGTCGCGCTCATACCTCGACGGAAAGAATGCGCCCCGTCGGGCCGTCGTCGTCTCATGCTTCGGTCCGAAGAGTACGTAGCGTGGCTTAATTCAAGCTTAAACAATGCCAAGGGTTGGAACCAACCTTATCGTTAATCAGGTATTAAAACAGTTTGACGCGGACTTTGTTGTGTCCCATTAGCGCGCGCTCGACATCATGACTTCTTCGATCATTACCGCCGCCACACCGGATATGACCATCCACGACGCAGCGAAGCTGTTCGTCGACCACCACATCAGCGGCATGCCAGTGCTCGGCGCCAATGGACAGGTGATAGGCATCGTCAGTCAGGGCGATCTGCTGCATCGCGTGGAAAACGGCACGGGGCATGGCAAGCGTCGATGGTGGCTCGAGTTGCTGTCCTCGTCGGCGCGCGAGCAGGCCGCGAGGTATGTGAAGGAGCATGGGCATGTCGTCGGCGACGTGATGTGCGAGAACGTCATTTCGACTCCCGAAGACATGCCGCTGCACCAGATCGCCGATCTAATGGAGCGCCGGCACCTGAAACGCGTGCCGATGCTGAAGGATGGGCAGCTCGTCGGCATCGTGAGCCGGTCTAACCTGATCCGCGCGCTCGCGAGCGTCGAGCCTGCGATCGACACGGGCTCGCACGACGATGCGAGCCTGCGCGACGCAATCCTGCGCGAGATGCACGGACAACGCTGGGGGCTCGCGAAACACGGCGTATTCGTCAAGGACGGCGTTGCGCATCTGTGGGGCATCGTCGAATCCGAGGATGAGAAGTGCGCGATCCGCATCGCGGCGGAAAACGTGCCCGGCATCAAGCGGGTAGAGAGCCATCTGGAGTCGCCGAGCGTGATTCCGACGATGTAGCTGGCGCACCGTGTACGGGCCGAACGTTCCCAGCTTGACTGCGGGCGGCGCGGTTTGGAACCGCGCCGAGTTCGACCGTTTCCTGATCACGATTCGAAGGTCGCCAATTGAGCAGCAAGTGGGACGAAGGATGCGATCGTCCCCGCGGCGCGTTGCGAGGAGATACTTGCTCGATGGCGGAGCAAGCGGCTGTTATTGAATGTCAGTCCGCAATCTCCGGCTCGACCAGCTTCGCCAGTTGCGCGAGCGACTCCTGCCAGCCGAGGTAACACATCTCGACCGGAATCATCTCGGGGATGCCTTCCTGCACGATGTTCAGTTCGGTCCCGCACGACACCTGCCGCAACGAAACGGTCGTGTGCATCTGACCGGGCAGATTCGGGTCGTCGAAATGGTCCGAATAGCGGATCTTTTCGAACGGCACCAGTTCGATGTACTCGCCGCCGAACGAGTGCCCCTTGCCCGAGCCGAAGTTATGAAACGACATCCTGTAGGTGCCGCCGACGCGCGCATCCATCTGATGCACGTCGCAGGTGAAGCCATACGGCGGTAGCCATTTCGCCATCGCGGCGGGTTCGAGGAACGCGCGATAGATACGCTCGGGCGTCGTGCGCAAAACACGGTGGAATTTGACGGTTCCGGTAGCCATGATGAGTGTGCCTTTAACTGGAGGGGTTGGACATACTGTCACGACGCGCCCGCGTTGTGGGAATCGACACGCACGAGACCAGGCAAAACCCGTAGACGGTTGACACTCGTTTAACAGGTATATCGCCCCATACGGACTGCGTTGCGGTCGAAGCGTCCCCGTCCTTTTTAGATGATCGATGATTGCAACGCATCAGGGACCGCCGGCCTATGCCGGCCATTGAAGTCCGGATGCATGGCTGCAATCGTTACCTTCAATCCGTTACAAATGAGAACTTGGCAAGCCGGGGGCGTCCATGCATGCATGGTGTATAGGCAACTTGATGAGCAGGGACTTCAGGCGGCGAGTTTCTGCTGAACCGGTTGATCGTCTTTCACCGGTTCGCCATCCCTGAAGGCAATGCCTTCCAGCAACAGCTCGATCTTTTCGGGCCCGTTGACGCGGCGCCAGGTTTTCTCGGCTTCCTCGATCAGCTTGAATGCCAGACCAAGGAAGGTGGGTCGCCACACACAGTTGCGCGTGCGCGTCGTACGGTGTCGCACCGTCGCGAACGTCGACTCAATCGCATTCGTGGTCCGCAAATGCTGTCAGTGCTCAGCCGGGAAGTCGTAAAACGCCAGCAGGCTTTCCCGATCCTTCTTCAACGTTTCCGTTGCCTTCGGATATTTCGCCGCGTAGACCGTCACGAAACGATCAAACGCGCCTTCCATTCGCCATTCGAGGTCTTTGCCGCAACACTTGCTTCAGCAGCTCAACCTCAAGGCTCTAAACATTAAATCCGCCGTTGCGCTTCGACCTTGAAACCGCCGTTTGCGTACGGCCATAAAACATAATTCGTATTACGTTTAGGCAATACCCGCTGCATGATGGCCGAAACTGACGGTGTGATGCGCCCCCGAGAGCATTTATGTCCCACTATCCTCATCGTCATGGCAGCGTTGTGCAGCCCAGCATTCGAAGAACCTCCACATCTCGAATCGGGGAAAAAGATGCAAACGTTCGATGTGTTGACTTATGTTGCTCATACCTTGCGTGCGGGAGAGCGCGTAGCTGTTGCCTCTATTCTCTGCGTCGCCGTCGAGATAATGCTGCCGTATGGCAAGGTGTCGTTTGCATCACGCGCGCGCGGCATTCTGTTTCACATTTGTTATTTGTTTATAGGTGGGCTTTTCTTCGAACTTTATCATTCTGTAATCGTCGCACTGCATATCCGACCGCTTTTCTCGATATCGCTTGACGGCGTATTGGATTCGCCGCGGCCAGTCTGGCGCGCCACCGGCATCGCCCTTGCTATCGCTGGGGCGATACTGATTGGTGATTTGCTGTACTACTGGTTCCATCGCGCGCAGCATACGTTCGGTTTCTTATGGCGGTTCCACCAGGTCCACCATTCGATTCGCGAGATGAATGTGTGGAACTGCAATATGCATGTATCGGAGGAGTTGCTCCGTCCCCTCGTTGTCACGCTTCCAATGGCACTACTGATCGACTTCCATCCTCCATTCCTATGGTCGTTGATTGGCATGGTGATACTCGTTCAGGGCACCTTCGAGCACGCCGATACACGTATCAGCTTTGGCCCGATTTCCTATCTGTTCCCAGACAATCGATTTCATCGAATTCATCATTCAGTCGAGTTGCGCCATTACAACCGAAATTTCGCTGCAGTCGTGACCTTGTGGGACGTATTGTTTGGGACCGCACACTTCCCGAAGAAAGGCGAATGGCCCGAGGTCGGTCTTGACTACACTGATGAACCTGACGGTCTGGTTGATTATCTGCTGATGCCATTCACCGTCAGGCTACCCGCCACCGCTGTACAAGACCCATCCCCACGGAGGACGGAGTGAGGTCCCCCCTCGCAACGACACTCGGATCGCGGCTTGCCGATGCGAAAAACAGGCCATCCGGTTTCGACTACATGCGTCTCGTGCTCGCCGTCCTCGTGGTCGCGAGCCACACCATTAACGTCTGTTATGGTCACAAGTTCACTCAAGCGGTATGGTCCGGGCCTGCACGAGCACCGCTCGCGCTAATCTTGCCAATGTTCTTCGCTCTGAGCGGTTTCCTGGTTGCTGGCAGCTTCGAACGTTGCCGCACGATCGTTTCCTTCTGCGGGCTGCGGGTACTGCGGCTGCTACCCGCATTGGCGGTCGACACGCTAATCGCCGCATTGCTGATCGGACCGTTCTTTACCACGCTTTCACTTCATCAATATTTCACTGATCCCGAGTTCCGGGCGTACTTCCTGAACATTCTCGGAGACGTCCATTTCGCGCTGCCAGGTATGTTCGCCAACGATCCTTGGCCGGATGCAATCAATCAGCAATTGTGGACGTTACCGTTCGAACTAGCCTGTTACGTCGCATTGACTATTGCGTCGTATGCCGGCATGGCACAACGACCGCATCTTTTACTCGCCGCATCGATTGGTGCGAACGTCTTACTCGTTGCGCTTGCGCACCGTTCCGGTTCGGCTGGTATGACCGTACACGGACCGATGCTCGTTCTCTGTTTCTTCTATGGCGTTTGCGCGTACCAGTTCCGCAACCGGATCGTCTGGAGTTCATGGCTCTGTGTGCTATCTGGCCTCGTCGCAGTGATTTGCCTATCCGTTCGCGGCGCGGATTACTTCGCGGCGCTGCCCGCCACCTATCTGACCGTCTTTCTCGGACTCACGCAACCAAGACGCCACCGCTTTGTCGCAAGCGGTGACTACTCATACGGCATCTTTCTTTACGGTTTCCCGATACAGCAAACTGTGGCCGCGATGCATGCCCCGGCCGCCCTCACCTGGTACGTTCATTTTCCGATTTCCCTCGCCCTCACACTTCTCTTTGCAATGATCTCGTGGCATGGCGTCGAAAAGCGTGCCCTGAAACTGCGCGGCTTGCTAGACCGTATCGAAACCGGTGCGTTGCATATCGCCGCCGCCGTGCCGGGGGGGCGATATCTCGTACCGGCGCCCGCGGTCCGGATCACGAAGTCGCCGACCCTCGAATGATCGTCAGAAGGCGGGGAGAGGCGGCCGCAGAGATTCAGGTGGGGCGAGAGAGAAACTATTGGAAGGCAGGATCCCAGGTCTGGTGCGTTTTCCTGACACGCATCTAAGATGGGCGCTTCCCGTCAGAGCCACAAAGGAAGGTCATGGGCATCGACTCGACACATCGAACTGCCATCAAAGCTTTCGTGTTCGATGTCTTCGGAACCGTGGTTGACTGGCGAAGCGGCGTCGCGCGCGAAGCGCAACCGTTTCTGCAGCGGCACGCGCCGAATCTCGACGCATCCGACTTCGCGGACGCATGGCGACGCGAGTATTCGCCCGCGATGGAAGAAGTGCGTAGCGGACGCAGACCGTATGTGCGTCTCGACGTGCTGCACCGGGAAAACCTCGTCAAAGTTCTGGCGCGTTTCGGCATCGCCAACGTTCCCGAACCGGAGATCGATGAGTTGAACCTGGCCTGGCATCGGCTGGACCCCTGGCCCGATGCCGTCGACGCATTGCGGCGCCTGAAGGCGTGCTTCATCATCGCACCGCTATCCAACGGCAACATTCGCCTGATGGTGGACATGGCAAAGCGTGCCGGTCTGCTTTGGGATGCCATTCTCGGTGCCGAAGTCGTCCGCGCTTATAAACCCTCGCCGCTGGTCTATAGCGAAACGGCGGAAATTCTCGGCATTGCGCCACGCGAATTATGCCTCGTGGCCGCACATAACAACGATCTCGCCGCTGCCCGGCGCGTCGGCTTGAGCACCGCGTTCGTCGTGCGGCCCACCGAGCATGGCCCTCAACAGACGAGCGATCTGAAGGCGAACGAGGCGTGGGACTTCATCGTCGACGATCTGCACGAACTCGCGACGCAACTAGGCTGCGCGCGCTGACGCAAACCCACGCAAGGCGACGTACTGCAACAGCATGATCGTCTTGCCGTCGACGATTTCCCCTGCGTCGACCGCTCGCAACGCGGCTTGCAACGGCATTTCGATCACCTCGAGATCTTCCCCTTCATCCTCGACGCCGCCGCCGTCGTTGACCCGCATCGACGCGTCGTACTCGCCGACATAGAAGTAGAGCTTTTCGGTTACGGATCCCGGGCTCATGTAGGCCTCGAAAATCTTGTGGACCTGACCCACGCGATACCCCGTTTCCTCCTCGACTTCGAGCCGGATGCGTTCTTCCGGCGAAGCGTTGTCAAGCAACCCGCCCGGCGCTTCGATCATCATGCCGTCGTGACCGTTCACGAACGCGGGCATGCGGAATTGTCGCGTGAGTATCACGTTGCCGGTGCGCGGACTGTGCAGCAGGATCGTCGCGCCGTTGCCGCGATCGTAGGTCTCGCGGTTCTGCCGCTGCCATGTGCCATCGCGACGCAGGAAGTCGAACGTCACCTTCTTCAGCGTGTACCAGTCGTCGGATAGCAAGGCCGTTCCGACGATGCGAACCCGGTCTTTCGTTGCGGTCATGGCGCCTCCTGTCGACCATGGACAATGATTCATGGTATCGTGCAATTTCGTGCAATTTCAAGATATTTCGTGCAATGCAATGTTGACGACCCAACGCAAGAAAGCGATCCTCGACGAACTCGCGCGCAACGGGCAGGTCCTGGCAGGTGAGCTGAGCGCGGCGTTTGGCGTGTCGGAAGACACGATCCGCCGCGATCTACGCGAACTGGCCGCGCAGGGGCGCTTGCAGCGCGTCCACGGCGGCGCGTTGCCCGCGTCGGCGGCGCTCGCGTCATTCGAGCAGCGTCAGGACATCGAGACGCTCGCCAAGCGGCGCATCGCTCGGCGAGCGGTCGAACTGATCGCGCCGGGGCAAACCGTGATCGTCGACGGCGGCACCACGTCGGCGCTATTGGTCCAGGCGCTGCCGTCCGATTTGCACGCGACCATCGTCACGCATAGTCCGAGCGTCGCCACGGCGCTTGCCGCGCATCCTTGTGTCGAGGTGATCCTGATTGGCGGCCGGCTTTACAAACATTCGATCGTGGCCGTCGGCGCCGCGGCGATGGAAGGCATTTCGCGCATCCATGCCGACCTGTACTTCATGGGGGTGACCGGCGTGCATCCCAGCGCTGGGCTGAGCACCGGTGACTTCGAGGAAGCCGCGATCAAGCGCGCGCTCGCCGCGCGGGCGGCGGAAACGGTCGTGCTCGCGTCATCGTCGAAACTGAACGCCGCATCGCGGTTCGTGATCGGCGAGATCAAACTCGCGCAGACCATCGTGGTCGAGAAGAAGACCCGCGCGGAATTGACGAAGCCGATCGAAGCGGCTGGGGTGACTGTGGTGAGAGCGTAGCGGCGGCGCGCCCTGGATCACGCCGACGTCCTGGGTTTCGAGCAGGTACATGACGAAATCGCTGTCGTTGGCGATCACGCGTCCGTCGGGCGTACGTCGCCCGATCACACCCGCGCATGACGGATAGACATAGAAGGCGCCGGTCGGACGAGGACAATAGGGTCCATCGATCGCATTCAGTCTATCCACCACGAGATCGCGCCGCTGCGATTTTTCGAAGCCGGAGTTTCATCCGCGCGCGGCCGCTACCGAACAAAGATAAAACAGGCGACTTTTGAAGTGCTAGGATGACGCGCGCAACCCGGCTTGTTCCACGAAGCGACACTGCCGGGTTGCCGACACGATGGTGAAATCGTTGCGTTGTGCAGCCTGATACTCAAGTACAGAGGAGACACTCAATGAAACTTTCGAAGCTGCTTATAAACGCGTTGGCGCTCTCGGCTCTCAGCTTTACCGCGGTCGCGGCTCATGCCGAAGATCTGCTCGACTCGGTCAAACAGGCCGGAGTCCTGAAGATCGGTCTCGAAGGCACCTATCCGCCGTTCGACTCGCGCAACAAGGACGGCGAGCTCGAAGGCTTCGACGTCGATGTCGCGAAAGCCGTGGCGGCGAAACTCGGCGTAAAGCCGGTATTCATTCCGACCGAGTGGAGCGGCATTATCGCGGCGCTGCAGAGCGGCAAATTCGACGTGATCATCAATCAGGTCACCATTACCCCGCAACGCAAACAGGTTCTTGATTTCAGCCAGCCGTACACGTACTCGGCCGCGCAGCTGATCCAACGGGCGGACGACAAGCGTGAGTTCAAATCGCTCGACGAATTCAAGGGCGACAAGAAGATCGGCGTGACGCTCGGCACCAACTACGACCAGATGGCCCGCGCGGTACCTGGCATCAACGTGCAAACTTATCCGGGTGCGCCCGAGAAACTGCGCGATCTCGCTGCCAAGCGTATCGATGCGACGATCGACGACCGGCTGATGCTGCCGTACATCATCAAGAACTCGCAGTTGCCGTTGCGTACGGGCGCGGTGCTGAAAGGCGCCGAGCAGGAAATGGGCATCCCGTTCCGCAAGGACAATCCGAAGTTCGCGAAAGCACTCGACGACGCGCTGACCCAAATGAAGCAGGACGGCACGCTCAAGAAGATCTCGATGCACTGGTTCGGCACGGACGTGACTCAGCCTATCGCGCAGTAATTTTCTCGTTGTTCTCGCGTACCCGCGCCGACCTGCCGAATGGTCGACGCGGGTACGCCGCTTGCTCGCTGAGCGGTTTCTGCCGCGCAATCGCTCGCGACCAACGCTTCCATTGCTTCGAATCACGAAGCAAGCGCGGATACGCCATTACGCGCACCTTCTCCCTCGTTCATCACGTTTCATTCTTCATGCTGAATGCATGCACGCTCTGCTGCGCCGCAGTTGCCTGATGCTTCGAAAGCGTGCGATGCTTTCGGAGCCATTGATCCGGCCACCTCGTGTCGGGCTCGCGTGTCGCCGGGAGACGACCTCGAATGGCACGCGATGAGACCAGTGAAATGCCCACAACCTTGGAGGCATCATGAGCATTCAATCACTGTCTCGCAGCCGCAACGCATCAACCGCCCATCTCTTCCCCAGCTCAAGTAAGTACTTCGTGCCGCGGCGTTCGCCGATCACGCTCGGCGTCGCCTGCATCGCCTCGCTCGTCTTCTCATCCGCGAGCTGTCTGGCCGATACCCAGGTGGGCGCCACGCTGCCGCCGGCGCCAGACATTCTGTACGGCGATCTGTTCGTCGCCGTGCAAACCGCGCAGATCTTCGCCGACCAGAAGACGTTCGTCGACGCGACGCCGAATGGCAATCCCGCCGCGATCGTCCAGCTATACGAAACGCAGAAGAACCAGCCCGGCTTTTCGCTGCAGAAATTCGTCAGCCAGTACTTCACGCCGCCGCCCGATCAGAGCATCACGCCGCCGCCGAACCAGAGTCTGCGCGAGCACATCGACTGGCTCTGGGACGGCCTCACGCGCACGACGACGAGCGCGCCCGACTACAGCTCGCTGATCCCGCTGCCCAAACCATACGTCGTGCCGGGCGGCCGCTTTCGCGAAGGCTACTACTGGGATACCTATTTCACGATGCTGGGGCTGCAGGAGTCCGGGCGTGAAGATCTCGTCGACGATATGCTCGATAACTTCGCGTACATGATCGACACGTTCGGCCACATACCGAACGGCAATCGCACGTACTATCTGAGCCGCTCGCAGCCGCCGTTCTACTCGTATATGGTGGAGCTCGCGGCGCAAAAGGAAGGCAACAAGGTTTATCAGAAGTACCTGCCTGTGCTGCGCAAGGAGTACGCGTACTGGATGCAAGGCTCGTCCAGCACGCCGCGCGGCGGCGCTACGCACAATGTGGTCGTGCTCAACGATGGCACCGTGCTCAACCGCTACTGGGACGATCTGGACACGCCGCGCGACGAGTCATACCTCGAGGACGTGCAGACCGCGCAGGCGAGCGGCCGGCCGGCCAACCAGGTCTACCGCGATCTGCGCGCGACCGCCGAAAGCGGCTGGGATTTCAGCTCACGCTGGTTCGGCGACAACCAGACGCTCGCAACGGTGCGCACGACATCGATCATCCCGGTCGATCTGAACAGCCTGTTGTTCCATCTGGAGACGACGATCGCGCGCGGCTGCTCGGAGACACGCGACTTCCGTTGCGTCGCGCAGTTCATCGGCTACGCGGCGCGGCGCGCGGAAGGCATCAACCGCTATCTGTGGAATCGCAACGGCTACTACGGCGACTACGACTGGCAACTCGGCAAGTCGCGCGACAACCAGACACCGGCGATGCTGTATCCGCTGATGGCCGGCGTGGCGTGGCCCGATCGCGCGTGGAAGACCGCCCGGACCGTGCAGAATGTGCTGCTCAAGCAGGGCGGCCTCACGACGTCGACCTATAACAGCACGCAGCAATGGGACGCGCCGAACGGCTGGGCGCCGTTGCACTGGATCGCGATTCAGGGCCTCAAGCGCTACGGACGCGCCGACCTCGCGCAGCCGATCGGCACGCGCTTTCTCGCGGACGTCGAGAACGTCTACGACACGCAGCACAAGCTCGTGGAGAAGTACGTCGTGGAAGGCGCGGGCGAAGGCGGCGGCGGGGGTGGCGAGTATCCGCTGCAGGACGGCTTCGGGTGGACCAATGGCGTAACGTTGATGCTGCTCGATCTGTATGGCAATGGGCAGTGAGTCCCCGCGGCATCGTCAAGCGAGTGTCGTGCGGCTAGTCCAAATGGAAGCAGAATGATCTGGCTCGCCAATATTGTTCTCGTGCTGCATGCGCTGATCGTGGTGTTTATCGTCGGCGGACTATTCGCCATCTGGATCGCCCACGGTTTGCGACTCCCGTGGGCGCGCAATCGCACATTCCGGACGGTACATGTTCTCGCCATCGGTATCGTGGCGAGCCTTGCGGTGCTCAATGTGCCGTGCCCGTTAACCGTTCTGGAGGATCGTCTGCGCACGGGAACGGTCGGTCCGCAAGGGTTCATACAGCGCTGGGTCAGCGCCTGGCTGTATTACGACTTTCCGGGCTGGGTGTTCGTAGTCGCCTATGTCGCGTTCTTGCTGGCAGTGATTGTTACGTGGTACCGAATTCGGCCACGAGCGTGACGGGCGTACCGCCGCCCCGCTCGCCGAAGCGGTCGACGCCGCCCCGACGGAAATTCCCCAGCCTGCCTTTTTCTAATTCTATTGAGGACGTATTTTCACCGGTTAAATTTACCATTCAGTTATATTTATCAAACGCAATTAATTCCGACGACCTAGCCACGAAAATCCGCATTTCCTCGTCGCCATTCAATGCAATTCGGATAAATCCGCCAGCGTTTTTCCGCCCCCCATGCGGCGGCGACCGCGCCAGCGCTCGATCTCAAAGCGCTACTCCTCGACCAGATCCGACTTTATTCTGAATCGCATAATTGCCGCTTGATCCTTGACAAGACCGCATTTCGCATCCTATTTTCACTCTTGCTGTAATCATCGGAAAGATTCAATTTTAAATTTCTCTTGAAATGTCGAGATAAATCGACAGGGAATCCATTTATCCATTCAATTAGCAATTACAGAAAGCGAATGGAAATATTGATGCAAGTATTTTGCATTAATGCATTGCGAAAAGCGGCCTTTGTGTTGCGGTATCACTCACCAGGGAACGAGATGAAACCAGACAGAAGGAGTACCGACGATGGTCGCGTCCGTCGTCATGGCCGGCTCGCCGCGCTAAGCGCGCTGACACTCGGAATCGTTATGCTCGGCGGATGCGGCGGCAGCGACGGAGGTTCGTCGGCGTCGGCGGTACCAAGCGGCATGGCGCAGGTCGCCAATCAGGCGCAAGCGGCGTCGGCGCCGCAGACGCCATCCGCCAATCAGCCCTACACCGATCTCACCACCTATTCGACGAGTGCGACGTCCGGGATAGCCGCGTCGCTGGTCGCGGAGAAAGCGGCGATCATGCATTACCAATGGACGTCCGGCAGCACCACCGTCAATTACACGACGACCACCGGCCACCTGAGCGCAATGGATCTGACGAGCGGCGCACCCGAAGCGACGATGTCCTACGTGGCCTACACGGCGCCGAGCACGAATGGCAAACCGCGCCCCGTTACGTTCGTCTATAACGGCGGGCCGGGTTCTTCGTCGATCTGGCTGCGTCTCGGATCGTTCGCGCCGACGCGCGTCGCGACCACCGATCCGCTGCTGAACGGCACCAGCTGGCCGAACTATCCGCTTGTGAACAACACCGAGAGCCTGATCGACACGACCGATCTCGTGTTCATCGATCCGCCGGGCACGGGCCTCTCCGAAGCGATCCTGCCGAACACGAACCAGACCTACTGGAGCACCGATGCCGACGCGAACATCATGCGCGACTTCATCATCCGCTACCTGACGGTCAATTCACGCAGCAGCTCGCCGATCTATCTGTACGGCGAATCGTACGGCACGCCTCGCACCGACATCCTCGCGCTCGCGCTCGAATCGGCCGGCGTGCATCTGACGGGGATCACGCTGCAGTCTTCGATCCTGAACTACTTCGCGGACGCGATCGAGGCGGTGGCAATCACCGGTTCGCCCGACCAGCTCGCGCTCGAAACCGATACATTGAGCGGCTACATGCCTGGCTATGCCGAGGTCGCGGCGTACTACAACCAGGTATCGCCAGCGCCAGTGAGTCAGGCGACCTACGCGCTTCGCAGCGAGGCGTTCGTGACCGCCAACTACAACCTGTTCAAGAATTATTCGCTGTACTGGACCTTGAGCCAGCTCGGCGCGCCCACCTACGCGGGACCGCCGAACTTCCCGCCGACGTGGCTGGAGAAGGTCTGGGACGCCGAATCCGGTCTCACGTTGCAGGCGATGCAGGGCTACTTCAACATCAATCCGTTCAACCTCACGCTGGTGCCAGGCTCGACGATAGGCCGCTACGATGGTCGCGTGTCGTTGCCCAACTCGGACTCGCGTCTGCAGAGCGACGGCGACCCGTCGGACATCCTGATCTCGCTGCCATTCACCAATGCATTGGCGACACAGATGCCGGATTACCTCGGCTACACGGCGCCGAACGCGGCGTACATGCCGCTGAACGACGCGATCATCCAGGTGTGGGATTTCTCGCACGGCGGCCAGCCGCTGCCCGACACGATCCCCGATCTGCTCGGCGCGCTAAAGCTGAATCCGCAACTGAAGGTGCTGGCGGAAAACGGCTTCCACGATCTCGCCACGCCGTTCTTCAATACCGAGAAGCAGCTCGCGCGGCTCAAGACGGTCCAGGGTCTCAACCCGAATCTGCAGGTCAACTTCTTCCAGGGCGGACATATGATTTATCTGGATGACGTGGCGCGCCCGCAGATGAAGGCGGATCTCGCGGCCTTCTATGGCGGCACGCCGATAGCGGGCGCGCTGACGCTCGCGACGCTGCCTCAGCCGTGGGCCGACGAAGCGTCAGCCGCTACGCCGACGAGCGAGGCGCTCGCCGCGGTCGCGCCCTGATCGATGGTGGTGTCGCTTCGCGCGAAACCCTCTGACTACTTTTTATGGCGAATGATCATGTCTTCAATCGATATCTTGCGACGCACTCTGGCGTTGTTCGTCCTCGGTGTGATCGTCGGCAGTGCGCATGCGTTGCCGCCCCAGCCGGTGGCGCCCGTGACGCTACCCAACGGCGGACACGGCGTGGACGGTCCGTTCTTTCCTCACAACCGTGCCAACGCGGTCGCGCCGACCACCGGCTCGACGCTGCAGCAGCAGGCTCAGCAGCGAGTGGAGAACAGACTGGGCGCGAAATCGGTGCTCAGCAACGGCTCGTCGATCACCAAGGCCCAGGCGCAAAGCGATGGGCTCGGCTATATCGCCAGGCATTTTGACGAGATCGATACCGCGCATTCGGGCCGCGTGACGTTGAACGACGTTCGGCAGTATCTGCAGCAGCATCAGCAGTGAGAGTCAGCTAGTCCAGTGGTCCGGGATGAAGGCCGGCGGTGCTTCGCGATCGTGCGACGTGGCGTCGGCCGTATGCGGCTGCGCGCCGCGCCCGGCGCGCGGCGGATCGCTCACGCTCACTTGCCCGTTGCCGCCTGGATCATCTTCCATCCATTGCCCGCCGGATCGCGAAAGCCCGCATCGACGCTGCCGAAACGATCCACCGGCTCCTGCGTGAATTCCACGCCGCGCGCCTTCAACTGCTCGTAGCTCGCGCGACAGTCGGCAACGGACAGCACCAATGGCGGCATTGCCCCCTTCGCGACCATCGCGCGCAGCGTTTGTGCGGTCGCTTCATCGTGGACCGGCGGCCCCGGCGCGAACAGTCCCAACTGGAAAGTCGGCTGTTCCGGGTGCTGGACCGTGAGCCAGCGGTAAGCACCGTTGCGCACGTCGGTGTGGACGCGAAAGCCGAGTTTGTCGACGTAGAACGAAAGCGCCGCATCCTGATCGTCGACGTACAAACCGACCACATTGATACCCTGATTCATAACTCCTCCTCGCTGGTTGAGGGTTCGACTGTATCGCTGGCCACGCGGCGGCGCTTCTCCAAAACTGCGATCGGCAGGTTCGGGCGTTTGCCCGGCCTTCGGCACGTTGGCGCGCCGGCTTCGGCGACGACCGCGCGAATCTCGTCCTCCGAGTAACCGAGCGCGCCGATCGGATCGGTCGGCGACGCGACGCCGCCGGAGGCCGCGAGACGCTAAAGCGCTCCGCAACGGTAGCGGGGCATCGGTATCGCGGCGCTCGCGCGTCGAACGCGAGCGCTGCGTCCCTTCTGATCGTCGACGTGCGCGCCGACCACATCGATACCCTCATTCACGACGTCTCGCTGGTAGGAGGCTCGGCAGTGTCGCCGACCACGCGGCGGCGCTTTTCCAGAACTGCCGTAGTCAGATCGGGGCGTTGCGCGGCCTTCAGCACGCAGGCGGGCACGCGATCGAGTTCAGCGGGATTGGCGCGTGCCTGCACGCGCATCTCGCTCGGGCTCAGGCCGGTAATGTCGCGAAAGACGCGGCCGAACGTGCCGAGGCTTTCCCAGCCGGTCGCGAACGCAATGTCCGTAATGCCGAGGTTGGTGTCACGCAGAAGCGTGGTGGCCTGTTCGATACGCCGCGTCAACAGATAGCGGTGTGGCGGCACGCCGAAGGCCCGCTTGAACGAACGCGCGAAGTGCGCCTCCGACACGCCGCTGACTTCGGCCAGCCGCCGCACGGGCCAGGCTTCGTGCGAGGCGGCATCGATGCGGTCTTTCGCACGCAGCAGGCGACGCAGCAGAGCCGGGTCTTCAAGTGCTTCGGCGCCGCCCGGGACGGGGGTCGGCTGGACTGCAGGGTCGTGTAAGCCGGGCATATGTTCGCGTTAGAACCGATAGCCGATGCCCGGCCGCCGCCGCGCCAGGAACGATCGCGGCCATGAGGAGCGTCCAGGCCAGGCTTTGTCATCGAGCGGCGGGCCTCGTGTTGATGGAAAGACGCACAAGCTGCGGCCGCTGGCCCTGACCGCAACCCGAGGCCATTGTTGCACGGCTTTCCGTGAACTTCGCATCAAAGGCCGCTCGAAAATTATTCGATTTATTTAAAGCGATGACAACGGTGCTGTGGACTCACTGTCATCAGGCGCAGCATCTCTTGTTATACGTTGTCGTATGACAATGACTGACGAGAGTGATCGGCCAAGCGCAGCATGGACGGCCGGTCGCCCTCGAAAGCCGCAACAGTCCAGGAACATCAAATTGTCACGGTGTAAGTTCGGGTAAGTACTGCATGTACCTAGACGCGGCATTCACCTAAGATTCATATGTCGTCATATAACTATCGCGCATCGCTACGCCCATCGACGTGTACCAGACCAACTCAGGCTGATCGATAGATGTCCTTCCGAGCGACGCTTCAGCAGCACGCCCCGCCGCACTTGCGCGCACCGCCCACCGGGCGAGCGCGGGTGTCCGATGCGCGGCGTCGCCCGGCATCCGGCGCCGTCGTACCCCCGCCCCGTCAAGAATAAAGACAGCCAACCATCGAGATCCGTCTCCCGGAGCCGGAACACATCTAAATACTTAGTATTCTTACCAACAAAAGGATGACCCCATGCTTTACAGAGTCACCGTCATAACGTGCCTGACCGCGCTACTCGCGGCCTGCGGCAGCGGCGATAACGCGCCGCCCGCGTCGAGCACGAGCAGCACCACGCCGCCGGCATCGGCCGCGCCTGTCGCCTTCAAGGTCGGCACCACGACCAGCGACCCCGATCTGCCCACGGCTCCGCAATTGCCCACCGCCGCTCAGGTCTGCAGCACGCTCGAAGCCAGCAACAACCTCGTGAGCCAGCCGAGCGGCGCACTTGGACCCGAAGCCGACAATGGCACCACGTCGGCGATTCTGAATCCTGACCAGGCGCGCATCCAGGCCGCACTCGACGCCTGCGGCGCCGCCGTGGACGCCGAGGTCGGCGCCAGGATCTACGCCGCGGACTCCGCAGCTGCCGCGTCGCAAACCGCGGCGGCCGTGCCGAACATCAACATCAAGGGCGCGTCGGCGCAAACCCTCGCGGGCTCGCAGTATCGCGCGACGAAGTACGCGGTGCGCCTCGTCGTGTCGAGCACCGGCGCGGGCAACGCGTTCATCACGGGTCCGCTGACGCTGCCATCGGGCGTGACGCTGTGGATCGACAACGGCGTGACCGTCTACGCGACGCGTGACGTGATGGCCTATTCGCCGAACCCGGCCGGACCGTACTGCGCGAACACGGCCGTCAGCTCGACCAAAGCGGGCAGCTCGGGCAACTGCACGGCGCTGATCAACGGCAGCTACCTCGTCAACTCGGCGGTGGTCGGCGGCGGCACGATCGATAGCCGCGCGGCATCGGAGATCGTTAGCTCGAACAGCCTCTATCCGCTGATGCGTGTCGACCTGAGCTGCACCAACACGTACGTCGCGTATAAGGCGGGTACGCAAGCGACGGACGGCACGGCTTGCGACGATGGCGGCACCTTCGTGAACTCGAAGGCTTCCGCGCGTCACATGACGTGGTGGGATCTCGCATGGCTCGGCAACATGGTCGAGAACGGCACGACCGGCGTCGGCTCGCAGTCGAACTTCCGCATGATGGTGTTCAACTACGCGAAGAACCTCACGCTGTTCGGCATCACGCTGAACAACAGCGCGAACTTCCACGTGGTGCCGAGCGGTGTGGACGGCCTCACGGTGTGGAACGTCAAGGTGCAGACTCCGTCGGCATCGGCATCGGCGAACCCGGCTGGTAACGGCAACCCGAACTACCTGGGCATGGTGCCGACCATCGATACCGCGAAGAACACCGACGCGTTCGACCCGGGTTCGGCCTCGAAGGCGGCCACGCAGGCGCTGACGACCGGCAGTACCACGACTTCGTCGGCCGGCAAGATCGCGTTCGACGGCTACCTGAAGAACGTCGTGTTCGCCTACAACTACATCAGCACCGGCGACGACGACATTGCGATCAAGGGTTCGAACAACCCGAGCCCGGCAGGTTCGGGCCTGTATGGTGTCGACGGCGATCGCGACGTCGCGACCGATCGCAAGTATGGTTTTGTCATCGCGCACAACCATATTTACGCGGGTCACGGCGTGTCGGTCGGCAGCGAGACCAATGCGGGCGTGACGAACGTGCAGGTGTACGACAACTCGTTCGATGGCTCCGAACAGGCGCTGCGCATCAAGTCAGACTGGGCGCGCGGCGGTCTCGTGACGAACATCAACTACAACAACATCTGTATCCGCAATAGCGGCCAGGCGCTGTTGTTCACGCCGTACTACAGCACCAAGGCGCTGTCGAATCCGACTTCGCCGCTCTATCCGGACTTCCACGACATCACGCTGTCGAACATCCACATCATCGGTGGCACCTCGGCGATCTTCGAGGGCTTCGAGGCGAACTCGGGCGGCATCGCGCACGCGCAGATTCCGCTCGGCATGACGCTCAACAACGTGCTCGCCGATTCGCCGGAGAACGTCGCGGTCACCACGTCGGATGCGAATCTGACGCTGAACGAAGTGAACCTGCCCATCTTCCCGTCGACCGCGAACCGTGTCGTGCTGAACGGCTCCGCGTCGCAGTCGCTGTCCACCAGGAAGGCGGTCGATTGCAGCGCCGCTTACGTCGACTTCCCGGCCATCGGCGATTCGTCGACGAGCGGCCAGACGTGGTCGGGTTCTTCGCAGTAAGCAGCAAGCTTTAAACGCTGATGGCAGCAGCGTGCGGCGGCGGCAAGCCGCACGCGTCGAGATAGACGTGTTTCATTCGACGGCCCGCGCGGACTATTCCGCACGGGCCGTCTTCATTTCATGCGCCGGGTCGATCATATGTCCGCCATGGTCGGCGCTTCACGCGGTCTGTTCGGTCTTGCCGTAAGTGAGCCGGCCGTTTTTCGACAGCAGCACCGCAACCGGCCGCGTCATTTCGAACTCGGAGAAAATGATCGTCATGCTGGCGGTGATCGGCACCGCGAGAAAGGCGCCCGGCACGCCCCACAAAGCCGACCACACGGCCATGCTCGCGAGAATCGCGAACGGGCTCAGGTTCAGGGAGTTGCCCGTCAGATACGGATCGAGAATATTGCCGATCACGAAGTGAATCGCGGTCAGCGACACCAGCACGACCAGGATCGAATTCAGGTCGCCGAACTGCAGCACCGACATCAGCACCGGGAACACGATCGCGAGCACCGAGCCGATATAGGGCACGTAGTTCAGCAGCGCGGTCAGTATCGCCCACAGCCCGGCGAACTCGAGGCCGACGCTGCGCATCGCGAGCCAGCAGATCCCGCCTAGCAGCACGCCGAGGAACGTCTTCAGCGCGAGATAGGCGCCAATGCGCCGGTTGATGTCGGTGACCACGCCCCGGATGCGCGCCGCGTTGGTCGAATTGGCGGTCATGTTCGTCAGCTTGTCGCCGAACGTCCGGCGCTCGATCAGCAGAAAACTCGCATACAGCACGATCACGAACAGGTCGATGATCACCGACGACAGCGACGCCAGCATGCCGGTCACCATCGCCTGAATATTCAACTGTGTGAGCATGTTCCGCCGCAGCGATTCCCACGTCGGCTCGCTTTCGAGGTGCAGCAGCGTCGAAATCTTGTGGATCATCAGCAGGACCGAGTCCTGGTAGCGCGGCGCGAGCGCGACGAGCGCGTCGTAGTTCTCGACGAGCATGTCGACCGCGAAGAAGATCGCGGCGCCGATCAGGAACATCGAGAGTCCGTAGCGCAACTGGACCGGCAGCCGCGGGCCGATCACCGGAATGCGTTGCAGCAGCCGCGTGAAGTCGACCACCACGTATACCGCGATCGCGCCGAACACGATCGGCACGAAAACCGCGCGCCCGATATACAGCACCCAGCCCACAATCAGCAGCAGCACCACTACATATACGGACGCTTGCAATCTGTCGGTCATTGGTCAGTGCTCCATGAATCCGCAAACAGGTGCGCCAGAGAGTCACCCCAAGGTCACCCGAGGACAAAGGCGATGGCCGGGCACCCGCCCGCCGTGCGATCCCCTTACCAGCCGGTCGCGCGATGGACAGCACCGATCTTCGCACAGAACGATGACAGCTCGCATAAAAAGCGCGCCAGATCGCTCCGCCGGCAAACTCCGGGCCGACACCTCGAAATGCGCCAGCAGAATGTCGCGAAACGTTGTGATGCGCCGGATTCGCTCGTGAAACCCATCTGCTACGCTCCCCTAATCGGTTTCAATCACCTGACGATGCAGTGAAGCCGCGCTGCGCGTGCCCGTGCGATGTCCGCGCTATATCTGTGCGCGATGTCCGATTGCACGCATCCTCTCACCTCACGACATGGGAGTACGAGATGCTGCAACGGCTGGGGTCGCGATTCGTCGCAGTGGGTCTGATGTGGACATTGTCCGCTTGTGGCGGTGGCGGGGGCGGCAGCGGCGCCGACCCGGCCAGCACCGGCTCGAACGGCGCGGCTGGCGCGACCACGCCAGCATCGAGTCCGGCCCCAGCGTCGAGCCCGTCGAGCGCATCCGACGCGAGCGCCACGACACCGAAGCTCGCCGCCGCGACGCCGATCACCGACGGCACGACACTCGGCGCCGCCATCTGGCCCGCGGGCGTCACGGCTTCGGGCGCAACCGGTCAGCCCGTCAGCGGACTGAACTGCGGGTTGCGCAGTACCGCGTACACGTACGCGCATCTGTCGATCTACCAGAACGGGCAGCTACTGACGCTGCCACCCGACATCGGCATGGTCGAGCCGACCCTGACCACGCCGACTGGCTGCGCGTATCCGGTGCACACGGTCGATTCGAGCGGCAAGATCCATATGGACGCGACGACCGGCGCGACCTATACGCTCGGCCAGTTCTTCTCGATCTGGGGCGAGACGCTGAGTGCGTCGAACGTGGCGGGTTTGACCGCCTCGCCAATCGCGATCTACGTGAACGACGGCGGCACGCTCACGCAATATACGGGCGACCCCGCGAGCCTCGTGCTGAAGCCGCATACCGAAATCACGGTCATGGTCGGCACGCCTGTCACCCAAGTGGCCACCTACACCTGGACCGATCCGCCGCCGTTCGACCCGAACCCGATCACGCTCGTCTTCGGAGGCGTGGTCGGCTCGTCGTTCTGGCCGAACGGCACGACCTCGACGGGCGGCACCGGCACGCCGGTCGACGGCCTGACCTGCGCGCCGGACATGAGCGTGCTGTACCACGTGCACGCGCACCTCGCGATCATCAAGGACGGGCAGTGGCTCGCGTTGCCGATGAACGTCGGCATCCTGTCGCAATGCACGTATGAGATGCATACGCACGACAACACCGGCATCATCCATATCGAAGCGCCGAACCTCAAGACCTATACCCTCGGCGAGTTCTTCGATATCTGGGGCGAGCCGCTGACGAACACGAACGTCGCGGGCATCATGGGCGACGTGGTCGCGTATATCAACGACAACGGCGATTCGCGCCGCTATATGGGCGACTTGCGCAGTATCGAGCTGACGTCGTTGCGCGATATCACGCTGCAGATCGGTACGCCGCCGGTAAGCACGTTGGCGACGTATTCGTGGTACGAACCGCAGTGACGTCGGCCGGAGGCCGCGTCACTTCGCCATGGCGCGGCTTCAACGCGACGTACCCGAATGCCCGATACCGCCCGGCCCGCGCGGCACGATGCCCGCGACGGAGCGCGGCGCCGCGTTCGCGACCAGAATCATCGCCGCGCCGGCGAGACCGCTCGCCACGTGCTTCAACGCATGGCCGGCGATCACGTGATGCGTCAGCTCCCATATCTGCCAATCGAGGCTTTCGAAAATCTTCGCGACCCCGTAGAAGACGATCACGAGCGTCCATGCGATCACGCCGTCCACCTTGCGCGTGAGCGTCAGGCCGACGATCAGCATGAGCCCGCCGAACTGAAGAATCGCGTAAGGCCACAGGCTGTTGAACACGAGCCAGTAGCCGACGGTGGCGGGCGACACGACCACCATGATCAGCATCTGCGCCCAGCCGACGCGCTGTCCGCTCCACGACGTCCATAGCATGGCGAGGATGCCGGCGAACACGATGGTCATCGGCAGGCGGTCCCAGACGAGCGTCGCATCGTTCGGCGCCATGTGGTAGTAAGCCGAGCCGAACGCGGTGAAGAGCAGCCCGAGCGCGGCGACGACCATGCCGGGAAATTGCGCCGGCTGGTTGGACGCATGCCGCCTGACCCAGCCGAGACTAAGCACACCGGCTATCAGAATGACGACGTTCGACAGCACGTCCGCCGCATGGTGCAGCGGCCCCAGCGAGCGTTGATCGGCGAAGTGGTGATACGAGGCCGGCTGCGCGAGCGGCCATATCATCTGCAGCGCGGTGCCCACCACGAAAAGCAGCACGCTAGCAAGCAGCAAGCGGGAGATCTTCACGTTGCTCGACTCCACAGTGGGCGAAACGCTCGAAGGCGCCGTGAACCGGACCCTTTATGACCCTTTACGCTGACACGGAGCGGGTCACGCTCGATTGCATGGAAACCATGCGGTCGATGCGCGGCCGGGTTGGCCCCCGTTCGAATTCGCGCAGCCTGCTCGTATCATCGGACAAAGCGCTTTGCGCAACAAGAGCGTCGGGCGGCGCACCGATGGGCATGCGCTCATAGTATTCTTCTCAACCAATGCAAGTTGCGTGCAAGCATGCGCGCGACACCGTCAGTACAGGCGGTCGAGCGAAGCTTTGTCGAGCAACGCCACGCGATGTTCCGATTCTGGAACCGGCCGGCTCGCGCGACCCAAAGGAAGACCTGGACTCCATGCAAGCGCAGATACACCACCCGTCGTTCCCGCACCGCCGATGGAGAGGCGCGCTGTGCGCGCTGCTGTGCGCAAGCCTGCTGGCCGGCTGCGCGCCGTTACCGTCGCTCGAGGGTCGCCAGCAGTCGCATGCGTTGTCGCCCGCGGTGGCCGCCACCACGGATCTCGGTCGCGCGGTCGCGCCCGAACTGGCCGCGCACGCGGGGCTGGCGGGCATTTATCCGCTGGCGGATGCGCATGTCGCGTTTGCCGCGCGCATGGACCTGATCCGTTCCGCGCAACGCACGCTCGACATCCAGTACTACATCTGGCGCGACGATCTGACCGGCACGCTGCTGCTCGAACAGATCCACGAAGCGGCGGACCGGGGTGTGCGGGTGCGCCTGCTGCTCGACGATCTCGGCATCGCCTCCGCGCTCGACCCGACACTGGCGGCGCTCGACGCGCATCCGAACATCGAGGTGCGCCTGTTCAACCCGTTCGTCGTGCGCAGCCCGAAAATCCTCGGCTTCGTGACCGACTTTTCGCGCGCCAATCGGCGCATGCACAACAAGTCCCTGACCGCCGACGCCACCGCGACGATCCTCGGCGGCCGCAACATCGGCGACGAGTACTTCGATGCCACCGACGGTGTCGTCTTCGCCGACCTCGACGTACTCGCGGTCGGACCGGCCGCGACCGACGTCTCGCGCGATTTCGACCGCTACTGGGCAAGCGCGTCGGCGTATCCGGTCGGGAAGATCCTGCCGCACGAGAGCGTCGATGAGCTGGCCACGCTGGAGCGTAATGCGCAGGCGATCGAGCAGGATCCTGCCGCCGCTGAGTATAAGCAAGCGCTGCGCGGCCCGCGCGTCGTGCAGAACCTGCTCGACGACAAGCTGCCGCTCGACTGGGCCAAAACGAAGATGATCAGCGACGACCCCGCGAAAGGCCTGAACGATGCGCCGCCGGAAGCGCTGATTTCCCACCAGCTCCGCGAAGTGATGGGCCAGCCGACGAAGTCGCTCGACCTCGTCTCCCCGTACTTCGTGCCGGCAAACACGGGCACGCAGTATCTGAGCGGGCTCGCCGCCCAAGGCGTCGACGTGCGGGTGTTGACGAACGCGCTCGAAGCGACCGATGTCGTCGCCGTGCACTCGGGGTATATGAGGCGGCGCGTCGAGTTGCTGCAAAACGGCGTGCACCTGTATGAATTGCGGCGCGTGGCGGGCGCCACCTACAAGAAAGAACAGTCGCCGGGGCCGTTCGGCAGTTCCGGGTCGAGCTTGCATGCGAAGACTTTCATCGTGGACTCCCAGCGGGTCTTCGTCGGTTCGTTCAACTTCGATCCGCGCTCCGCGCATCTGAATACCGAGCTTGGACTCGTCATCGACAGCACCGAGCTCGCGACGCGGGTCGATCGCAAGTTTCTCGCGCTGCTGCCGACCGTCGCATACGCGGTGCATCTCGACAAAAACGGCAAGCTGTACTGGATCGAAACCAACGGCGACGTCCAAACCCGCCACGACACCGAACCGAATACGACGTGGTACGCACGGCTCGGTGTTTGGATGCTGTCGATTATGCCAATTGAGTCGCTGCTATAGCTCGCAGTTCAGAATCGTCGCAAATCGCGATCTCGCAGGGGATCGGGCGTGCGCTGCGTCTCGCGCAACACGCCGTTGGTGTCGAACGCGAAATTGAACAGCATGTGGTGGATGTTGCTTTCGATATAACGGTATGACCAGACTTCGCGTTGCGAGAGCCGGAAGAACTGCGTTTGCACGGGGCGGCCAAAATTGATCAGCACATCGTCGCGCGTCCATTTGCCGATTTCCGCGCGATTGAATTCGCTCAACTGCAAGACCTGACGCACGTTCACGATCTTGCCTGAAGCGTCGATGTCGGCGGCGACGGTGGTCGAGCCCATCGGCTGGGTCGGCCACATCAGTCGGCGGCCGCCCCCCGGCAGGTCATAGACTTCGCGCGGCGGACCCATGCGGGCGACGATCGCCGCTTGATCCTGACCCGCCTGGAATTGCTGCCACGGTTGCGCGCAAGCCGCGAGCATCAACGCCGTCGCGCACGTGAGCGCGGCGCGGCGCAATGCCAGCGGCGCGCGTGCGGTTCGCGCGGCAGCGTTCCGAACGTGGGCGAGGCGGGTAAGCAAGGGTTCCTCCCGTTACGTTCGATCGCGCGGTCCCTCACCGCGCAAAAGCCGAGGCGACACGGGCTGCGCGCCCGCTCGCCCATGGCTGCAGTCAGGTAACCGACGCTTATTGCACGAGCTTCGCGCGCAGACGCGAGTGCTCTTCCCCGGAAATCGAACCGGACGCTTTCAGCTTGTCGAGCTTCTCGATTTCGTCGGCGACACTGAAGCCCACCACATTGCGCAGATCTTCGCGCACCTGCTTGGCCCGCGCCTGATCGCGTTCCGCCATGCCGCGATGCTGCGTGAGCAGATACGCGAAGATGCCGATATACGGCAGGATGATGAGAAAAATCACCCACAGAACCTTGCCCCATCCGGACACGTCATGGCGGCGGAACAGGTCGCTCGATACCGTGATCAACAGCCAGAACCACAGGATAAAGATGAAGATGGAGAAAACGTCGGCCAGAAAATTCGGGAATGTGAAACCATCATTAAAGAAAAGCATTGTTGTTCTCCAGTCATTCCGGTTGCAATTGAAAGGCTTAACGGATTTCGACCTATGGTTGCCCCGCTATGGATGGCGCATACGATCAGCACGGCAGCGCCGAAAATCTACCATGGCCGCATGTCGATTTCGCACGCGTATTCATACTGTATGAAAGACATGCATGAGTTTCAATGGCTCGTTTAAACCACAAACTCGCTGTTCGTCACGTCTTTCGTTGGTGCTCCTCACTTCGGGCGCCGCAAATGCATGATGCGGACCTTTTTGTCTTTATAGCTTATCCCGATCGTGTAACGCGAGCAATTTTTAAGGATTCCGTTCGATTGACGATTTGTGGTGGTGTGGCGATCATGCCGCGTGGCATTGAACATGCATATGTGAAAATGATGTCAAAAAACAGTGCTTTTGCCTGGCAAAAAAAATGCCAAAAGAGACGTTTGCGAAGCATCCATGCAGCCCCTGACCGGCCGGCTATGCGCCTCGTCACGCCGCTGCACGATCAACGACTCGTCATTCGCGATGCAGGTCACCGGGTGCGAAGCCGACTACACATGGCAGGACGACCGAACCACGAGCGCTTCAACAGGCGCCGCGGCTGGATCGGTCACCTCGATCGTCATATGCGTGAGCGCGCTTTTCGCTGCAAACGCATCGAGCCACTGCCGGGCGAGGCGCGGCAACACGTGCTGTTCGATGAAGCCGATCAAAAGACGCGCACCGGTCTCCTGCACGAGGCAGCGCCCGACGATGTAGTCGACCACCTCCGCCGCATAACTCAGCGCGATGCGGTTGTTGTCCGCCATCCGCCGAACGACTCGATCGAGATGCAAACGCACGATCCGCGCGAGCGAATCCGAGCCCAGCGGACGATATGGCACCAGCGTCACGCGTCCGAGGAAGGCGGCCGGAAACGCCTTCAGCAATTCCGTCGAAAGCGCGGAACGCAGACCGTCAAAGTCCGGCGCAAGCATTTCGTCCGCGCATAGGCTCGCGGTCAGATCGGAGCCGACATTGCTGGTCATCAGGATGGTCGTATTGCGGAAATCGATATAGCGACCATCGCCGTCTTCCATGTAGCCCTTGTCCAGCACCTGGTAGAACATTTCGTGCACGTCGCCGTGCGCCTTTTCAATCTCGTCGAGCAACACGACCGAGTACGGACGTCGGCGCACCGCTTCGGTCAGCACGCCGCCATCGCCGTACCCGACGTAGCCGGGCGGCGCGCCCTTGAGTCCCGAGACCGTATGCGCCTCCTGCTACTCGCTCATGTTGATCGTGATGAGGTTCTGCTCGCCGCCATAGAGCGCCTCCGCCAATGCGAGCGCGGTTTCCGTCTTGCCGACGCCGGACGGCCCCGCGAGCAGGAAGACGCCGAGTGGCTTGCGCGGGTCCGCGAGCCCGGCGCGCGCCGTCTGCACGCGCTCGCCGATCTGCTGCAACGCGTCGTGCTGGCCGATCACGCGCGCTGCCAGCGTAGCGGGCAGCACCTGAACGGCGCTGACCTCATCGGTGATCATGCGTCCGACTGGAATACCGGTCCAGTCAGAGACGATGTCGGCGACGATCGCTTCGCCGACTTCCGGGAACACGAATGGCGTATCCGCCTGCAGGTTCGATAACGTCCGCTCCAGCTCGCGCAACGTCTCCAGCGCGGTCGCCGCGCGATCGCGCACTTCGGCCTCAGGACCGGCTGCGGCGGCGCGCTCGCTTTCGACCTCGCGCGCGTGCGCCAGCGCCTTCGCCACATCGGACTGGGCCTGCCAGGCGGCTTCGACAACACTTTCCTCGAGCTCGAGCGTCGCGATGGTCGCCTTGACGTCGGCCAGCGCAGCCTCGCTGCCGAGCCCGATGCGCACCTCGTTACCGAGCAGCTCGGCTTCGACGCGCGCGGCTTGCAAGCGCTCGCGTATCCGCTGCAATTCGCGCGGCGGCGCATGCTGCGATAGCGCGACGCGCGCGCAGGCGGTGTCGAGCAGGCTGATCGCCTTGTCCGGCAACTGACGCGACGGGATGTAGCGATGCGACAGTGTCACGGCTGCGCGAATCGCTTCGTCGAGAACCACGACGCCATGATGGCTCGCGAGCGTGCGCGCGAGTCCGCGGACCATATCGATCGCGGACGGCTCCTCGGGCTCGGCGATCTGCAGCACCTGAAAGCGCCGCGTGAGCGCCGGGTCCTTCTCGATGTGCCGCTTGTACTCGGCCCACGTCGTCGCGCCGATCGTGCGCAACGTGCCGCGGGCGAGCGCCGGTTTCAGCAGGTTCGCCGCGTCGCCGGTGCCGGCCTGGCCGCCAGCGCCGACCAGCGTGTGAATCTCATCGACGAACAGCACGACCGGCGCCGACGACTTCGCCGCCTCCTCGAGTACCGACTTCAGCCTGGCCTCGAACTCGCCCTTCATGCTCGCGCCGGCGAGCAGCGCACCGACGTCGAGGCTCAACAGCCGCACGTCGGCAAGTTTCGGCGGGACTTCGCCGGCCGCGATCGCGCGCGCGAGGCCTTCGACCACCGCCGTCTTGCCAACCCCGGCGTCGCCGGTCAGCAACGGATTGTTCTGACGCCGGCGCAACAGCACGTCGATCATCGTGCGAATCTCGACTTCGCGCCCAACCACCGGATCGATTTCACCGGCGCGCGCGCGTGCGGTCAGATCCGCGCAAAACTGCGCGAGTGCCGCGCCCTTCACCGATGCAGCGAGCGCACCGGACGCCTCGCCCGGCACCGCCGACGAAAAGTCACTCTGGTCGTACGGGGTGTCCTCCGCTTCGGGGGAGCCGGCAATCCACGCCGGCAACGCATCGTGAAGGCCGTCGACGGCAATCTTGCCGAACTCCGGCGAAATGGCCAGCAGCAAGCGCCGCAACTCAGGCGTCTCGACAAGCGCCGCCATCAGCCATGCGCCGCGGATCCGACCGTCGCCGAATGCCAGCGTCGCGACCACCCACGCGCGCTCGATTGCCGTCTCGACGTGATGCGAAAAATCCGTGAGCGCGCTCGCGCCTGACGGCAGCGCGGCAAGCGCGGTCTGCAGGTCCCGCTCGAGCAGTTCGCGGCTGATGCCGCAGTGTCTGACGATGCGGTGCAGGTCGCTATCGGACTGCGCGAGCAACTGGTGCAGCCAGTGCGCGAGCTCGATATACGGGTTGCCGCGCAGCTTGGAAAACGCCGTTGCGGATTCGATGCTCCTGAAGAGCGTTGCGCCGAGCTTGCCGAACAACGCGTGGCGTGAAATGGACATGATGACGTTGCAGGTAAAGATGTTTGTAGCGGAGAGGCATGGCCTCGCGTCGGCATCCCGCGCTCCGCGGGCAGGTATCCGAAACAGCGCGCCGGCCAGACTGATCGAGCGACAAAGGATAGCCGGTCGATCGCTGCGTGTATTTGGGCCGTCGCCCATATTCCGCTCGAGGAGCGCGAAGTAGCATTCATATCTTCCACGCGCCAACCCACATTTTCAGTTGGTGATCCTTTTATTTCTGCGGCGAGAGAGTTTTTACAAATGCGCGCTTTCCAGGCAAATCTCATTCGCCGTTGCATACCGGTCAGGCCATGACTGGATATCACGCACGCTGGGACCATTCGCCCTTCGAGGCAAGCGCGCTCAGGACCTTCGCACGAACGATCCAGTCTTTCCGGCTCGCTCCAACCGTTTCGCGAATCGATCTGTCGGAAATGAGTGAGGCAAGGCAGCGGGCCGTCGCACGCGAGAACAGTCACGCCGGCGTGGAGTGTTCTCCTCGCGCTAGACCGAGCGCGCATACCGACCTTCAGCCTATGCCCGATCTATTACGGAACCCGCCTCTCGAAATAGCGAATACGTCTGGAGACTTTGTCCAGGCACCACCGTCGAGCGTGAATTCTGCCGCGGACCGGATCGAGCCCGTGCTCATGCAGCCGGACGACTTCAGCGACCTGATCGCACTAGCCGACGAGGACGATAACGATCCGCTGCAGTTGCGGCGCGAACCGAATCCAGCGGAACCCGGCGCACACGACGGCATGGCAAAGCTTCTGGCAGCCGACATCGACGAAGCGGACCCGCTCGCCGCGCTCACGCTGGAATATCGTCACGCGCTGTTGAGCCAGGAGAGCGGCAACGCGCACGAGCCCAAGGCGTCGGCCGAAGATCACGGCGAGTCGATCATCGGCTCACCTCACGATCCGTTCGCCGAGCTTGTCGATCCGTCGCGTGCTGAAGCGTCGGTGTTCGACCTGCTGACGAAGGGGAAGAACATCGACACCCTGCTCGATAGCCTCGACTCGTTCAGTGCCGAGCAGATTTTCGAGGCGGACCAAATGCACGAGATCCTCGCGCTGCTCGCGCCGCGCGGAATTCCCGCGCACCGTGCCAGCAGAACCGCGCAGCTTGCGCGCGAAGAACATCACATGATCAGTATGGACAGCCACATCGCCATGCCTGAATCGATCGAATACGAAGAGCCTGAATTTTCAGATGAAAATAACCGCTGACCTGCCCAAGTCGGACACGCCAACACTTCGCAGCCTGCTCGACGCGCAGACTTACTGCGAACTCAAGGAGCAAACCATCGACAACGTGCGCAAGCATCCGTCGAACGTGCGCGAACGCTGGCTGTTGTTCGAGCTGTTGTGCCTCGACGGTGAATGGAAACGCGCGTTACAACAGCTGCAAACCTGGGCCACGCTAGAGCCGGAAGGCACATCGCGAGCCCAGATGTATCGCGGGCTCATTCGCAGCGAGATGTTCCGCGCCGAGGTGTTCGCGGGTCAGCGCGCGCCGGGCGAGATCAATCCGCTGCCCGAGTGGGTGAAATCGCTGCTGCAAGCCAACGTCAAGCTGGGCGAGGGCAACCTCGCCGCCGCCGACGAACTGCGCGGCGCCGCGTTGAACGCCGCGCCGGCCACGCGCGGCGACAGCACGCAGATCGGCGCATTCGAGTGGGTGACCGATAGCGATAGCCGGCTGGGCCCCGTGTGTGAGCTGACGGTAGCGGGTGGGTATCGCTGGGTGCCGTTCGACTCGATGAAATCGCTGACACTCGGTCCGGTCACCGCGCTGGCCGACCTCGTCTGGCGCTCGGCCGTCGTGAGCCTACGCGACGCGACTATCCTGCGCGGCTACCTGCCGGTGCGCTATCCCGGCTCGGAAAGTGGTCCCGCCGCCACCCGGCTCTCGCGCGAAACAACCTGGAAAGACGTAGGGGAAACCGGCGTGATCGCGCTCGGCCAGAAAACCTGGAGCACCGACAAGGGCGACGTCGGCCTGCTCGACATCGGCGAATGCCGGTTCAATCACGACGAGCACGTATGACCACCTCCGACGCGCGACACCGGCAAGCCTACATGCCGTCGCTGATCGACCGCCTGCTCGACGATGCGCCCGCGCGGCGCAGCGAGCGGCCGGAGGCCTATGCGCCCAACAGCGAAGGCATGCGCCGCATCATCCAGCGTGATCTCGGCCTGCTGCTCAACACGACGAACCTGGACGACGAAATGGACATCGCGCGCTACCCCATGCTAGCCGCGTCGGTCGTCAATTACGGCATTCCCGCGTTGTCCGGCAGCTACCTCACCAGTCGCAACTGGGAAACCGTCGAGAAGATGGTCCGCAACGCGATCGTTCGCTTCGAGCCGCGGCTAATTCCGGAGTCGCTGCGCATCCGGCCGCTCAATAGCAGGAACCCGGTACGCTACAACCAGCTCGAGTTCGAGATTCATGGCCTCATGCGCTGGTCGCCCTATCCACTGGAATTTCGCATCCAGAGTGCATTCGACATCGAAATGAATCACGTCACGTTCGAGCTGGGCTCCGGCAAGGGAAGTTGACATGGACCCACGATTTCTCGACTACTACAGCCGCGAACTGACCTACATGCGGGAAATGGCCGGCGAGTTCGCCGCCCAGCACCCGAAAATCGCGCGCCGCCTTGGCATGGAGGGCATCGACGTTGCCGACCCCTACGTGGAGCGGCTCATCGAGGCGTTTTGCTTCATGTCGGCGCGCACGCAGATCAAACTCGACGCCGAATTTCCGCGCTTTACGCAGCGCCTGCTCGAAGTGGTCTATCCGAACTACGTCGCGCCGACGCCGTCGATCGCCGTCGCGCAGTTGCGTCCGAGCCTGCGCGAAGGCGATTTCACGAGAGGGCTGAAGGTGCCCCGGCAAAGCATGCTGCGCTCGGCGATCCCGCCCGGCGAGCAAACCGCGTGCGAATTCCGCAGCAGCCAGGACGTCACGCTATGGCCTATCGAGATCGCTGAAGCCCGGCTCAGCGCCGTGCCGCCGGATATCCCCGACACCGATCGCCATCTGTTGCCGCACTTGCAATTGCGCGGCGCGTTACGGCTGCGCCTGCGCACAACAGGCGAAGTGAAGTTCAACCAGCTGACAGACTTCGACCGGCTGCCCATTTACATCGGTGGCGACGAACGTATCGCTTCGCATCTGTTCGAGCTGATCCACGCCGGTAGCGTCGCCTCCGTCGTGCGCGCGTACGGCGCGTCGAGAGACGAAGGGCACGTGGTCGCGAAAACACCGGTCGAATTTGAAGGTCTGCAAGCGCAACAGGGTCTGCTGCCGCTCACGTGGAATACGTTTCACGGCCACAACCTGCTTCAGGAATACTTCGCATGCCGCCAGCGCTTCTATTTCTTTGCGCTGACGCAGCTCGCGGCGGGTCTCGCGCGCGTGGACAGCAAGGAGGCCGAGGTCGTGCTGCTGCTCGACCGCCTGCCGGAAGAGCTGGCCGCGCACGTCGACGCAGCGCGTTTCCTGCTGTTCTGTACGCCGGTCATCAACCTGTTTCGCAAGCGTACCGACCGCGTCGAAATCAATCGCGCGCAAACCGATTTTCATCTGCTCGCCGACCGCACCCGGCCGCTCGACTACGAGATTTTTTCGGTGTCGCGCGTATTCGGTCAGCGCGCGCAAACATCGCTCGAAGTCGAGTTCAATCCGCTTTATCAGACGCTGCATAGCGACGTGGGCAACCACGGCCGCTATTTTTCGGTGCGCCGTGAGCAGCGCGCGCTGTCGGCCAATGCACGCAAGTACGGCACCCGTACGCCGTATATCGGGACCGAGGTCTACGTGTCGCTCGTCGATCAGGCGGAGGCGCCGTACGCTGACGACATCCGCTACCTGTCGGTCGAAGCGTGGGTCACGAACCGTGACCTGCCGCGCCTGATCCCGCGTAACGGCAAAACCGACCTCACGATGTCGGACTCCGTGCCGATCGAGGGCGTGCGCCTCGTGCATGCACCGAGCGCGCCGCGCGCGCCGTACGCGAGCGGTGAAACGGCGTGGCGTCTGATCAGGCAGCTGAGCTTCAACTACATGCCGCTCGCCGAACTCGACCACGGCGACGGCGGCCAGGCGCTGCGCAACATGCTCGGCCTCTTCATCGCCCCAGGCGAGCGCGAACAGGCACGGCAGATCGAGGCACTCGTCGGCGCACGCACTGAACCGGTGGTCCGGCGTCTGCCGGGCGACGGACTACTCGTGTATGGGCGAGGCGTGCGCTGCGAACTGACGGTCGACGAAACCGGCTTCTCAGGCATCAGCCCGTATCTGCTCGGCCTCGTGCTCGAGCATTACCTCGCGCGCCACGTCTCGATCAACGTGTTCACCGAAACCGAACTTCGTTCGATGCAACGTGGCCTGATCACCCAATGGCGGCCGCGCATGGGCGGACGCGGAGCGGTATGAGCATGGATGGGGCAATGGCGAGCGCCGTCGCGCCAACGCGATCATCGCTCGATCCGCAATCGCTCGACGCGTGGTTCGATCCGGACACGCCGTGGCAGTCCGGCTTCCTGAGCCTGCTGCGGGCTATCGCCGCGCGCGACCCGCTGATGCCGTTGCCGGGCACCGCGAGTCTGCCGCAAGAAGAGCCGTTCCGGATCGGTCAGCAACCCACTCTGGCGTTTGCGCCACGCGAAATCGCGTCGCTCGGCATGCGAGACGGTCGCCTCGACGTGCGGCTGTTCGGGCTCGGCCTGTGGGGGCCGCAGGGGCCGCTGCCGCTGCATATGACGGAGCTGGCTCACAGCCGTGTGGAAAGCCACCAGGATCATGCGCTCGTCGGGCTGGTCGATCTGTTCCATCACCGCGCGCTGTCGCAGTTTTATCGCGCGTGGGCATCGGGGCAAGCCACCGCGTCGCTCGACCGTGCCGGCGACGAAACGTTTTCGTTCTACGTCGCCAGTCTGATCGGCGTCGACCCGGCCGAGGCGGAGCAGTCCTGTCTGCCCACGCACTCGCGCTACAGCGCGGCGGCGCACCTCGTGCGCGAGGCGCGGACTCCGCACGGCATCGCGGCGACGCTCTCGCATTACTTCGGTGTTCCGATGACGATCGAAGAATTCGTGCCGCACTGGATCCATCTGTGCGCATCGGAACATACGAGGCTCGGGGTGCCGGGGCCCGCGGCGATCATCGGTGAATGCGCCCAGCTCGGCGAGGCAATTCCCGACCGGCAACACAAGTTCCGGCTCGTCGTGGGTCCGCTCGACCTCGATCAGTATTTGCGCCTCACGCCGCACGGCGAGGACTTGCCGACGTTCGTCGAATGGGTGCGAGCCTTCGTCGGCCACGAATACGCGTGGGAGGTCAAGCTGCTCGTCAACCCCCGCGCGGCGCCACCCGCCTGCATCGGCACGTCGCAGAGACTCGGCTACTCGACGTGGCTCGGTGATTCCCTCGACGACCTGCCGGTCGTCGGCATGGTTTTCGAACCTGAACAGTACAACGACCGACCCCGGAGTTCCCTCGCATGAACGCCAACACTCCCGCCGTCGTGCTGCGCTACACCGATCTGCTCGAACCGGTCTCCGCACACGCGCCTTGCGGTCCCGATCTCGAATACGATCCGGCCTTCGTGATGCTGCAGGCGGCCGCGGCCCCACGCGCCGAAGCGCAGTACGGCGACTTCGTCGACGTGCCGCCAACGGCCAATTGGGCCGACATTGAACGCGACTGCCGCGCGCTGCTGCTGCGGACAAAAGACATCCGCCTCGCGGTGATCCTGCTGCGTTGCCGAACCCGGCTCGACGGCGCGGCTGGCCTGCGCGACGGACTGGCTTTGCTGATGGCGATGCTCGAATGCTATGGCGAAGCGCTTCACCCGCTGCCCGTGTTCGAAGGCGAGCGAGACCCGGCGATGTTCGCCAACGCGATCGGTGGACTCGTCGAACCGGATGGCACGCTGGCCGATGCGCGCGACATCCCGATGCCGAGGGCCGCGGGGCTTCAACTGCATTTGCGCGATATCGAAAAATCATTCGCGACGCCGCGCCAGAAGGACGCGCTCGCCCCTGAATCCGTCGCCCGGTTGCTAAAGGAATTGTGGGGCCGACGCGACGCGGCAATGGCCGCACTGGTCGAAGCGCAGTGCCTGACGCAGCGCATTGCCGCTTGGTGCGACGAGATGCTCGACGCCGACGCGCCCGATCTCGGCGCGCTGTCCCGAGCGCTGGAGCCATTCGCGCAGCATCGGGTGGGCGGCGGCGGGTCCGCGCCAGCGCCCGCCCGAGCCGTCAACGAGCGGGACAACAAGCAGGACAACGACAGCGTGCGTGGATCGGCGTCGGCGATCGTGGCTACGGCGACCCTACCGCAGTCCGATGCGCCGGCCGATCTGCCAATCACTGCGCCTTCTCCAATGGATCGCTGGAGCGCGCTCGCAGCCATTCAGGAAACACGCATGTGGTTCGAGCAAAACGAACCGAGCAGTCCTGTCATTGTTTTGCTGCGCCAATCGGAACGAATGGTGGGCAAACGGTTTTCAGAACTCGCCCATATCATTCCCGCCGATTTACTCGCTAAATGGGACGTAGCCGACAGTTGAGGCGACGCGCGCGCATGTGCGACTTTCCCCGCTGTCAGCCCATTCAGTCCGCCGCTCAACCAACAACTTCCAATGAAAAGACTCATTCATTTTCTTATCCTGGTTTGCTTCGCAATACCCCATTTCGCGTTCGCCACCTGCACCCAGTTGAAGCCTTCGCAAGTTTCCGAACTGCTGTCTCAAGGCTACATCGCGGGACAACCATTAGCGGTCAACATACCGTTCCTGGAAAGCTCGGTATCGATCGATCCGGCGTTACCGGTCGGCTCGGTGATCGCCACGGGCTTGTCGCCGGCGTACGCGACCTATGCGAACTTCGCGGACTGCACCAACGGGGGCACGGTATCAATACAGTATTCCAACGCAACGCCGTCCGTTGTATTGGGGGCTACCGTCTATAACACGAACGTCCCAGGCATCGGCTTTCGTTTGACCTATCTTCGTGCAACCGGCGTGAACTCGCCACTTCCGTTTACGCCGTCCTTTCCCGCGGGCGAACCCGATCAGGTGATCTATGGGCGCTTCGGCATTGGCTCGCAATTCGAGATCGAACTGGTCAAAACCGGCGACATCGCAAGCAACGTCAACGTGATACTCAACACCGTGGGAGCCGGCGTCGCCGAGGGTGACGGCAATCGGGTCGTGACCATCACGGGCGGCAGCATCAACGTCAAGGTTCTTCCAAGTTGCTCGGTCAATACCAGCACTCTGAACATCGATTTCGGCACGTTCGGCCCAAGCGATGTGTCGACCACAAGCGGGCCAACCCAGCCAGTCGACTTTACGGTGCTCTGCACCGGGCCCACGCCACCGGCTTCGATTACTGCCGTACTTTCCGGAACCCCCGATACAGAAGATAGCAGCATGTTGAAGAACACCGGCGCGACGCATCTCGCGATTCGTTTGCGGGATGTTTCAACCAACACAATCTTCAGGCCCAACGATCCGACGAGCACCCTCGTCCACACACCGCAGGGCGCGATGCAATCGCCGTTTGCACTCGAGGCGACGGTGCTGCGCGTCGGAACTGCAACGCCGAGCGCAGGCAGGATCCAGGCAACCGCAACAGTCACGATGACCATTCTTTGAATCGACTATTCAACGACGAAGGTCCACCAGAATCAACGCGCATGACCCAGTTATCCGTCACACCGCCGAACTCGATCTTCGTGCAAATCGCGAGTTATCGCGACCCGCAGTTGATTCCCACCCTGCTGGATTTGATCCAGAAAGCTAGAAAACCTGATCTACTACGGATCATCGTCTGCTGGCAGCATGCGCACGACGAGACGATGATCCAATTCTGGCAGCAAGGCTTTGGCAATTGGCGAACCGAGCAGACCGACAGTTGGACCATCCAACATCTCAGTCATCGTGAAGCGAAAATCGAATTGATCGACGTGCCCCACATGATGACGCAGGGCGCATGCTGGGCTCGCAATCTGGTCCAACAGCGATACGGCGGCGAGCGCTACACGCTGCAACTCGATTCGCACCACCGCTTCGTCGACGCATGGGACACGCTCGCAATCGAGATGCTGGAGTCTTTACGCGAGGCAAGTCCGAAACCCGTGCTGACCGCCTACCTTCCGATGTACGACCCCGAGAACGGCGACGCTCGATCCAGCGACGAGCCGGGGATATTGGCCTTTGGAAGGTTCTCCAGGGAAGGGGTGGTCCTGTTTCGCTCGAAGACACTCTCCGACTGGAGAACGCGCATTCGCCCGGTCCGTTCGCGCTTCTTCAGCGCGCACTTCGCATTTGCCGACGGTCACTTTGCCCAGGCGGTCCAGCACGATCCTGACTATTTCTTTCACGGCGAGGAAATTTCGCTTGCCGTCCGTGCGTTCACCCACGGCTATGATCTGTACAGTCCGCACAGGCTGATCGGTTGGCACGAATATCTGCGCTCATACCGCGTCAAGATGTGGAACGACCACAATCACGAGGCCAAGGAACGGGGCGAAATCGACGAGCCCTGGCACGAGCGCAACGAGCGCTCGTTGCAGCGCAATCGTGCTCTGCTCGGTATCGACGGAGAAACGTTGGCTGACGTTGAGTTCGGCAAGTATGGACTCGGCGCGGAACGCACGCTCGCCGATTACGAGGCCTACGCGGGCATCGGCTTCAAGTGGCGCGGTGTCCAGCAGTCGGTATTGAATGATGTTCCACCAGTCGCGGGCACGCAACGTCCCGACGAAGCGACATGGAAAGCTTCTCTGCTACGCGCAAATGACGTCCGTGTGTGCGTACATCAGAATGGATTCGACAGGCATCTGGTCACGCCCGGCGTCGAGCACGCGCTGCGGGCCGCGACGTCAGTCACCGTCGTGATTTACGGCAACGACGAGACGGTACTGCGCCGCGAGACCGTCGACGGCAGCGGTCTTTCCCGATACCGGAAAAACGGCTGGCTCGACTTCCATGTAATTTTCGAATCAGAACTTGGCCAGCTCCCGGCCTGCTACGTCGTGGAGTTGTTCGACGACGCCGGCAAGGTATTGAGCCGGGTCCGGTGCGCCATCGATGCATGACGCATCCGCGACGACGACGCACGGAAACGCCTCCGGCGTCGCGCGGCCGACAGGATTGCACCACGTCAGCGGATTCGGCGCGTAGCGATACGGACTGGCTCCGCCGTCGCCGTTGCGATCGGGGCTGATGTAGCGGCCCGCGTGAGGATCAAAAAAACGCGCACCGTTGTAGTACAGCGTAATTTCATCGTCCGCGAATTGGCCGGCATAACGAAGCGGCTGCGCAAACGCGTCGCTGCCTGGCCACTCCGGCGTCACGAGACTGCCCCACGCCCGGTAACGCCCGCGCCATGCCACCTGGCCGGTCTCATCCGTGAGCGCGACGGCCGTACCGGCGACGTCAGTGTGATAGTGATAGACCTGCGTGTTCTTGATCGCGCCATCATCGGTGAGGGTCTGGTCCACGCAAGCGAGCGGCGCGAAGCCGGTTGAGCGGTCGGGCTCGGGTTGATACAGGTATGTGCGCAGTTCCATCGCGCGCTGCTGCTGGATCAGTCTGTGTCCTTGCCACAAATAGCGCGTGAGCTCGTCCTGTTCCGGCGTCGATGACTGCTGCGCGCGCCGTGACGAAGCGGGTTCGACACGCCTGCCGATACGCCGACCGATTGGGTCGTACTGATAGCGCACGGTATAGCCCTTGCGATGCGCGGCGATGACGTGCCCCTCCGCATCCCAATCGAGCGATAGCGTATGGTTGCGGCCACGCCTACGCACCAATTGCCCCCACACATCATAGTCATAACGATGTCCGCGGCACTCCCGTAACCGGTGGTCCGGATACACGGCCGGGAACCAGCTGCCGCCAGGCGTATCGAGCAGATTGCCAGCGGCGTCCCACGTGAAATACTCGATGTCCCCCTTCTCCGACACCGAGCGCAACAGACAGCCACGCCGGTCGTAGTCGTACCACGTCTGACCGTCGGCCTCGGCGCCCGTCCTGACGATCACGTCAGCGAGACTGTAATCGGCTTCGCGCCACAACCCGGCGACAGGTTCTGTCGCGCAGCCCGGCGTATCCACGTCGCGCCCCGTCACCGAGCGCCACCACACCGGCAAGCCGAGCGGCGAATAGCCCGTATGCGTGCGCAAACGGCCTTGCGTGCGCGCAATCGGACGCCTCATCGCGTCATACCAGAAGCGCGCAATCTGTCGATCGTCCAGTTCGACGAACGCGACAGCGCCAGTTTCGAAGCGGCGCATACGCAACTCCTGTCCCTGTGGCAGCTGAATCGCGACAAGGCGGCCAACGACGTCGTACGTGTAGCGCAGTGTGCCGTTTGCGCCGTGCTCGGCGATCAGGCGGTCACCGGCGTCGTGTTCGAAGCGGATCTCATCCGCTCCGATTCCGAGTAGCTCGCCTTCTCGTGTTGGCTCGCGGCTCACGCAGTCGAGCAATCCGCGCGGCCCGTAGCGATACATATAGCGGTTGTGCGCGGTCTCACGCCGGATCAGACGGCCCGCGCGGTCGTAGTCGAACGTTTCGCGACGCTGTTGCGCGCCCGCCTTCCACGTGAGACAACGGACCCGCCCGGTATCCGCATAGTCGAAGTTGCGTTCCACGCCATCTGCATCCGTGATCGACAGGCAACTGCTCGCATTCCACCGAAGCAACTGCACCGCGCCGTTCGCGCTTTCGATTCGAACCGGACGCCCATGCGCATCGTATCGACGCACGATCACGTGCCCCTCTTCGTCGACCGCGCGTACGACATTGCCGCGCCGGTCTCGATACCAGTGCCGGCTTCGGTCACTCGGGCCGACGAACGACGTCCGCTGGCCAGCCGCATTCCACACATGACGCTCGGCCTGTCCGTCCGGACGCGTGATGGTCAACGGTCGGCCGAGCCCATCGCGCTCGATTCGCGTGACCGCGCCGAGCGCGTCGGTCACACTGACGACGTAACCATTGACGTCATACTCGTAGTCCGTCGTGCTTCCGCCAACTCCGGTGCGACGTGTCACCTGCCCCCACGCGTTATGCGCGAAGGTCGTGGCGACCCCCTGCGCATCCGTCGAGCACACGACATCGCCATCGTCACCATATTCGAAACGCGTGAATTCTCCAGACGGGGTTTGATAGTGCAACGGCTGCAAGCGATCGTTGCGTGCCCACATCCACACACGGCCATCGCTCAACGCAACTGACACCGGCTCGCGTGACGCAAACGCATACTGCGTCGAGCGGGTTGCGCCCTGGAGATCCGTCTCACACGCGACGCGTCCGAGCCCGTCGTATTCGACGTGAACCACCCGCTCGCCGGGCAGTTGAATGGTGAGCGGCGCGACGGCGTCGCCGTAGTCGAACCGGTAGCGCCGGTCGTCGAAGTCTGTGTGCGACAGCACGCGGCCCTGCTCGTCGTATTGCCAATGCGCCGTGTTGCCGAAGACGTCGCTGACCTCACTGGTCCGGCTATCGAAGTCGTAGGCGAAGCGCTCACGCGCGCCTTCTGACGTGACTCGTCGAATCACGCGCGCGGCGCCGCCGATCGTCTGCCACACATAGCGTGTCGCCATTCCGAGCGCGTCTGCTTCTTCGACGATCCGCCCATCGCGGTATGCAAAGCGACGCACGATTTCGCCGACCCGGTTGCGTACCTCGGTGAGTTCGCCGCGCTGGCTATAGCCGTACTGGACCAGCGCGCCGGTGAGACCGCCGTCGACACACTCGACAGCGCTCAGACGCGCGCCCATCCGCGCTTCGTAGTGCATGCGCAGCTCGTGGCCGCAGGTCCCACGCATGCGCAGCAAGCGCCCGCCGGGATCCCAGATCAGGCCGATCCGCTGCTGACGAAGATCCTCGACGTATTTGAGCCGTGCGATTCCGTTCGCGTCGAACTCGCCGAACACGCGGTAATGCGGCGTCAGATCCGCGACGACGAGACGTCCGTCGCTCAGATGCGCGATGTGCAACTGCGCAGCCGACGCAATTACCTGCGACCCGCGCTCGGGAAACGGCACGCTGAGCGTGCTGCCGTATTCGTCGGTGTAGAGCAGTTGATCGTCCCGCTTGTGCAGCGTGACTTCCCAACTCGTGCGCCAACCGACGCCGAGCAGCCCGAGCGCGTGCTGCTCGCTCGAATAACAACGCGACCATACGAGCGGAAGACGGCCTCGCAGCCTGAAGTCGGTTTCGTCGGTAGGTAGGCAGACTTTGCTGCCGCTGATTACCTCGACCGAGCCGCACAGAATGCCCGACAGCGCACGACGCATCCGCAAGCGGTCGACGACGTCGCCGAGCCGCTCACAGCGATCGAGCAACGGTCCGACTCTGGCGAGGGGCAATACGACGCCGGGCAAGCCGACCAGCTCGCCGCCGATTCCCGCGACTCCCGTCGTCACATGGCCCCCATCGTCATCATGAACCGATGCGCACGTCTGGCGAGCCAGCGGAACACGGCGCGCCACACGAAACCTTGCCGCCAACCAATGCCGCCGGCACGTTGTTGATCAACACCGTACCCGAACCCGCGACCACAGCTTGCGAGCACGGGTGCAGCGCGCAAACGGCAGAGCTCATACCGACGAGCGCCGCAGGCAATCGATTGATGAAGACCGTCGGGGAACCCGAGACGATCGAACCGCCATGTCCGATCGCATCGCCTTTGCGAGCCGCTGGAAACATGATCGATTTTCTCCTCATGGAAACTGAACGTCCGTGCAGGGCGATGCGCGAACGCATTCGCCGTCTGCACGGTATTGCGAAATACGCTGTTACGCGTCAATGCCGGTTTCCGGCGGTGTTTCGATCGGCGGCGGCGGTTCCTCCGACGGTGCCGGCTCTTCCGACGGTGGCGGCTCCTCCGACGGTGCCGGCTCTTCCGAGGGCGGCGGTTCTTCCGACGGCGGCGGCTCTTCGGACGGCGGAGGCTCCTCCGACGGTGCCGGCGCTTCCGAGGGTGGCGGTTCCTCCGACGGCGCTGGCTCTTCCGAGGGCGGCGGCTCCTCCGACGGCGGCGGCTCTTCCGAGGGTGGCGGCTCTTCCGAGGGTGGCGGCTCTTCCGAGGGTGGCGGTTCCTCCGACGGCGCTGGCTCTTCCGAGGGCGGCGGCTCCTCCGACGGCGGCGGCTCTTCGGACGGCGGCGGTTCTTCCGACGGTGCCGGCTCTTCCGATGGCGGCGGTTCTTCCGATGGTGCTGGCTCTTCCGACGGTGCCGGCTCCTCCGATGGCGCCGGCTCCTCCGACGGCGGCGGCTCTTCCGACGGCAGTGGTTCTTCCGTCGGCAGCGGACATATCGTCGGAAGCGGCTCGTCCGATGGAGGTGGCGGAATAACTGGAACGTCCAGCGCATCGAGCACCACGACAGGAACTGGCACCGTCACTGAGCTGCCGCATTCCTTGTCACCGGGGTTAAGGTCCAGCGGCGTGCCTTGCACCACGACGCGGGTGTCACCCTGGATGCGGATCGACTTACCGATGAGCTTGATCTCGCCATCCTTGTTCATGGTCAGCGACGACTTGCCGCACACGATAGACAGCGCCCCCCCGGCCGACAGCGAATAGGCTCCGCCTACCGCGTGCGTCGACGCGCCACCAACCGTGACCGTACGTGCACCGCCCACCGTCAGAAGGGAGGCACCCCCAACCGCGGTCTCCTCCGCCCCGCCAATCGAGACAAAGTGTGCAAGACCCACGGAATAGAAGGCGACACCCTTCACCCTTACCGAGTACTTGCCGCCGACGATCGTGCTGGACGTCGCGCCGACGGTCATGCTGTGCGCCGCGGCCACGCCGATCGTGTAGTCGGCACCGACGACGTGTGACTCATTCAGCTTCGTCAGGCGGTTCATGTCCCGTTCCGCCTGCAACGTGAATTCCTCGGCACCCGCCTTGTCCTCGAAGCGGATGCTGTTGTAGTTCTGCAGGCCCCCTTCCATCGACCGGCTCATGAAACCGCTCTGCGTCGCGTTGCCTGGCAAGTCATAAGGCGGACGCGTCGCCGCGTTGTACAGGCTCCCGGTGATCAGCGGGCGATCCGGGTCGCCGTTCCAGAAGTCGACGATGACTTCCTGGCCGATGCGCGGAATGTAGATGCCACCGAAACCCTGACCGGCCCACGCCTGGCTCACACGGACCCAGCAGGAGTCGGTTTCGACGTTTTGGCCGTAACGGTCCCAGACGAAGCGGACCTTCACGCGGCCGAATTCGTCGGTCCACAGTTCCTTGCCCTCGGGACCCACGACGACAGCCGACTGCGGCCCGTTGACGACCGGCTTCGAGGTCTCCCGCGGCAGTCTGAACACTTCGCTTGTCGGTTGCGCGTCGAACTTGTTGCTGCAGGTGTATTCGTAGCCGCTACCCGATTCGTCCGGCGTACCGGTCAGGTCGAGCTTCGTACCGATGACGAGGTATTCGCAGTTCGCGACCGTATAGTCGTAGTTGGTCAACACGAACGTCTGCCCGCACGCGAGTCCCCGTACGTTACCTTCGCCTTTCGCTCGCGTACCCGGCGCGCGCAGTGCTTCCATGCGCGTACGCGCCAGCAGTTCACCGTGGCTGCTGTCGGTGTAGTCTCCCGGCCAGTCGTAGCGCTCGAGCAGGTTCCAGCTGGTGTCGCGCGGTTGCTGATTGATCGCCCGCATGTCGGCGCGCGAACGCGTGAAGTCGAAGTCGCTCGTCACGTAGTGACCGGTGCACAAGACTTCGGCCGTCGAAAACGCGCTGATGTATTCGGTGTCGGTCTTGCCGCCCTGCGGTTGGAACGCCAGCGTCCGGTATGAGGGGTTCGGCGAGTGGCGGTGCGCGCCAATGTGGTCGCACAGCACGAGCCGGTGCTTGCCGTCGGCATGCTCGAAAAACCAGTAGATGCCCCACTCTTCCATCAGGCGATGAATGAAGTGGTAATCGGTCTCGCCGTACTGGACCTGGAACGCGCGCGGTTCGTTGGTCGGACTCTCACCCTCGAGCGCATAGCGGCTCACCTCGAGGCGCTTTTCGACCGGGTACGGATAGTCCTTCAGCACCTCGTCGATGATCTCGATGACCGTCCTGTTCTGGAAAATCTTGTAGTCGGTCGTCAGGGTCGCCAGCCACAGCCACGGCTTCAGCACGACACGATAGACGTTGTAGCGGCCTTCCCGACGCAGGTATTGCGCGGCGACGACGAGTCCGGTGATTTCGCGCTGACATGCTTCGGTGTCGGCGCTCGGCTGGAGGTCGATCGCGACGGTCATTTCCTTGCCTAGCAGCGCCTTCAGGTCGAGGTTGGCACTGACGGCAAGCGGTACCGTGTAATCGTCAGGCGTGCGCAACAGCAGTTCGTACTCAAACAGCTTGCCGAGATGCTCGTCGCCGTTCAGTGACAGGAACTCCAGCGCCGGCTGCGTCTGTCCGTCCGCGGTCTGCCCCGGCCACCGCGGTATCGCCGCGCTGGATACGGTCACTGCGCGGCTTTGCACACTTATCGCGTTCAAGGGATTACTTGACATGCACTCCTCTAAATTCTCTATATCGAAAAGACCCTACAGCTCGTCGGCGGATGCGGAGCCTGACGACGCGTCCGCTCGCCTTGCCATCGCGTTTCCGCTACCGGGACAACGAAAATCGCGCAGCAACGCCGTGAGTTGCGGTCCTGACTGTCCGCCCGATGTCAGTTCGATGACCGCGTGCCGGTCGTCGAAATTGAAGTCCACGGCCGAGCGGCTCGACGACAACGTCGACGTCACGCGGCCCCGGTCGATCAGACGGAACAGCGCCCACGGACCTTCGGTCATGACGGTCGACGTGTCCGGACGCACGCGCGGATTTGCGGTGAGGCCGGCCATCGAACCGCCGCGCGGCCCCGGCCAGGTGATCGGGGACGTCGTGACCGGACCATGCGCATAGCGCAGGTTTTGCCCGTCGACGTCGATGAGCAGATCGGTAATCTCGGGGTCCAGCGACACGACCTTGAGGCCCGCGTTCCACGACATCCGGGTCGCGCCTGGATCGCGGAAAAATGTCTGACGGATCGCCGCGGCGCGCTCGAACGGTTCGAGGCCCGGTCCCTGCATGGGCGGCATGCCGGGGCTGACCGGCTTATAGCGCCATGGCCGCATGCTCGTATCGACGCGGCTGGCGAGCGTCTTGTGGAAGAAGTCGTCGAGCAGGCCGCCGGCCGCGAACACGCGATTGAAATCGTCGATGTCGACTTCCTGGGCGCTCGCGGCAAACGGATATTTGCCTTCGACAGCACGACGGCATTGCGCGCCAACGCTCGATTCGACCTGCATCGAGAGCAGGGAGCCGACATTGCGGTCCACCTTGCGCATCGACTGCGACGCGAGGCCCGCGAGCACGGCCCGAAACGGCGGCGGAAGCTTCTGCGCCTCGAGCTGCATCGTGGAGCCGAGGTCGTCCGTGGGCGGCATGCTGTTGGTGGCGAGCACGTCGCCGGCCGTCATCAATCGCGTGTACTGCTCGTTGATCAGCCCGATGACGCCGCCCAGCTGCAGCACGCCGCTGCCGCCAGGCAGCGCGCTCCCGCTATCGGCCTGGCCGGTCACGACTTCGCGCAGCGCGGCAAAGCGTCTGTCGACCAGTTCACGTTCCATCTTCTGTTGCGCGAGCTGACCGATCGTGGCGGTTGCGGCCACGGCGCTCGCTGCGCGCGCCGCCTGCGAGCGACGCATGATCACGTTGATGGCACTACCGGCGGCCGACGGCTCGTCCGCGCCATCAACGATCGACAGCGACGTCTCGCGCGCGGCCGTTCGCGCGAGTCTCGCCAGCGGCGAATCCGGCGCAGCCAGCGTACGCAGCGTCTGCAGATCGGGCGCCAGGGAGCCTTCGCTGCCGGACACCGGTCTCACGTCGTCGAGAAACTGGCTCCAGTAATTGCCATAGTCGGTCAGGTATTGGCGACGGATATCGTCGGCGAGCCTGTCCTTGCGCGGTGCGTTGCCGTTTGCCATCCGCCGCCACCGCGCCGATGCATCGGCCTCGCCCATCACCCAAGCGTCCTGTTTTCGCGCCTGCTCGAGAAAATCAGGGAGGCGCTTGTTAAAAACGGCGTGATAGCCGTCGTAGGTATAGAGACCGGGGATACCTCGCGCGAGCGTCGAACCGCCGGCCAGCATGAACACGGTAGTGGCCTGCGGACCCGCGGCGCTCAGCAGCGTGACGTTCTCGGGCGCCTCGGGAGCCATGGCGTTCATCGCACGTTCGTAGAGCCGTCCGGACGCCGGATTGCGGCCAAGGAACTCGCGCGCGCGGCGCACGAGCCGTGCATTCACCGGTCTTGCCGGCACCGCGGGCACCCCTTCCACGATCAGCGCATCGAGGTGACGCGCCATCACGTTGCGCGCGCCGAGCGATGCGACGCTGTTGGCGTGTTCCCAGTCGCCGAGCACCCATGCCTTGACCGCTTTCGCGTCGTAGTGCGAGCCATCGAACAGCATCAGGTAGACCATCAGCGTGCGATAAACGCCGTCCGCGTCCTGTACGCCGATTTGCGTATCGAGCACCGTTTCGAGCCGGCCGACGACTTGCGGCAGCAGCATCTGTTTCAGCAGATTGTTGTAAGTCTCGCCGGCGGCGACGCGGATGGCGGGCGCCGTGTAGAGCCCGTAGTGCCATGCGACACCGGGACTGTCGAGGTCCATGCCGTCGAACTGAGGCAGGTCGCGCGACGCCGACAGAAGCGTCCCCATCGTCCCGGGCTGCGGCGCCTTCCGTTGCGACAAGACCCGCGCGGCGAGCGCATTGGCCTTGCCATCGATCGCGGCGAGATACTCGCGGTTGTTGCCGAAGCTCACGACGAGCGCACCAATCAGCCACACCGCCACGACGATCGCGAGCAGATGTCCGATAAGACGCAACGCGCGGAAGCGGACTTCCCAATACAGGTTCGGCCGCACCAGATGCGCTTCGGCCAGGATCACGCGCTGAAACAGATTGCGCAAGAAATAGCCGCGATAGCCGGTAGGCGTAGCGTCGCCGGACGACGGCGAGACCGTTTTCGGCGCGGCACCGAACCAACCCGCGAGCCCGCGACGCAGCCGCTGCAAGAGCGTGGAGCTGTCGGCGGACACGGCCTCGTGAGTTTGCGCCGCGCTCGTGAAATAGACGCCGCGCAGCGTGCTGTTCAACTGCGTGTCGTCGTATTTCGAATCGAGAAACACCAGCGCGAGCAATTCATTGAGTTCCGCGCACAGGCTACGAAATTCTGACGGCAGCGCATAAAGTTTCTTGCGCAGATCGACCTCGTACACCTCTTGCAGCCTCGTGTTGACGCCGTCTTCGAGTCCCTGCTCCAGCTCACGCATTTCGGCCGCGCAGTTCAGGCGCAGTGTGTCGCGGCCTTGTTCTTCCGCCGCTTCCTGATAAGGCAGTGTGAAGCCGAAAATCTGCGCGCGGCTTTCCGCCGTCAACGACTGGAAATACTCCCCGAAGCCGGGCAGCAGATCGAGCTTCGTGACGAGCACGTAGACGGGGAATCGAATCCCCAACTGCTGGCGCAACTCGCCGAGCCGAGCGCGCATCGACGCGGCGAGCGCCTTTCGTTCGGGCGCGGGGCGCGTCAACAACTCTTCGACCGAAACGACCAGCAACGCACCGTTGATCGGCGCGCGCGGGCGCCGCTTGCGAAGCAGCCCCAGAAGGCCGTGCCACTCGGCCTCGTTCACGCTCTTCAGGTCTTCCGGATCGACGTCAACCTTCGCGGCGTCTTGCGACGCTGCGTCCTGAACCGTATAGCGGCCAGCGATGTCGATCAGCACCGCTTCGTTCGCGAACCACCAGTCGCAGTTCGCCGTTTCGACGCGGCTTCTCAGCGACGCCGCGACCATCTGATCCGCCTCCGGAAAATCCAGACCCGAGTTCAGGACCAACGTCGTCTTGCCGGCGCCTGGCGAGCCCACCACCATGTACCACGGGAGTTCGTACAGATAGCGCTGGCTTTCGAGCAGACGACGCAGCCCTGCCGGTCCGCCGCGCATGCGTTTGAGCTTGTCGATAGCCTTCGCGACGACCGCGTGAAGCGCGCGGATTTCGTCTCGTGCGACAGGGGTCGCGGCCGACTTCTTCGTGAACGGGTTCAGAACGCGCTGCAGCAGCACGTCATCGCTGCGCACTGCCCGCCACAGACGATACAGCCCATAGATCGCGTAGCAGGCAAGCAGCACCGAGATCAGCAGCACGCGGGACCATGTGGTACCGAGTGGATGCGTTTCGCCGAACGCGAGTATCGGTCCGAAATACCAGAGCGCGAGACACAGCAACGCGACGCCGATGACGCCAGGCGACCAGCCGAGCAGCCAGAACAGCAGCAGCAATAACAGCACGACGATCGACAGCGTGCGCGAGAGCACGCTCTCGAGTGGGCGGTAGTCGCCAAATGCAATCAGAGGTCCCACGAACCAGACGGCCACAGCCGTCACGAGGATCGCGGCGAGCACCAGCGTCTGGCGCGTGAGCACAAGTTTCGATAAGCGGTTCAAATAAGACATCAAGGCTTTCCCGTTAATGCGTGACGAAGACTTCCACGCGTCGATTGCGGGAACGACCTTCCGCTGTACTGTTGTCCGCGACAGGTTGTGTATCGCCCTTGCCGACAGCCTCGATGCGATTGCCGGGCATGCCGTGCGCCTTCAATACGTCGGCGACGAACGCGGCGCGCTTTTCCGATAGCGCCAGGTTGTCAGGAAACTCCGCCGTATGAATCGGCTGGTTGTCGGTGTGCCCGGTCACCGTGACATTGCCGCCGACCCGGACGACCTCCTGCGCGACCTTGGTCAACACCGGATCCAGTTCCGGTCGAATGCGGCTTTGCCCCGGCAGGAACACGTAGTCGCCACGGAACACGACCCGGCTGCTGCTCGCGGTCTCTTCGACGGAGACCTGGCCGCGAGCGATCTCGTCTTTCAGCAAAATCGACAGGCGCAAGCGCTCGTGAACGACCGGAGCCGCGGCCTTGATCGGCTCTCCGATCGCGAGAATCTTCGCTTCCAGCGCATTGCTTTGCGCCAGAAGCCGATACTTGTACCAGGCGAACAGCGAGAACACACATAGCGCAGCGACGCCCGCCGTCGCCCAGACCGGCACGCTTTTCAGCAGCCGCATCCTGCCCGGCTCCTCGCCGCGCCAGTGCGGCGACAGTTCGAGCCGCATCGTGTCCCGCGTGCCGCTGATAAGCGTCAGCATTCGCTGCCGGATCTGCTCCAGATGACGTGGACCGTCCGCGGCAACGCTGTAGCGTCCTTCGAATCCAAGGCTGAGAATGCGATACAACACCTCGAGGACGTCGATGTACTCCTGGGGATCCGTTGCCATGCGGCCGATCAGCAGGAAGAACTTCTCGCCGCCGTCCACTTCTCCTTCGAACTTGAGCAGCAGCCCCCCCGCGGCCCAAATTCCGCCGCTCCCCCAACGCGTGCGGTTGGCGGCTTCGTCGAGCGCGGTGCACAGCGCGTAGCGAACAGCCGCCACGTGCTTCCACGGCAAACTCGCTTTGTCGCAGACCTTCTGGAATGCGGCGACCTCACGCACCAGCAGCGAGCGCAAGCTCGCGACCGCAGCCAACGAATCGAGCGAAGCCGGCATGTCCGCCAGCATGCGCAACAAAGGCTGCGCGGCTTCACACAACGGATTGCGCGCAGCCTTCATGCGCTCCAGACGCGTCTGCACTTGTTCCGGCGGATCGAACGCGGCCGCATCGACCACCGGTTCCTGATTGGCGACGCCCGCGGTTGTGGGACGCCCAGCGGGAATAGCAGACGGCTGGCTCTGGCCAGAAGCAGAGTTGTCGGGGTTCAACAGAAACTCGAACGCGTCGTCCCCGTATGCACCGGTACTCATTTTTGACGCACGCCCCACAGCTCAAGCTTGAGTTCCGGGAAGTGCCCGGCGACATGCATGGCAAGCCCTCCGTGCCGCGCAATCTGTTCCCAGAACGGTCCGGTACGCGACAGTTCGAAATAGATAAAGCCCGAGTTGAACGGAATCTGGCGCGGAGGAACCGGCAGCGCCGCTACTGTCAGACCCGGCAGGTGCGAACGGATCAATTCCGGCAAGCGCTGCGGATGACTGATCTTCGTTTGGGCAAGAAACTGCTGCTGCAGCAATTCGGAAGGCATCTGCGCGCCCACGGCGAGCACGAGGCTCGAATAGCCGGCCAATTCGTTCGGCAGCATGGCGGCCGTACGGATGCCATGCGCCTGCTCCGTAAGCGGAATGGGCTGCGCACCACGAATCAACACCTGGTTCAACAGATAGTGAACCTCCTCGACGAGGGGCCTGATACTGCGGTAGAGCTGCGCATGGTCATAGCCCGGCGCCGCCCGCGGACGCCGCGTTTGCGGACGCACGAAGGTCGAAAGCTCGCCCGCGAAAAGCGCGAGCTCGCGATACAGGGTCACCGGCGCGGTCTCCTCGAGTTGGCAAACATGCTCGAGCAGCGGCTCATAGCGATTGAGCACCTGGAGCAGCAGATAGTCGGCCACTTCGGCCGCCGCGCCCGTACGGCCGTCAGCACCTGACAGACGGGCGGCGAGCGCGTCGGCGCGTAGTCGCGCGAGGCCGTGCAGCTGCATCGCCCATTCCCGCAGCAGTGGATTCGCGCCGTAACCGGTCACGGGCGGAATGTGGTCGGCGCTGTGCAGCGACACGGCGCCGTCGGCGTGCAGCGCCTTCACGCGCGTCAGCGCAAGCCCGATCCACGACTGCGTCAGCTCTTTCTCGGGCAACAGCCGCAAGCGCAGATTCGAGAGTTGGACGGGCTTCGGACCTTGGCCGATCGCGTTGCTGTCGCGCAGTTCGGCGTCGTACGCATGGTAACGGGCCAGCGATCCGCTCTGCTCGGTGAAGGCGGTTTCCTCGGTGTTAGGCAAGCGAAGCGGGACCGCCAGGTAAATCACCTGCTCCTGATGTTCCGGTCCGATCGTCAGTGGGGGCGGGGGCAGCGTCAGGCCAGGCACCTCGAACGGTGTGCCGTCTGGAAATACGCCGAGCCCGCTCTTGAACACCAGCTTGCCGAACGCGAGCGATTCCTGATCGATTTCATAACGGCTGAAGCCCCAGAAAAACGGGCTCAGCGGCGCGCTCCGGCGATGCGCGAACGACTCGAAATACCGCTCCTGCTGCTGAAACAATTGCGGGCGCAGGAAGAGTCCTTCGCTCCAAACAACTTTGCTATACCAACTCATCGAAATTAGTCTGACTTTGAAATCGAAACAGTGCGCTGATCGAGCTGGATCGTCAGCTTCTGTTCCTTGTCTGGAAGAGCCATCCTGTACCATGCGGCGTCGGGCGCGATTGGCAACCGGTAAACCGCGCGCCAGACCGATTTCCCGAGATCCCGGTAGCCGGCCAGCACGCCGATTGCGGTAGTGGCGGGGTTCGACTTCCGGACGATCTCGCGTGTATCGCCGGGACGCAGAATAAATTCGTCAACGACCAGCACGTCGTCGCCAAGGATTTTTTTGTCGTCGCTTTGCAGCGTGAAAAAGTCGCCGGTTTGAAACGCCGTCGGCGACTTCAGTTCGTAGACCCGCACGAGGATCGGCGCCGCCGTTCCCCACTCGTTCGGATTGACGTTCTCGCTTGCCGCGATCTGAAGCCGGAGGGTCGTTCGCTCCTTGACAACGGGAGCCGACGCGGTAGCGCACCCGGACAGCCATGCGCTCGCCCCGCTTAGGACTAGCCAGCCTCCGATACGCAGCCATATCGCGAAGCGGGAAAAAAAGATCGAAACCATCTGACGGTATCAAGGTGATCTCGCACGTCGCCCTGAATGAACCGGGATGCCTGCATCCAGCCGGGCATCCCGGTTAACAACCTTGACACGGCGTCCAGGACAAAAGGGTCGTCGTGCCAAGATTCAGGAAAATGTGCGATTTAGGCTGTGTTCTTCTTGATATCGAAGGTCGCCGTGATCGCACCACCGCTACCGCCTTGCGCGTTCTGCACCACATATTCCTGCTTCAGGCGAGCAAAGGACAGACGCACCGTTTCGCACGGACGCGATTCACTATCGCTGACGCCGGACGGATGCACCGAGGTAACCAGCACGTCGTTCATCGTGAATTTGATGTATTCGAGCGGATTACCGCCAGCCTTGCGCACGACGAGTTTGGCTTCGTCGATGTGCTTACCGGTCAGGCAGTATTGCGTCAGGTTGGGCGTTGCACGATCGATGAAATGCTCGAACGTGAAGTCGTCGACCGTGGCTCGGCCAGCGCCACCACCGGAACCAACGTGCATATTCGATTGCTGCGTAACGCCCCACGCCCAGCTCAGAACATCGATTTCGTCCTTGTGGTTAGCGTCTGCCGACTCACCATCAATCCCGTTAATCTTGAGAAAGATGTCTTGCGCCATAAAAGTACTCCTTGATACCGATTAGTTTTAAAGATGCTCAATGAAAGTCAGGCATATTTAGTGAGCGCCTGTCCGTCGCTCAATCACCGAATGAACGGTAGACGTCAGATCAGGCTGCATCCTTCACGAGCGGCAGCTTCGCGACGAGACGCAAAGAAACCGTCAGACCTTCAAGTTGGAAATGCGGACGCAGGAAGAACTTCGCCTGGTAATATCCCGGATTTCCCTCGACGTCCTCGACGACCACTTCGGCCGCGGCCAGCGGTCGACGTGCCTTGGTTTCCTGCGACGAATTAGCGGGATCGGCGTCAACGTAGTTCATGACCCATTCGTTGAGCCATTGCTGCATTTCGTCCCGCTCCTTGAATGCGCCGATCTTGTCGCGCACGATGCACTTCAGGTAATGCGCAAAGCGCGAGCACGCGAACAGATACGGAAGACGTGCCGATAGATTCGCGTTCGCAGTTGCGTCGGGATCGTGGTACTCGATCGGCTTCTGCAACGATTGCGCACCGATGAACGCCGCGTAGTCAGTGTTCTTGCGGTGAATGAGCGGTATGAAACCACTCTTCGACAATTCCGCTTCGCGGCGGTCGGAGATCGCAATTTCCGTCGGGCACTTCATGTCGATGCCACCGTCGTCCGTCGGGAACGTGTGACACGGCAGGTTTTCAACTACCCCACCGCTTTCCACGCCGCGAATCAGCGTGCAGCAACCGTAGTTCTTGAACGAACGGTTGATGTTCACCGCCATTGCGTAGGCCGCGTTCGACCATACATAGCGTTGATGATCCGCGCCGGCGGTCGCCTCTTCGAAATTGAATTCGTCGACCGGATTCGTCTTGACGCCATACGGCAGACGTGCAAGGAAACGCGGCATTGCAAGGCCGATGTAGCGCGCGTCTTCCGAACTACGCAGCGAGTTCCAAGGTGCGTACTCGAGGTTTTGCGTAAAAATCTTCGTCAGGTCGCGCGGGTTGGCGAGTTCCTGCCACGAGTCCATCTGCAGCACGGACGGTGCCGCGCCCGTAATGAACGGCGCATGCGACGCTGCGGCCACCTTTGCAATCGAGCCCAGGAGGTCGACATCGGCCGGCGTGTGATCGAAGTAGTAGTCGGCGACGAGACAGCCGTACGGCTCGCCACCCAACTGCCCGTATTCTTCCTCGTAAATTTGCTTGAAGAACGGACTCTGGTCCCACGCAATCCCTTTATAGCGCTTCATCGTGCGACGCAGGTCGTCCTTCGACACATCCATAAAGCGGATCTTCAGCTTCTCATCGGTTTCCGTGTTCGCGACGAGGTGATGAAGCCCACGCCATGCGCTTTCAAGACTCTGAAAATCTTCATGGTGGAGAATCAGGTTGATCTGTTCGGATAATTTGCGATCGATCTCCCCAATAATTGACTCTATGTTTTTGTACGCGTCGTCGGACACCGTTGCCGATGTAAGCAGTGCTTGTTGAGCGAGCGTCCGGACAGCCCCCTCGACAGCCTCGCGCGCGCGCTCCGTTTTGGGCTTGAATTCGCGCGATAGGAGTGCGTTGAAATCGGACTGATTGGTCACGCTCGCCGTTGCCTTGGCGCGCGTGTTCGCTTGAAGTTCGGCCATCATTTCCCCATTGTTTCAGGCTGTGCTTTCGTGCGGAAAGCAAAAATCATTCGTTGGTCACCGGTTCGCCGGTGGATGCCGCTTCCGGCTTTGGCGCCTTTGCGAGCGCTTCGAGTAACGCTGGGTCTCTCAACACCTTGCTGACCAGGTTTTCCGCGCCACTTTTGCCATCCATATACGTTTGCAGATTGGCGAGTTGCGTACGCGCCTCGAGTAGCTGCGCAAGCGCGTCAACCTTCTTCGCGACGGCTGCGGGCGAGAAGTCGTCCATGCTTTCGAACGTGATGTCGACCATCAGATGACCTTCGTTCGTCAGCGTGTTGGGCACCGCGAACGCGACACGCGGTTTCATGGCCTTCATTCGCTCATCGAAGTTCTCGATGTCGATATCGAAGAACTTACGATCGCCGACGGCGGGCAACGGTTCGAGCGGCTTGCCCGACAAGTCGGCGAGGACGCCCATCACGAACGGGAGTTCGACTCTCTTTTCCGAACCGTAAATTTCGACGTCGTATTCAATCTGGACGCGGGGGGCACGATTACGTGCGATGAATTTTTGAGAACTGGTAGAAGCCGACATAATGCTCTGAGGTTGTTCGCTCAAGTAAAAGAAGAAGCGGCGACACCGCTCGCTTTCGTATGAAATCCGCAAGCTGATGATGTTATGTCTCGGAGCAGCGCGGCGATATGGGCGGTTGCCCAAAAATCTGTCCCGTTCGCAAAAGCGAGGCCGGGTTGGCGTGCGCGAACGCAGGCTCCCAGAGGGCTACCCGCGACGAGTACTTTCAGTGCGTGCCTGAATCGGGAACAACGGTGATTTCGACACGACGATTCATTTCGCGCCCCTGACTAGTTTCGTTGCCGGCGATCGGCCGGGTATCGCCATACCCCTGAATTGCAAAACGTGTGACGGGCAACGTAGCCGTGTTGACGAACCAATCGCGGATGGCCCGCGCGCGTGCCTCGGAGAGCTTTTGATTCGCGACGCTGGCACCCACGTTGTCAGTATGACCCGCGATGAGAATTCGCTTGTCGGGATTCGCGCGAATCAGATCGAGAACCGCGTGGAGCCTTGGCTCTGCACCTGACTTGAGCGTCGTCTTGCCGCTGTCGAATAACAAGAGGCTGTCGATCGTCACTGCAAGGGGCGGGGAATGCGCGGCGATCGTCGGGGAATGCGATGTCGCGCTCACGCGTTCAAGCGCGACTTGCAACTGCTTGCCCCGATACAGTCCCCAGCCGAGCCCGGTCGGCACACCGTTGCTCGCATAGCGAGCCAGCTCGGCGGATTGTCTGCGCAACGATTCGAATCGCTCACCCTTCGCATCCGCGCGGGCTGTGGGTATATGCGTGTAAGCCTCGAGATCGTCGGCGACTCGCGTGACCAACCTGCTGTTCGACCATGCGGAGACACCGATCGACACCATCAGGACGACCGCCGACGCAGCCAACGCGTGCAAGCTTCCGGAATACGACCGGGCCCACTCGCTCTTCGAAACCCGGAATCTGTCGTTCCGCGCGATGGTCGTAAGTAAAGGCAGAGACAGCGGCTTCGGTTGAGCCTTCGGCCTCGTCAGCAGCGGCCGCAGCGCGGTCTTGCCGGTGAGCCATCGCGTCCACGCGCCTGGACGCATCGGCGGGTGTCCGATGTCGGCCAACAGCAAGCCGCGCAGCGAGAACGGCGCGGTGTTCGCGAGCGATGAAAGTATCGATAGCAGCGCCTCATCTTCTAGCCAGTCGAACACTGCATGCCCCAGACCGGCACGCGACGCACGTTCCGGGTGGGCGACAGCGAGCCAAGCCTGATCCAACTGTTGCCTGAGCGCTTGCACATGTTGCCGCGCGGTTGCGGTCGCGGGTTGCATCGTCGAGATAGTCATGGCATTGCCGAACCAGACCGGTTCCACTGCGTGGTCGCTATTCGAGCCGAGGTACGCGTAGATCGCGATATAGCAGGGTAATACGAACGCCCGGGGACCGATGCAAGCGTCGATTTGATGCTTCCAGCGGGAAAATTCGCGGCGAATCACAGCATCGTCGCACTCACCGTCGGGAACAACGGGCATCAACACGGCATCCGGCGGACGTTGATGCGACTCCATCACCGTGGCCAACACGCTGGACAACTGCTGCGGGGACGGGACACGCAACCACAGCGCATCACCGTTACGTCGCACTGTGGATGTCTGGCCATCGTGTGCAAACAACGCGGCGGCATGCGGCCCGACGACGAGAACGATCGATAACTGACGCACGTTCCCGAGCTGAAAATCCTGATCCTCGTGGGTCGGATGCGATCGCCCGTAAGCTGGCAAAACGGCGGCGCCCGCCGCCGTCAACAGAACAAGACTGAGCACAACGGGCCACGATGGTTGGAGAGCAAGCGGCAAACATAGCCATATCAGTCCAACTACGGAGACAGCGATCCAGATCAGCGCCGCCCGGTAGCTGTTTCCGGAAATCATTGCGAACGCTCCGTCTGCATAGGACTACTCTGCGGCGACGACGTTTGAGGTAGACCGCGTGTCGCAACGTCCAGACTAAGGTCCATCGCCGTCCATAGTGACGCGATGGCAACCGCACCAGCAATCACCCCGCCGGCGGTTCTGCGTGAATGCGAGATGCGTGACACGTCCGACAACCGAAGCGAATTGGTCGGTGGCAGGGCGTTATCCGGTGCGTCGGGTATGGAGAACACCGCCCTATTACGCAGATGCCCGTTTAACGCCGATTTCGCACGCTCCAGATATGCGTTGGCGTTTTCGCGTCCGCCGTCGAAGCCCAACCCCAGCAACATGGTGTAGAACTCAAGTCTGGCGGGGTCCGGATCGCCGCCGTCCACCACCGCCGCGATCCGGTGCCATACCCATGCGGCGCCATCGCGCACGCCATGAAAACGCATCTGCAGCGGGTCACGCAACCATTCCTCGCGCTGCCTGGACGGCAATGCATGCAACGTCAGTTCATCTAGCAGAACGCATTGTGCGAGGCTGACTTCCCGGATGTCCGTTGCCGGAAAAGTTCGATCCAGCATTTGCTGCTGTAGCGTCTCGACCAACGTACTGCAACGCGCGCGCCAAAAAGGAATAGCCGGCAGCTCCGCGCCGTCGGACAGCAGTGCTGCATGCAACGCAGTCGCTCGCATGAGCGCGACTGTTGAGTCAAACATAATAAGAAACGTATTCGCGCCGGCACCTCAGGGCATTTCGACGACATAGGTGACGAATGTATTGACGGTGCCAGCCGTGGCTCGACCGGTTGCGTAGTAGCTGGCAATGAAATCCACCGGCGTCGGATCCGTGGACGTGATCGGAACGACTCTCATCGTAGACCGGTCGCCGACCTTGATCCGCGATCCGTCCGCATTGGCCAGCATGACCTGTACATTCGTTGCCGACGCCGCCCCGCTTGCATTCTGGAGGTCCAGATTCCCGGTGTTGGGATCGGTCGACGAACCGCTCTCGAAATACACGCGCGCCCCCGTTACACCGCTTGGACATTGAATCGTGATGGTAAAGAACTTTGAGCCATCTATAACTCCGGCCGTCGGCAGCGATCGCGTCGAAAGCGTCGGCAACGTGACCGTCATGTCGGGCGAACTCACCAACGGACACGTCTCCGCGTTATAGGTGCCACTAAAATTGAGCGTGACCGAAGGCGAGCCTTGCGCATGTACGCAAACCGATCCCAACAGCGCACCTGCGATCAATCCGGAAATTAGTCCGGCAATCCGAAAGTATCTGCAAATATTTTTCATTTTCTGACCTCTACTGTCGGCGGAATCATCTAAGCGCGCAGCGCTGGAACTGACCGGGTATCGACCTTAGCACTTCAGCGAAGCGAACTGACAAGCGCGGCCCCCGCTGAACGTCGCGCTACGGACTTTGCCGGCGGAGACCAGACTAGCGCTGGATCACAACTCAGCTTGATGCGCGCAACGATCCCCGTGCGCTGACCGCGGTCCGCCTTGTCGTCGTCCGGCACCGTGTAGGGCATCACGCACTGCTCCGCTGCGCGATTGCCCCAGCGCACCAGCAGCTTGCCTTCGTGCTCGAGGCCGCGCAGGTACGAGAGGCCACCCTGACCGACGATGCCCACCGATTTCTCGGACTCGTCGAATAACTCGGTGCCCATCGGCATGGCTTTGCCTTCCCGATCCAAAACCTCGGCGAAAATCGGCGTGCCCTGCGTGGTCGCAATCTTCACCTTGACGAGCGAACTCGCGCGCGGCACGACTTCCTCACTCGTGTTGCCCAGTTCAACGTCGAGCGACACGTCGCTCGGATCCAGCGCGACCGTGTTGACCCGGTATGGCATCAGCGAAGACACCACCGCATAGCCGTTAGCGTCAATCCTTGCACCCTGGCCATTGATGATCCGGCCACCTTCCGCGCCTTTCGCTTCGACGAGCGCGAACGCCTGCCCAAGCGGTGGGCTCAGCGTCATGCCGCCACTGTGAACGACGACCGCGCCGTCGGCGTTGAACGCAGCTTGACGGGTCTGATTGCTGATCGATGCATTGACGTTGTAAGTAGCAAACGGCGCGCGATACATCGCGTAACCACCCGCGGAAACGGTCCGATTGTCGCCGGCGACGATCCGTGACGCGTTGACACCGTAGGTGATCGGCGTGGCTCCGCTCGTGTTGCCCGACGCAGTGGCCTGAATTGTGCTGTCCCCGTTCGAGCCGCGCGAAACGTTGGTGGTCAGATAGTCGAACATATGATGCTCGTTCGAGTCGACCTTGCCGAGCGGAATCGTCAGGTTCAAACCTACCTGCGTGCTGATCTTCGAGTTTTGCAGGCGCGTGCGTTGCGCATATAGCGAGTAGGACACCCGCTTGTACGCGCTGTTGAAACCAACCTGATATTGCAGATCGTAGCCCTTCGACGCGCCCCAGTAGTTCTGCGAACTGCCGGCGATATAAAAAGAACTCGACTCGCCGATTGGCTGGTTGATATTCAGCTGCAGACGGCTGCGCGTGCGGTAGTCATACTGACCCGTGGTGTCTCGGGAGCCATATCGCGCGTACATCGCGTCATGCAGGCTATAGAAGCGTGAGGTCGAGTATCGGTAAGCCGCAACCGAAAAATTCGTGTTGGGCCCTGGAAGGAGCTTGCTGTAGCTGATCCGCGTACTGTAGCCGGGACGACCACCAGACACGCCGGGAATATTCGTTCCCGCCGCCGTTACGTCAAACGCGAATGCGCCGAGCGGCGTATTGAGCGCGACACCCACCAGGCCAGCCCAGTAACCTTCCGCAAACTGTGCACCGGTGTAGCCGGTCAACAGGTTTGTCAGGCCGCGCTGATAAACCGCCTGCGCCACCCACGGATGGTTATTCAGCACGGTATCGCGATAGACACCGGTCGTCAGATTGAAACGTGCAACACCAGGCCGCAGCAACTGCGGGACGGACGCAAACGGCACCAGAAAAGTCCGCTGACGGCCGTCAGATTCTGTAATAGTGACCTGAAGGTCGCCGCCATAACCCGTAGCCGGCAGGTCGTTCAGTTCAAACGGCCCCGGCGGCACGCTGGTCTCGGCCACGATGATGTTGTTCTGACGCACTATGATGCGTGCATTGGTATCAGCCACGCCACGCACAACCGGCGCGTAGGAGCGCATGGAATCCGGCAACATGCGGTCGTCGCTCGAAAGCTGGACGCCACGCACGTTGAATGAGTCGAAGACGTCACCGCTCGTCGAGCTGTCGCCGATCGTCAGTTGGCTCTTAAGCGCCGTGACATCGTGTTGCGCAAACAGCGCGACACTTTGCCAATGCGTGCCGGAACCCCGGTTCTGCGAGCTTACCGTGGACCACTGGCGGAAACGCCAGCCGTTCACGTTGAATCCGCTTTGCAGACCGAGGTAGACACTGCTGAAGTCTCCGCTACCATTGTTCTGGTGAGTCGTATAGCCGGCGAGACTGTATTGCACGAAGCCTGCGTTGATCCCGTTGTCCCAACGGGACGGATCAACGTAACCGGCAGCCTCCTTGCGCAATTCGATCTGTGGAATCGACAGATCGAGTTGCAGATCGGCGGTGTTGAACGATGCAACCGATCCCGGTACGGCTTCAACCAGCGGGACGCATTGCACTGACGCGTCCGTATCGTCGAAGTCGCCCTTTCCTGCTTCCTTCAACCGCTGGGCCACGCGCTCGGTGTCTACGCCAGCGCGGTCGAGGCCAGGCATCGTGAAACAGGGCGTTGCGATATCCGAGCCCGGCACTGCCTGAAACAGGACATCGAAGCGTCCACGCTTCTTACCATTGACGAGCAGTTCGAGCGGATAAACACCGGGAGCAACAGGATTGCCTCGCGTATAGCGTGACAAATCGGCGACGTTGCCCGTAAAGAATGCTGGATTGAACTCGACTTCTTGCGGAACTTCCGCAGCGGGCGCATTTGATGTCGCCGTGGTAGATGACGCATCCGTACGCGCAGCCTCTCCGTCGACACCGGCTGCCTGTTGCGGCAACTCGGACGCCGAGCAGTCGCTGGATGGCGTCGCCGCTGACTCCGGCGCGCACGCGGCGACCGCGGAATTTGGGCAAAAGACCCAGCCCGACGCTATGATTGCCGCCCAAGCCAGTGGGTGAAACCGGAAAGGGACATTACTGAATACTCTTTCAACCGCCGTCTTACTATTCCGCACGCCCGACATCCCGTATTTCAATTATTGATTCTTTTGCGCTTCCGCGCTTTGAGCACCTGTCACTTCCGCCGAGTCCTTGATCGCTGTACCGAAGTCGTTCAGAACCGTATAGGAAACGGTGGCAGGAGCTTTGATATCCAGCTTTCCATCTTGTGGACGGAGATCGACGTGCCCGAACGGCGGTGCCATATCGGGCAAAAGAGCGACTTTCCTGCCTGCCGTTTCCACCTCTGCCGTGCCGACGGAAATGTAGTAGGGCGATGGGTTGTCCAGACGAACGATGCTCTGACCTTTGTCATTTGGCTCGACACGCCACTTCAGCTGGGCCCGCCCCGCCGTTGGGTCATCGAGCAACGATACCGGCCGGTAGAACATCTTGATACGCGTTCGGAACGCGAGCTGAATCATGTTCCGGTCATCAGCGTCCTTAGGCTTCGGCGGAATTTCGAGAACGTTCAGCCAATAGACGGCCTCACGGTCCTTCGGCATGTCGCCGCCTGTGAACATGATGCGCAAAGCTTGCCCTCTGTGAGGCTCGACCCGAAATACCGCCGGCAGTAACGTGAACGGCACCTTGATTTCATTCGGGGCAGCTGCCGCATCGCCGTCGTCCAGCCACGCCTGGACCAGGACCGGACGGCTGTCAACATTGTTCAAACGAACATTGACTTCGCGGTTTTGCGCCGGATAAATAACTCGGGTACCGGTAATGGTGATAGCAGCTTGTGCAGCAAACGAGGTCACACTTAAGGTGACAGCTGCGGCGAACAACATTGGAAACTTCATTGAAGACACTCGCTCCTCCACGCGACAGATAAGCGGAATACCACTTCGGGTTGCCCTCGAACTAGAAGAGCAACCCGATGCCATTCGGCTTAGATTCGCTTACGGGTATGCCAACGTGTAGCGAACAACAGCCGTCACGTTACCGGCCGTGGCTCTGTCTGTTGCATAGTACTGGCCGGCGTAGTACATCGTTGCCGTACCGTCGTTCCCAACATCAACGAACTCGCCCGTGCTGCCCAGCGGAAGCACCTGCGCCACGCCATTCGTGAAATTGTGGTCAAGCAATTGCACTTCGACGTACTTGGCCGGCGAGGTAGTTGCCTGGTTAATGGCATTACGCGTAACCGGGTCCATGTTCGTGGTCTCGAAATGCGCCGCGACCTGTTTCAGCGTTGCCGGGCACTGCGACACCGAAATCTTGAAAGGCGTGGACCCGCCGACTACGCCAGCCGCAGGGAGCGTCTGCGAAGACACCCGAGGCAGCGTGACCGTTTGGTCCTCGTCACCCGAGTTGATCACACAGGTGTCGTCATACAGTTCTCCATTGAACGTTACCTGACCTGTGCCCGGTACAGCTTGAGCGAAAACCATCGGCGCGACGGACAGGCCCATCAGCGCGATCATGAGTTGCGTTACTTGTTTTTTCATGAGATTCCTCTTTGTTGCCATTTCAGAACTACAAACCCTTGTGAAGCCGGGACGTTCAGCGATCGTCAAGGCAGAGGAATGATGTCATTGAAGAAGATCGGTGTTAATGGGCCGATACCCAAAATGAAAGACCAAATAGGTCAGTCGAGAACCGGCGTGTCGATTCCTCGAACTGAACAGGTCACAGGACCACCCTACGATAGGGAGAAGGCGCCACGAGAACGACAGAATCCGCCTGAGAATCGCGGCAATTGCTAGGAGCAGGACCACTCGCGCACGATTGTGACGAGTTCTACGTCGTTTCTGGCACCGAGCTTCTTCATGCCAGCGTTCTTCTGATTGCTCACGGTCTTGGGACTGCGATTGAGCCGCTCGGCAATTGTTGCGATCGACATCCCGTCGCAGATCATTCGCACGACCGTCGATTCTTTTTCAGATAGCAAATTGAGAGAAGATCCGCGTTGCGCTGCGCGCCCCGTTGCGCGCAACATCTTGTCGGCAATGGAATCAGGCAGAAACACGCTTTTATTTTTGGCAACGCGAACGGCAGCAGTAAGGCTGACAAAGCCCTCGGGACCCTTGCCGACGAAGCCGGCCGCCCCTCCGTTGAGCGCGGCTGAAATGATGTGCGTGGAAGAATGCGTGCTCAGAAAAACTACTCGTATGGATGGGGCGACACGCCGGATCCGGTCAAGAAGATTGAGACCGTCGGCATACGGATCGCCTTCGAATTCGTAGTCGCACACAAGAACATCGACCGGCACTTCAACCAACCGCTGGAGAAGCAGGCCGATACTTTCGCTTTTGAAGCAGACCTGGATGTCAGGACAACGCTGAAGAAGATGCTCGACGCCGAGGAGAATAAATGGATGATCGTCGGCGATACCCACTCTTATTTTGTTCACTCACACTCCATACCACGCAGGTGAATACCTTTTCCTTGCCGAAACACCCTGCATGACTTGTCACCAAAGTACCATGTCATTTCACGCCGTTACATGATGAGAAAGGCGCAGGGCATCTCGTCCCATCCACTCGTCGACTTCCCTGATCCTGTGTGTCGCCACGGGACGCTGCGTTTGCGTGGGCCTAGCCGCACACCTCAGCAGCAAGATCGAGAGCCGCAACCTTCCTGCTTCTAATGAAGCGAACGGCGTCGGGAACGCCTATCATCTAAGCGCACAAGTCGGTGCGGTCCAAATAGCGCATATCAAATTGTCTTGATCGTTCCACAAAGGCATTTTGGCACCACGCAAATAGAAGTTTTCGAACCACTGTTTTTTAAACGATGCAAAATCGGTGAGAAAGCCGGTGTGCTTTGGTAAAGACAAAGCAATTTTTGGGCATACAACCTAGCATGGATCAATCATGAAGATGGGATAGCGCAACGCACCCCAACTCGTCGGCGAGGGATTAAAACATCTTCGCCTTGCGCAGAGGCGGATTGTACGATGCGCTAACAAGAAAAAAGTCAGCAGAGTCCTATATGCGTCATAGGTGCAAGAAGTGCTTTCAACATCCAGCCCAGTCGGCCCGTCGCAATGCCCCATCGCCGCCGGCGCCACCGCCGTGTTTCTTCTAGCGGACCGCGCGACAGCAGGTCCGCCCTCGCGGGCCCATTTGAACCGAAACCGCTAGTTGCTGCCCGCGTGCTGAATTCCGTTGAAGATGAAAAAACTGGATTTCATTGAAACGTCGCGCACGGGGAGACTGCATCTGATGCAGCGCGAAGGCGCGATTCACATGCGCCCGGCCGACTATTCCATCCGCTGCATTCGCCAGGCCGCGATCATGTGAGCCACGCGGCGCGCGGCGCGCGAGCGCGAGCCTTAGGCCGCAAAATGATTGCGCACGAGATCGACGAACGCGACCAGCCCGGTAAGCAGAACCACGATGAACAGCCAGCGTTCGAGCAGCGTAAACACAGGCCGTTTCCCCTTGCGACGCTCGGCGACGTAAAACCACACGGTCGCCGCCGTATAAAGCACGGTCGACATCAACAGATAATGCAGGCCGCCCGCGTACACGAGAAAGAGCGCGTAGCCGCAGCCCAGCAGCGCGAGCATGAAATCGATGCGACGTGACCACGGCTGCCCCGCATACGATTCGCCGCTTGCTGCGAGCTTCAACCCATAGCCGGCGACGAGCAGATACGGGATCAGGCTCATCGACGTCGTGAACTCCTTGGCCAGCGTGAACGCTTCTTTCGAAAACAGCGTCACGATCAGAAAGGCCTGAATCACGAGGCTCGTCATCCACAGTGCGGCGACCGGTACGTGGTTGCGGTTTTCTCGCCCGAGAAACGCGGGCATCGTGCGGCTCTTGCCCGCCGCGTGCAGAATTTCGGCGGCGAGCAACGTCCATGCAAGATAAGAACCGAGTACCGATATCACCAGGCCGAGCTTGACCGCGACCGCGCCCCAGGCGCCGACCGCGGCGCTCAGCACGCCAGCCATCGACGGATTTTTCAGCGTGCCCAACTGCTCGAGCGGCAACACGCCATACGACAACATCGTGACCATGACCATCAACGCAAGCACGCAGAGAAAGCCGAGTACGGTCGCGACCCCGACGTCGCGCCGTTCGCGTGCATGCCGTGAATAGACACTCGCGCCTTCGACGCCGAGAAACACGAATACCGTGCCCAACATCGTCTTGCGCACCTCGCCGAACAGGCCGGTCGCCGACGGCTCGGGAACGGTCCACAGGTTCGCGACGAACAACTGCCACTTGACACTCGATAGCACGAGCACCGCGAACAGTCCAAGCGCGAACAACTTGGCGGCCGTCATCGACGCATTCACTACCGACGAGCCCTTCACGCCGCGCAGTATCAGGAAGTGAAACACCCAGATCATCAGCGAGGAACTGACGATCGCGCTAAACGTATTGCCAGCGCCGAATGAAGGCGCGACGATCGCGAGCGCGGACTTGATCAGCACGAGATAGGCCACGTTGCCGAGACAGCTGGCGCACCAGTAGCCGAACGCCGACAGAAATCCCGTGTAGCGTCCAAACCCGACGCGCGCATATGTGTAGACGCCAGCGTCGAGTTCCGGCTTGCGCCATGCGAGCCGTTGAAAGATCAGCGCGAGTATCAGCATGCCGGAGCCGGTGATGGTCCAGCTGATCAACGAACCGACTACGCCGGTATATTTGCCGAGCGCCTGCGGCAGCGAAAAGACGCCCACCCCGACCATCGAGCCGATCACCATCGCCATCAGGCCCGGCGCTGAAAGTCTGACGCGCTTGTCCATTGCTGCGATCGCTCTCCCGCGAACACGTTCCGATCGAGCCGCGCTCGTGCGACTACGATGATCGACCGCTCAAATGACGATCGTGCCGGTCGCGAGGCCGATCAGCGCGCCAATCGCGCCGCAGGCCGCGACGGCAAAGATGACCCACTCGACTTTCGAAAACACCCGATGAGCGCGCTCGCGTTTGGCCACCACATACAACACCGTACCGGGCGCATAAAGCAGCGCCGATAGCATCAGGAACTTCAGGCCGCCCGCGAACAGCAGAAAGGCCGTATACAACGTCGCGAACATCGCGACGAAATACTCGGTGCGCAACGCGCCGCTCAAGGTGCCGCCATTCTGTCCACTATCGTCACCCGCGGCCTTGATGCCGTATGCGGCCACGAGAAAATAGGGAATCAGTACCATCGAGCTCGTGAGATTGAGCATCAGCGCAAATGCATCGGTCGACCAGTACGTGCTGATTACGAAACACTGCACCACGGTACTCGTGAGCCAGATCGCGGCGACCGGCAGCTTGCGCTCGTTTTGTCGCGCGAAGATACGCGGCATCGTCTCGAGACGCGCGGCGGCGAACAGCACCTCGGCACAGATCAGCGACCATGCGAGGTACGCGCCGAGGATCGAAATGATCAGACCGGCGCTGACGAACACGACACCGAACGGGCCGAGCAGCGCGCCGAGTACCGCGGCCATCGACGGCTGGCGCATCACCGCGATATCGGCGCGCGGCAAGGTCGCGTAAGGCAGCAGCGTCACCAGCACCAGCAGACACAGCACGGCGACGAAGCCGGTGATCGTCGCGGCGCCGACGTCCGAGCGCTTTTTCGCATAGCGCGAGTACACGCTCGCACCTTCGATACCGACGAACACGAAGACGGTGACGAGCATCGTCGCGCGAACCTGCGAGAACAGGCCCTTGCCGATCTGATCGCTGCGTTCCCACAGATTCGCGCGAAACATGTCGGCGCGAAACAACGCGATCAGCATCACGATGAACAGCACGATTGGAATCAACTTCGCGACCGTGACGATCGTGTTGATCATCGTGGCCTGCTGGACACCGCGCAGCATCACCAGATGAAACAGCCAGATGCCCACCGACGACACGATGATCGCGGTCGCGGTGTTGCCGTTGCCGAAGGCCGGCACGAAAGCGCCAAGCGTCGATTTGATCAGCACCCAGTACGACACGTTGCCGAAGCAGCCGGCCATCCAGTAGCCGAATGCGGATAGAAAGCCCGCATAATCGCCGTAGCCCGCTCGCGCGTATGCGAACACGCCCGCATCGAGCTCGGGCCGTCGCTGCGCGAGCGCCTGAAAGACGCGCGCCAGCGCATACATGCCGATGCCCGCCACGCACCATGCAATGACCGCGCCGAACGGTCCGGTCGCGCGCGCGAAATTGCGCGGCAACGAGAAAATCCCTGCGCCCACCATTGAGCCGACGACCATCGCGGTCAATGCGGGCAACGACAGTTTCGTCTCGACCTGGGTTGCCATCGTCCACCCTTCAGAGAAGCTGATTTCTTCCAGACAGGGACTTACGCGGAGCAGGTACGCGTGCATTGCGCATCTCCTGTTAGTCCTCCCCGACTGAAGCCAACGGCCTTGCGGGTACCGGACCGCACTCCTCCTGGTCGTTCACTTTGAGGCCGGCGCCGGTGCCCTCGCGGTGGCGGGCGCGGGTTCCGTCGGCGCTCGTGTATTCGAGGCCACTGGCGGATTGGTCAACCAGCCGCCTCCCATCGCCCTGAACAGCGCGAACTGTGCCTGCAGTTCGCCGACCTCTTCCCTCGCCTGCGACGACTGGCTTTCGAGCAGCGCAACCCGCACCTGATCGATATCGACGCGGCCGGTATCGCCGAGTTCGTAGCGACGTCGCACCTGGCTCAACTGCGTGGTGCGACGCATGACTTCTTCATTGCGTGCCTTGAACAACTCGTCCTGCCGGTTCAAACGCGCCAGCGCACGGTCGACGTCATAGAACGCACCGAGCGCGGTCTTTTCGTAGTTCAACATGGCCTGCTGCGCCTGCGCATCCGACGACTCCACCTGCGAGCGCCGCGCGCCAAAGTCGATCAGCGGCAGCGCCATCGCCGCGCCGAACAGCCAGAACGTGCTGGCCCCGAGGCTTTGACCCGCGATCTCCCAACCATTGCGTGCAAGCAAACCGCTCAACGACATGGTCGGCCAGTAGTTGAGCCGCGCGACATCCGACTGCCTGAGCGCCGCATTCACGCGTGCCTGCGCCGCGATCAGATCCGGGCGCCGCATCAGCAGGTCGACCGGCTGGCCGGGCTCGATATGCGGCAGCGCGGTCATCAGCGTGTCGCTTTGATCGAGAATCCCCGCGAAGTCCGCGGGCTGCACGCCGCATAGATTCTGCAAATTGAGTCGTGCCTGCGCGATGCCGTTCTCCACGTCCTGCAAACGCGCATCGACCTGCGCGCGGCCGGCGCGCGCTGCTTCGATGTCCGTACTCAGCACGAGACCCGCGTTAAAGCTCTTCTCGGCGATGTTGACGAAGTCGTCCGCGATCGCGCGGCTCTGCAGCAAAATCGCGCGCTGACGCAGCAGCCCACGATAGGTGACGTACAGATCCGCGACACCCGACACCACGCTCAGGCGTACCGCCTCCGCGTCGCCCGCGGCCGCGCGTGCCTGTTCGCGTGCCGCCGAGAGCCTTGCGCGTCCCTGACCGAACAGGTCGATCTCCCATCGCGCCTGCAAGCCGACACGCCAGAACTGCGCATCGGTATTGTTGATGCCGAGGAATTCCGCGAATTCGAGCTGCGTCTCGGCGCCGTGGTACTTCGCAGCGCTCACGCCGGCACCGACCGACGGCAGCAGTTGCGAGCGAGCCAGCCGGATCCCGGCCTGCACCTGATCGACCCGTGCGTAAGCGGTCGCGATGTCGAAGTTGTGCGCGAGCGCGAGATCGATCAGTCTGTTCAGCGTCGGGTCGTTGTACTGGGTCCACCATGCCGCGAGCTGCTGCTCGGACATCGGTGTCGCCACGCCCGGTTGCGCCTCCGAATACTGCGGCGGAAACGCGGCGGGCTTTTGCAGCTGCAATGAACCCGTACAGCCGGCTTCGAGCAGCAGGGCCGCGATGGCGAGAAGATAAGGGCGCGCGCGGATCATTTTGCTTCCGGGTGTCGACCCGGCTCCCATTCCGCCTGCCTGATCGAGAACAGCATCGCATACAGCGCCGGCACGGCGACCAACGTCAGCACGGTGGCAAAAACAAGGCCCGCCATAATCGTGATCGCCATGTCCTTGAAGAAAGGATCCCACAACAACGGCGCCATGCCGAGCGCCGTCGTACCGCCCCCCAGTATCACCGGCCGCAGACGGTTCATCGCGCCGTGGGTCACCGCCTGCATGCGCGGCACGCCCGCGGCGATCTGCGAATCCATCTCTTCGACGAGCACCACGCCGTTCTTGATCAGCATGCCGATCAGACTCAATAGACCGAGCAACGCCATGAAGCCGAACGCGCCGCGAAATAGCAGCAGACCGAGCGTGACGCCGACGATCGACATCGGCACGACGAGCAGCACGACGAGCGCCGGCTTCAGGCGTCCGAACATCATCAGCACGAGCAGCGCCATGCCGATGAAGCCGAGCGGCAGTTGACGGAACAGGCTCTGCTGCGCGCGCGTCGACGATTCGTGCTCGCCGCCCCATTCGAAGCTATAGCCCGGTGGCAGCTTGATGTTCTCGATGCCCGAGCGTATGCGGTTGAACGCGTCGACACTGTTCTGGCCATAGATCGGGTTGCCCGAAACCGTAAGCGTGCGAATCCTGTTTTCGCGCGCGATCTGGCCTTCCTCGGTACCGACCGTGAAGCCGTTGACCACGTCGCCGAGCGGCACGTAACGGCGCAGCCCCGCGCTGAACACCTGCAGGTCCTGCAGACCCGCGACGCCACGCGTGTAGTCGGGCGAACGCAGCATGATCGGCAGTAGCTGATCGCCTTCGCGATAGATGCCCGCCCGCAGGCCTTCGGTTGCATAAGCCATCGTGTCGCTAACCTGACGGCGCGTCACACCGAGCGAGCGCGCCCGCGATTCGTCGAATTCCGGCCGCACGATGCTGATCGGGTTCTCCCAGTCGTCGCGAATCGCGATGATGCGGCCGTCGGCCTTCAGCACGTTCTGCGCTTCCTGCGACAAGCGGCGCAGCACCATCGGATCGGGTCCGGAGAAGCGCGCCTGAATCGCCGCACCTCCACCGGGGCCGAAGTTCGGCCGCGTGACCGTCCAATGCTGCTCGGGGAAGCGCTTCTTCAGATCCGCTTCGATGTCCGGAATCATGTCGTCGATCAGGCCCTGGTCTTTCGCGCCGACGATGAACTGCGCGTACGACGGATCACGCGTCTCCGGATCGTAGGCGAGGAAGAAACGCGTCGCGCCCGAGCCGATATACGTCTGCACGTTGGTGACGTCCGCATGCTTGAGGAGCACCTTTTCCACCTCGCGGCTCTTCTCGACGACCGCGCGAATATCGGCGCCGCGTTGCAAGCGCATGTCCACATAAAAGATCGGCGTAGTCGACGCGGGGAAGAAGCTCTGCGCGACGAAGCGGAACGCCCATCCGGCCAGCACCGTCAGCGCAACGAGGCCGATGACCACGAGCACGCGCCGTCTGGTGACCCATGACAACAGCGCGCCATAGCGCTTGTACAGCTTCGACTTGAACGGGTCTTCATCGATGATGTCCGCGGGCTTGAAAAGATACGTGCCGAACAGCGGTGTCAGGGCGATGGCGATCACCCAGCTGAATAGCAGCGAAATCGCAGCGACGGCGAACAACGATGCACAGAATTCGCCGACCGCATCCGGCGACAGGCCGATGCCCGAGAAAGCCAGAATTCCCACAATGGTCGACGCGAGCAGAAGCCATTGGCTTTGTTTGAGAATCTCGGTCGCCGCCTGGAGATGCGACTTGCCTCGTTGAACCTTCACGAGCATCCCCTCGACCACCACGATGCTGTTGTCGGTCAGCATGCCCATCACGATGATCAGCGCGCCGAGTGAGATACGCTGCAGCTCGATGCCTGCCGCGTACATGACCAGCAGCGTGCCGAGGATCGACAGGAACAGCTCGACGCCCAGCACGACGCCCGCGCGCCAGCCGAGCGCAATGCCCAGCGCGACACCGACGATCGCCACGGACAGGAACACATCGAAGATGAAGCCACGTACGCTTTCGTCGACGATCTGTGGCTGATCGTAAAGCGAGTACAGCTTGATGCCGATCGGGCGATCACGTTCGAGTTCGGCGAGCTTCGCCTTGATCTTCTCGCCGACCTTCACCACGTTGACGCGCGGCCGCGCGCTGATACCGATCGTGATCGCGGGCTGACCGTTGAAGTGAATGACCTGGTTCGGAATCGTCGCATAGCCATGGCTCACGCGAGCGATGTCGCCAAGCAGCAGCGGGCCCGGTGTATTGTTGACGGGCAGCGAACGGATGGCCTGCAGCGAATCGAGCGATCCAGTCGGCGCAATCCGCAACGACAGGTCGCCGACGCGTTCGCGGCCGGCGGGCCGAACCTCGTTCTGCAGGAACAGCGTCTGCGCGAGATCGTCGGTGGACAGATCGTTGGCGATCAGTTGCGACTGGTCGACGTCGACCGAGATCTGCTCCTGCTGCTCACCGGCGATCACGATGTCGGACACGTCGCCGAGTGTCAGCAGTTGGCGGCGCAGTTCGCGCGCGTACTCATACAGTTGCGCCTGCGAGTAGCCCTCGCCGGTTAGCGCGTAGAACATCCCGTAGACGTCGCCGAAACGGTCGAGCACGAGTGACGGTCCCGCGCCCGGCGGAAGCCGGGGCTGTGCATCCGATACCGACTTGCGCACCTCGTCCCACACCTGCGGCAATTGCGCCGACGTGTACTGGTCGCGAATCTCGACGCGGATTTCCGAGTAGCCCGGCATGGAACGCGAGGTCAGCTTCTCGACCTGCGGCATCTGCTGGATCGCGCTTTCGAGGCGGTCCGTCACTTCCTGCTCGACTTCGTGCGCGCTCGCGCCGGGATACAGCGTCACGACGACCGCGGCCTTGATCGTAAACTTCGGGTCTTCAAGCCGCCCGATGTTGAAGTACGCGAAGATACCGCCCAACAGCGAGATCAGCGTCAGAACCCACGCGATCAGCGGCTTTTCGATAAGGGGGCGCGCGAGGTTCATTGAGGCGCATCCATTGGACGAACCGCCATTCCCTCTTTCATAAACTGCGAGCCGCCGGCCACCACGCGGTCGCCCGCCGCGACCGCCCCCGCGACGACCACATCGTCATTGCGAATTTCGCGCACGCTGACCGGCACCGCATGCACACGGCCGGACGCGGCATCGTAGCGCCACAGACGGCGCTGACCGTCCGCGCCGATCGACACCGCCGCGATCGGAATCGCGAAGTAGCCGTGGTTCTCGTTTTGCGCGACCTGACGCGCCGTTTCGGAAATCTGTACGCGCAGCGCCATGCCGGGGAACAGCATCGTGCTTTGCGGTCCTTCGATCGAGAACACGAGCCGGTAGGCCGCCGAAGTCGGCGAGGTCTGCGTGGTCCGTTCGCGGAACACGAGCGGGAAGCGGTTCTGCGGCCGCCCGGGCAGCCACGCCTCGGCTCTCAGCGTCTTGTCGACGAACAGCCGTTCGGCAATGCTCTGAGGCAGATCGACGCCGACATCGGCACGGCCGATGTTTTCCAGATTGAACGCGGGCGCCCCAGCCTGCACGACCTGCTGGATCTCGATGTTGCGGCGAGCGATCCGGCCGTCGAATGGCGCGACGAGCTGGGTATTGCGCAGGTCGCGGCTCGCCAGGTCGCGTGCCGCGCGTGCGGCGTCCGTGGAAGCCGAGAGCTGCTCATAAGCAGCCTGAGACAGAATGCCGTCCTTGCGCAGCACCGCCTGGCGCTTCAGGTTGTCGCTCAGCTGCTGATACTGCGCGTTCGCGCGTTGCAGTTGCAGCTTGTAGGGTTCCTCGTCGATCCGCGCGATCAGTTGCCCGCGTTTCACCGACGCGCCTTCGAGCACCGCGATCTGCACGACGCGGCCCGATACTTCGAATGCGAGCGGCGAGATGCTGGTCTGCTCGACCCGCCCGGTAAAAATGCGAATGGCGGAAGCGTCGGCCGGTTCGACCCTGGTGAGCTGCACGGCTGGCCTCGTATCGCCACTCTGTGTTTCGGTCTGCCGTTGGCAGCCCGACAGTGAAACGACAAGCGCGCAGGTCAGCGCGCACGACACTACGCCGGTCAGTGCGATTCCGCCTGATCGGCGAGGCCGCGGTGCATCGGAGCGGTTTGCATTCATGACGTCCTCGGCTGACTGCTGGCGCAACCCATGTCGTAAGCCCAGCGGCAACGTAGCTCACGGGCCGGCGAATACGAGACCCTACAGGTTGCTCAGCAATTCATAGGGGCCCATAACAGTGGACCGACGGGTGCATCCGATGCGACTTCCACGGCCAGGTCAGACTCGAGGAACAGCGGCATCCCTTCTGTCGAACCGGCAACGTCGTTCAAAGCAGTCTATCGGCGACAATGGTGTTGTGGCCGTCCAGACTACAGCTGCAACCTATGTGTCGTCATTCCGGCTCCGTTCATCAGGCATCCTGTCGAACTGCCAAACTGCTTCGCCATGCCGAAACAAGACTGAGGAAATTGACGAATCCGCCCTGTATGGAATGCACGACGATTCCGCATAACCTGAAGACGAATGAATATGCGGGCGGATTGCAGCGTTGAATCAGATCCCTTCGATTGAACCTTGCTGCAAAATTATTAAAGTTCCCAAACAATTCGCTGTCAAGAGCCTCACAGGCGCAGCACGATCGTATCGATTGCTTACCTTAAGCGGTATATCAAAGCCGTCATATGCGTTCATGACTTCGCGCAGTTCACCGGTGTTTTCCCCGTGTCATGCGTGCGTCATTGCCCCCTTTCAGTTCGTCACAGGCATCATGGCCGAACAGTGCGCAAGCCGTCAATCGATTCGCGACTTGCTACGGTCATACCGACTCGTTCTATGGTTGCTTCGGCTTCTGTTGATGAAATATCAGCATGGCTATTCTGCTGTACTAGTCACGAAATGCCATAGGGAAAAATGCTATAGGTTTCAAGGAATTTTTGTTTCGCCGATGGGTGACGCAACTCTGCGTGAAAAGAAAGTTGGCAATTGCAACGTCGCGGCCGCCGCCAGCGTTCATCGCTTGCATCGGCGTAGCGCGGCTGCCCTCTCGCACGAACCGGTTCGACGCATCATGACGCGCTCGCTCGCATCGTGGACATCGCGGTGCGCGGCACTCGCGCTGCTTACCAGCAGTCTTCTGTGCGGTTGCGCGATGGTGACCGTCAGCTCGCAAGGCCCGGAGCAGTACATCGCGATGCGCCGTGGCGACATTCTGTCGACCGGCCGTCTGAGCGCCGCGACGCGAGACACCCTGCACATCGCGGCACTCGATGGGAACACCTGCCAACGTGAGCCACTCGATTGCATCAATACGATCTCGACCGTCGGCGGAATCAATACCGACCGGCGATTGTCGAGCCTCGCCGAACTGTCGTTGCTGATGGCCATCACCAACACGCCGGCCAACACCAGCGATTGGAGCGACGCGCAATTCGATCTGTGGCTCAGGGCCACGCGATTCGCGTATGCGTTTCTGTTCCTCGGTGAACGCACTGCTGGCGAATGTGCATTCGAAGATCGTCAGACCCAGGTCCGTGACTACTACAACTACGCGGTGCAGGAGCTTGCCCACGCGCTGTTTCTGCGTGGCGCGCTCGCTACCGATGCCGGCAACGGCGTGCCGGGCACGCAGTACATCGCAGGCTGGTCCATTCATCTCGACCTGAGCCGAACCCGGTTACCCGAAGGCGTGCGCGAACCGCGCGAAGTCATCCCGGCGTCGCGGCTGTCGTTCGCGGGGATACGTAGCATTTATCGACGCGATGGTTTGGGGGCGGAACTCGTTGCTGTGATGAACGTGCCGACGCCTGAAGATGACGTCGATGCGGGTGGCGATGCGGGTGGCAATGCCCGCGCCGACACGCGTGTGTCCGCCCGCGTCGATGGTCCCGCGAGCGCACCGTTCAACCCCGGCCTGTCTTCAGCAGCCGCGGGTCGGCCAAGGCCGGCGTCGCGCTTTTTCCGCGAGATGCCGTCGCCGAACGTCACCGCGTTGATCTGGTTCAGCCAGGGCACGCTCGAACAGGTGCTTGCCTCGCATGAGCTCGTGCTGTCCGTCTATGATCCGTATCGCGAAGACAGTGTCGAGCGACACGGCCAGACTGTGCCACTCTCGGCCAACTTCAGCGCCGGCTACAGCATCTGGCTCGCGCGCTCCGGCTTCGCCGGGCAATCGTTGCGCACGCTGTTTGGACGCGCACACGGTATCGATACGCCCCGCATCTACATGATGCAACCGTTCGATCCCAATCGACGGATCATTCTGATGCTGCACGGCCTCGCGAGCAGCCCCGAGGCATGGGTCAACGTCGCCAACGATATTCAGGGCGATGAAGTGCTTCGCCGGCATTTCCAGGTGTGGCAGGTCTACTACCCGACCAACGTGCCGATTCTGGTCAACCTCGCGCGCATCCGCCGCGCCACGCAGCAGACGCTCGCGCACTTCGATCCAGACGGTACGGCGCCGGCGTCGCATGGCATGGTGTTGATTGGTCATAGCATGGGCGGCGTTCTGGCGCGGCTGCTCGTGTCGACTTCCGGCGACGCGCTTTGGGCGACGTTCGAGGACAAATACGTGCCCGAGGGCACCGATATCGATCGCGAGGACGAGCGGCTCGATCGGCTACTGAACTTCACGCCGATGCCGCAAATCGAGCGCGCCATATTTATCGCGGCCCCCCATCGAGGCACGCCGTTCGCGAGCAACCGGCTGTCGCGCTGGGCGGCCAACCTCGTGCGTCTGCCGCTTGCCCTGCTGAACGAGATCGAGGAAGTGATGCAGACGGCGACGAACATCGAACCGCAGGGACGGACCTTCCATGTGCCTAACAGCATCGAACAACTGCGCGAAACCGATCCGTTGATTCGCGCGACGTCGCAGTTGCCGATCAGCCCCGAGGTTTGCTTCCATTCGATCATCGCGCGGCGCCGCGAAAACGGACCGCTCGAAGATTCCGATGATGGCGTGGTCCCTTATCGCAGCGCGCATCTCGTGGGCGCGCTGTCGGAGAAGGTGATTGTTGCTGGACACAGTGTGCAGGAGACGCCGCGGGCGATCCTTGAGATTCGGCGGATCTTGCATGAGGATATTGCGCAGATCGATCAGCGCGGGGAGGTTTGCGGGGAGGCTCGGATAGCGAAGTGAGGGCGGAGGGGCCAGCTGTCTTTTGCGGCGGCTCGGACTTGGGCTCGGACTTGACGAGCTTGCGGTTGCTGGGCTCTGTTCGAATCACTGGTACAGCGTCCCGAATCAAGCCAGCGTGATCGAGGCAGGAGCGGAAGATTGGTTCGGATGAGCGGTCAGGTCGGCGGAACGCTCGAAAGATCGCGACGGCCGCTCGAAATTCTTTCGCTACAAATTACGTATTGAATGTTACGGATTGGCGGGGCATGTGTGTTCATTCTGGCGCGTTGTCGCCGTTTGGTGGGAGTAATCGGGTATCGTGCACCAATTTGATTGATTGGCGTGAAACAATGGCGCGAATTGGTGAAAAAAGTCTTTTAAAACAATAGGTTGGCGCGCATAAAAGATGTTTTGTTATGTTTCACGCAGTGTCGGTTGGCGAGATTGGCCGAAGAATCGAAAATTCTCGATCGTATTGGCTAAGAGTCACTCGTTTTTCGATATTTAGTTCGCAAAAGTGGACCGGTTGTTCTGTCCCCGCATATTGTTAGGTTGCCGATGCGCGACTGCTGCATCTGCTGAAGTTCAAGTTGGCCACACGCGTGGCGGTTGACAGTCGCTCGCATTGCGGACGCGCGATCGTCTTGCTATCAATATCACGGGGCGGGCCGGGAGAAACTCTTTACGTTCGCGAAATTTGCGCGCCTGCCCTCACCTATCCTGCCGTCCATCGTCCGACGGATTTCTTGCGGATGCTCTGAGAGCAGCGATGTTGATTTCGCGCTGAACGAGTGGTCTGACGCAGGCCCATCCGTGTGGCGTGACATACGATTGGACGGAGATCATTCGTTGCGGTCGAGTCACTCATTGCTCCGGTGCTTGCCCAAAAATGATCGGCGCGGTCGCGATGCATACCTTCGAGTACGTCTACCTGGGCGTCTCCTCGGCGGGTAAGTAAATCGGTAGGCGTGAGACCGACATCAACTATCTTTAGAGTGTCCTCTCTTGACGACGGTGGGATGTTGGTTCACCGCGATTACGGCCAATTCATCGCGGCCGGCAGGCGTTCGCGATTGACTTTCTGGTCGTCGATCGAACACCGTTTGCGGAACGGCGACTGCACCGTTTGAGAGAACGCGTGATACATGATTCGGGGTGCCTTAACGCGACGTTCCAGTAATAACTGGCTCCCGCCGGATCTTGACGCATGTCGTCTGTTCGCTAAGGCAAGCCCCATTCACAGCCTTCCTTTGCGCGTTTGTTCGTGCCGCTTTCATTGCTAATCGTACGGAACAGCTTTTCCGGCAGAACGACTGCCGACTTTGCGGTCGATAAGCGGTGGCGTCAACGCTGCGCGCGTTCATTGCCTGAGGTACACCGGGAGAGTGAAGCATTCTTGCGGGGCGTCGACGATCTTCGCCGAGGTTTGCTACGGCCGAAAGCGCCATCATGAACACAGGTGTTCACGGACAACCATGTGCAATGCACGTCGCGCACTAAGGGCCGCGACCTTTCTCATTGAGAAGATTGGGACCGACGATAGCGGAGTCGAGTCGTCTCGGGGAAACGCGCTGATGCGGCATTGGGTTGAGAACGACCGTGGATGGTACAGAGGGCTGGCCCTCCATCCCGTCCGTCATATGTCGCCTGTGCGATTTTGTATGTGCTCCGGGTAATGCGACCGTCAACGAAGCAGCCGAACCCGGCTCAATGGATGCATCAGAAATCCCCAGTCATTGGCTGTCTCGCTCATGGCGAGCGGCTGAGCCGCCGCAGGTGCCTGCGAGATCGCTGCGAACGCAATACTGCGCGAATCGCTCCACGGGTCGTGCAAGGCACGAAGGATGTACGTTCGCGCGGACGCGGCACGCTTTCATCGGCATCGGGGGTACGTCGTCAAGAGTGTCTAGAGTCTAGACACCGGATGGCGCAAAGGTAGGGCTGCGGAGTGAGTGTCTAGACTCTAGACACTCTTCGAGTGGACCGATTTGATTGACCCAAAAAAAAGCCCGCACTAAGCGGGCCTTTTAACACTACAACCGAACCACCAATTAGCTCGTCTTCGGCTGCGATTGGAACATCTGTCCGATCAACTGTCGTATCTGAACTTCTTGCGCCTCGGTGATCACTCCGGTCTTGATCTTGATCGTGAAGTTACTCACATCCTTGGTGATGCTCCCAGCGTGCTCTCGTCCCGCGAAAAATTTCTCGATGCTGCGTCCGCCGGTACCGCCCGACGTCGTCTGCCGGGTCGCCAGGGCGGTGATTCCCGCCGCGACCTTGCCCTGATCCATTTCGCCTCTCACCAACAGAGGCCAAATTTCGCGAGCGGCTTTAACGCCATCCTCGCCATGTTTTTTGATAGCCGCTGCAATTGCTTGCGCCGCAGTCCCGCCCAATAGTCGCGGTTGAATATCGAGATCTTTCTTGATGAAGTCCGGCAGATTGTCGAACGACAAGAACTGATACAGACCTGCCCGCGACAATCCCATCGCTTCCGCCAGTCGCTTGCGATTCGGGAACTCTGTTTCCGATCGACGAATCGCCACGCCGATTTCATAGTCAGCAAGGTCGTCGCGGCTAATGTTTTCAACCATTGCGAGCACGGCCATATCCGAGTCGGAGCAATCCGCAACCACGGCCTTGATCGTGTCCAGCCCCAACATCTTGTGCGCACGCCAGCGTCGTTCGCCGGCGACGATCTGATAGTCGTCCGCAACACGACGGACCACGATCGGCTGCATCAGTCCAACTTCGCGGATCGACTCCGCAAGCTCGGCTAACTTTGCTTCGTTGAACACGCGACGCGGCTGCCAAGGGTTCGGCAAGATGCCAGCAACCGCCAGTTGCGATGCGACGCCAGTCGATTCCAGTTCCTGCACGCGAAGTTGCGCAACGGCCAGCGCGCCGGCAAGGCCGGGCGCCGTTTGCGTGCGGTTGCTGCGCTTCACCTCGTCCTCGTTGATCGACGAAGTTTTGCGAATGCCGGACGTCTTGGCCAGCAACTGTTCTCGCATATTGCTCATTGCGCGTTCCTCCATTTTTCCGAATAGATCTCGTCGATCCAGCGACAGTAGTCGACGAGAGGTTGCCGCACGCGTTGCAGCGACTTGGCCGCGCTGTGATTGCTGCTGATGTCGAAGACGGTCGAGAACGCCAACGCCCCGGTGCTCATCACCGAGCTCGCCGGTACCTCGATCGAATGCAGCCAGTTTTCGTACGCGCTTTGCGCCCACGCGCGCACGATCGGCGCCGACGAGTTCCGCCCATAATCGACCCGCGACAACACCAGCGACACGAAGTCGTACTTCTTGTCCGTCTCGAATTTGATAAAGCTTTTGGACACGTCCGAGAAAAGTCGCCAGAACGACAGCGAGCTGATGAAGTCCAGGTTTTCCGGCACCATCGGCATCACCATGGCATCCGCGGCCATCAGCGCGTTCAGATTGAGGTACGACAGCGACGGCGACGTATCCATGAGAATGTAGTCGTACTTCTTGCGCAGCGGCTCGAGCCCTTGACGAAGCACGGTCCAGAAGCGAAAACCCGGTCGCATCTTTTGCATCGCCGGCAGATGGAACTCTGCTCCAATCAGTTCCGTGTGCGCAGGAATCACGTCGATGCCATCCCAGTACGTCGACTGGACCCGCCCCTCGAGGCCACCTTCGATGTCCTGGTCGTAGACGTACGGCAATACTGTGTCTTCAGGCGTCACGTCTTTTTCCGCGTACAGTCCGCACAGTTCCGAAAGCGACGCCTGCGGGTCGAGATCAACCACCAACACTTTGCGTCCCCGCAGCGACAGCCCCTGGGCGAGGCACATCGTCGTCGTCGTCTTGGCGGAGCCACCTTTGAGCTGCGCGGTGATAATGATCTTCCCGTCTGGCTCCTTCAGGCGCGTGACCAGTGGAGTCTGGTAGATGTCGGAAATCTTTTGTACCCAGATCCGCGCCTCCTCCAGCGTGAAGGTCCGGGTACGGCCCGTGCCTGCCGCCGTGCCCGAAGGCAGTTCTCCGTCGCCTTTTGTCGCGAGATACTGAACCTGCGAGTGTGAGACGTTGCACATCTCGGCAATCTCGCCGGTCTTGAAAACGGGAGCCGTTTTTCGAGGACGCGGAGCCAGAATCGTGTCACGCAGCTCATTAGTGAAAATGGTGACTTTTTCTGCGAACTCACTGATCTGCTCAAAGTGAACGGTTCGGTCTACGGCAGGAAGTTGGCTCGTTCTGACCATTCTGAGGTTTTTCCATAAAATTCCAGAAACCTCAGAATACAGGAAATACTTGAAAATAGCTTTTTAAATTACTGTTTTTATGCGGATTTTCTGCAAATTTCTGTATTTCCAGACCGTTTTCTGTTGCGGAATCGCCATGGAAACTAAACGACCCTCGAAACACTGCGTCCTCGAAGGCACAAATGACCTCACCTTTCTTCGCAAATCTCTTAGCGGAGTCGGCACACCTGCTCGAGACTTAGGCACTTGGTGAGGTCATTTGTGCACTTTCTCGTTTCCTGAAAGAGCGGTCCGGCAATCTTCTGCACAACCGACCTCACCATTGTTAGATTTTCGCCACTCCCTGCGAGCGCTCCCCGCACTTGGAACGCAAATGCACAATCAACCTCACCTACAGAAGCGGCAACACACCAGCGCCGGGTCGTCAGCCAGAGGTTCAGCTCATCACCAAGTGTTACCAATCACCGTAGCAGCACAACCAACCTCACCTTGGCAGCAGCTCCTCCAAAGCCGCTCAACGTTTCGCACAATCAACCTCACCATGCTGCATCGCGCAATCTTCAGCCGCATTTATTTGTGTGTGCCGGGTTGGTAGGTTTTTTTTAAAACCGAGAACAAACCCACAAACCAACGCAACCAAACACTATTCAATCGGTTCAAGCACTTAAGTTCCAAAAGGTGAGGTGCGTTGTGTCGAAGGTGAGGTTCGCTGTGCTCAAAGGTGCGGTTGGTTGTGCAGCAAGGTGAGACCGATTCCCCACCAAGGTGAGGTTCGATGTGTTTGTCACTGCGCCAAATCGCGAAGGTGAGGTGGGTTGTGCAGCTACTGGGAACGAGGTTGAAAAGGGCCGTCGCATAAGGACTTGCCGCGCGAACGCCCGCGCGCAAGGTGAGGTTCTTTGTGAACATGGTGAGGTTCTGTGTGCCGAAACGCGGAAGGGACGCCGAAACGGCCTCCGTCGCGGTCGTTTGATGGTGAGGTTCTGTGTGTTGACAGCTCACCACCGCATGCTTACAGTCCCGGGAGCGAAAAAGTGGATGAAGAACATGGCCGCGGACAATCCGGAAGAGGGCAGGTCGAAAGCGACGTCACGCCAGATGGCGCTCGCGCTGTTCGAAGACATGTTCGATCAGGGATTGCGCATCAACGAGGCCAATCGCGAGATCGGTTATCAGCGCAACGATTTCTTCACCGAAATCGTCAATATGGGGCTGCCGGCGCGACGCTTTCTCGATGCCGCGTACTTCATCGTCGCGCAGGAGCCCGAGCAGCGCGATCAGTACGACGTCGAACTCAACTACTTCAAGTGGCTGATGCGTTACGACAGCCGCAACCTGAAGCACTTGCGCACGATCGCCGACGAAGCTCAGAACGCGAAAGTTCGCGTGACGAATACGCCCGCGGACCGCGATCCCAACGAAGACGATCTGTGGGTGCAGGTTCAGTTGATCGGCATGGTCGGCTTTCATCGCGGACGTATGCGTTTCGACGTCCATCCGCGGCTCGTGCCGCATATCCGCGATCCGCAGAAATCGCATTGGCTGAGCTTGCGCATTTCCACCGCGTTCACGCGCAGTCTCGCGCGCGCGATCTACGACAAAGTGTTGCCCAACGTGCCCGCGGGACGCACCGACTGGATCCAGCTCGAGGAAATGCGCAACTGGCCCGGCAAAATGGGCGCGAATGCCGCCATCTTCAAATACTTCAAGCGCGATTGGCTCGAGCCGGCGGTGCGCGAGATCAACGAAGTGTCGGACGTCGAGATGTCCTATGAGACGCGGACTGCATCCACGACGTCGAAGAAAATCGACCGCATCCGCTTCCTGCTCAAGCGCAAGGACACAGCCGACGCGGTACTCGCGAGCCTCGCCGACGCGAGCCATCTGTACAAGATTCTCACCGACGAATTCGGGCTCTCGACCAAGCAGTTCAGCGAGATTTCGGAGAACCGCGAACTCTGGACCGACGAACGTATCCAGCAGGCCGTCGAATACACGCGCTTCAGGGTCAAGCGCGGCCAGGTCAAGAAGAGCCCCGCGGGCTATCTGATGCGCGCGCTACGCGACAACTGGAAGATCTCCGACGCCGAGCGCACGATGGTCGACGTACAGGCCAAACTGCTCGCCGACGAAACGCAGGAACAGGTGGTCAAGACCGAAACGAGAAAGACCGTGGCGCACAGCATCGCGACGCGCGAAGAAGAAGTGCGCGCGCGCATGAACGAGGATTCGCGCAAGGGCCGCGACCATTTCAACGCCGCCGATGCGAAGACGCGCAAGGAACTGATGCATGCGTGGACGACGTCGCGCGAAGGCAAGCTGATGCTGCGTCGGATGAAGCTCGAACCGTCGACGGTCACCGAAGATGCGATTTTCGCGAATACCGAGCTGGTCTGGTATCTGGGGCAGTTCGTGTTCGGCCGGATGAATGCGGCGCGCGCGGCGGCGTGAAGTGAGCCGGAAATCGGCTGCAAAGCAGCCCAAACTGAGCCGACCGGCAAATAGAAAGGGGTCTTGCACTGACGGATAGCAACGTCAGTGCAAGACCCCTTGCTACTTCAGACGCTCAGAACGACCCGAACAGCGAGCCCAGCACGATCACCACCACCAGCGCGAGTAACGCGCCGAGAATCCCGACGATCACGATGTCGCGATAGCTGTCGCGGTGGTTCGACCCGCACACGGCAAGCAGCGTGACGACCGCGCCGTTATGCGGCAGGCTGTCGAGTGTGCCTGAGGAAATCACGGCGACCCGATGCAGCAGCGCCGGGTCGATGCCGTATTGCGCAGCCAGTTGCAGATAGGTGCTGCCGAGCGCGTCGAGCGCAATGGTGAGACCGCCCGAGGCCGAGCCGGTCAGCGCCGCGAGCAGATTGGTGGCGACCGCGAGCGATACGAGCGGACCACCGCCGATACCCAGCACCCATTCGCGCACGAGCGCGAACGCCGGCAGCGCGGCGATCACCGCGCCATAGCCGACCAGACTGCCGACGCTGAGCACCGGCAGCACCGATGCATTCGCGCCCGCATCGATCGTCTCGCGCAGCGCTGGCAGACGATGCCGATTGAGCAGCACGAGCACGACGATCGCGACGGTGAGCGCCACGCACACGCCCCACACACCGCCGACCGCCGCAAGCGACGTCTCGCCCCAACGGACCTCGGCCAGATAGTCGGCGTCGATGCGCGGCAGCACGATCACGTTCATCACGAAGTTGGTCAGCACGACGAGCACGAGCGGCGTGAGCGCGACGCCGAACGAGGGCAGACTCTCGCTGACATGCCCGCGCTTCGCTTCCTCCGGATCGAAACTCTGCGATACGCTTGCGCGCTCGCGCACGAGGTTGTCGCTGGCCGGCGCCCGGGTGGATTTCCCCGCCGCTTCGAGTCCGTCGAATCCTTCATTGGCCCCCTTCGCGCGCGATTGCTGCAAGGACAACCACCAGAGCCCGAACACCACCATCACGATACTCGCGATGATGCCAAGCCCAGGCGCCGCAAACGGCGTCGTACCAAAGAACGGCATCGGGATCGCGTTCTGGATAGCCGGTGTGCCGGGTAGCGCGGACATCGTGAACGTCGACGTGCCGAGCGCGATCGCGGCCGGCATCAGACGGCGCGGAATATTGGCGGCCTGGAAGAGGGCGGTGGCCATCGGCGCGAGCACGAAGAACGCCACGAAGAGGCTGACGCCGCCATAGGTGACGAGTGCGCCACCGATCACGACCGCGAGAATCGCCCGATGCGCGCCAAGCTTCTCCGTCATGTAACTGGCGATCGCCTTCACGGAACCGCTGTCTTCCATCAGCTTGCCGAACAGCGCGCCGAGCAGGAACAACGGAAAGAACTGCGCGAGAAAGCGCGCGGCGCTGAGCATGAAGGTCTGGGTCCAATGCGCGAGAATCGGTTCGCCCGAAATCGCGGCGGCCAGCATCGCGGCGAACGGCGCGAGCAGCAGCACGGTCCAGCCGCGGTACGCGAAGCCGATCAGCAGCGCGAGACTCGCGAGCATGCCGAAAAGCCCTAGACCGATCGCGAGCGGTGACAGGGTGATGACTTCCATGGTCAGACTCCGTCGAGCAACGCGTCAAGATCCAGCGAGGAGCGCACGCCGATCGAATCGCCGTGCTCGGCGAGGAACGCGTCGGCGGCACGCCGGCCTTCGTCGCGCAGCATCGTCAGAAAGCTCCACTCGGCGTTCAGCTTCGACGAGTAGCCGAGTTCGGTCATCAGCTCGCTCGCGATCCGATGGATGCGCATCGCCGCCCAATGGCGGCCTTCGTCGCTGCCGGGGTCCGCCGCGCGGCGCAGCAGCGCGATCATGCGCAGCTCTTTCAGCAGCGGCGCGTTGAAGGCAACTTCGTTCAGGCGACTGATGATGTCGCGCGCGGTGCGCGGGGTTTCGTCCCGCACGACGGGATTGACCTGAATCAGCAGCGTGTCGCTCGACGTGCATTCGCGTACCAGCGGCGTCATGGTCGGATTACCGGCATAGCCGCCGTCCCAGTAGTCTTCACCGTCGATCTGCACGGCCTGAAACAGCGTGGGCAGGCAGCCGGAGGCGAGCAGCACGTCAGGCGTCAGGTCGCCATTGCGAAACACACGCGCCTGGCCCGTGCGCACGCGCGTCGCGGTGATGAACAGCTTGATCGGCGCGTCGCGCAGATGCGCGAAATCGATCGAGTCCTGCAGAATCTTCGCCAGCGGATGTACGCCGCGCGGGTTCAGGTCGTATGGAGAAAACACGCGCGCCGCGAGGTCCATCGCGATGAAGAGCGGCGAGTAGTCGAGCGTCCAGCGGCCCATCAACACGTCGAACGGGGTACGGCGAAACGGGCTGTACACCGATGCTTCGAATACTCGTCGCCAGAAGGCTTCGAGCGCGGCGCGCGCGCCGGCCGCGCCGTCTGCCTGATAGCCGCTCACCAGCACCGCGGCGTTCATCGCGCCAGCCGACGTACCCGATATTCCTTCGATTTGCAGCCACGACTCTTCGAGCAAACGGTCGAGGACGCCCCATGTAAAAGCACCGTGCGATCCGCCGCCTTGCAATGCGAGGTCGATAAGGGCGGGTTCGCGGTGGGTGGGTTGGTTTTTTGTTGCAGCCAAGACGACTCCGGTAGTGAGGAGTGCTCCATTTCGCGAGCTGACGCCGCATGCACGGCGGACGAATGAACTGCTGGCCAATGCTGTGAACTACCGAATGAAGTGAGGCGTGTTTCAAAGGCGAAACGTCGCACTGCACCATTGGTATTGGAAGTGGCCAGTGACTAAAAGTCAAGCGTTGCCGGCCATTCAAGCGGAATATAGAAAAGCCGGTTGGTCACGCCGAGGTCAAAAACAGCGTGTAGGGAGGCCGGCCGGCGCGCCCCGTCGCGCCGCTTACATATAAGCCGCTCACATAATCATGGATAGGCGGAGTATCTTTGCACGGTTGAGCGCGATAATGCGGTGGCAATCATGCAATCTGCGTTATCCGTTTGCGCGTGCCGCTTAAATGCTAACTCGCGTGTATATCTTCGCTGTTTCGCCCTGCGCTAATCGCCGCGGCGTATTGCAATGTAATGTATCGTCTCGGCCGCCGGATACGTTACGACATAATTCGACTGATGAACCGGGCTATAAAGCAGGCATCGCCAAATCACGGAGAGCATCATGAACGCCGGGTTGCTGCAAGGGTCCTGTCACTGCGGGGCCGTCAAGTTCGAAGTTCGCACCGAAATCGTTCCGGCTGGTCGTTGCAACTGCAGCCTGTGTCGCCGCAAGGGCGCGCTGATGACACCGCTCTTTCCCGCCAGTCAGTTGAAGATTCTGAGTGGCGAGGATTCGCTGACGCTATACCAGTTCAACACGAAGGTCGCGAAACACTACTTCTGCAAGCATTGCGGCATCTATCCTTTTCATCAGACGCGCAAGGATCCGCAGCAATGGCGCGTCAATATCGGCTGCCTCGACGGGGTCGATCCTTACGCGCTCGAAGCCGGCGTGGCCGATGGCGCGAGTCTTTCCGTGCTGGAGGACGCATGAAACGCCTGTTTGCCATCGCTGTGTTCGTGGCGGGCGGCTTCGCGGCCGAACTCGCGCATCCGTTGCAGTGTTCATTGATCCAGTCGAGCGGCGTGCAACTCAAACGCCGCAGCAGATAATCCGTCGATGGAAACCTCCGACCACGTACTGATCGTCGATGACGATCGCGGTATCCGTGAACTGCTCGCGGGATACCTCGAGAAAAACGGCGTGCGTGTCTCGCTCGCGGCCAATGGCCGCCAGATGCGCGCCGCGCTCGAGAACGGCGCGCCCGACCTGATCGTGCTCGACCTGATGCTGCCCGGCGAAGACGGCCTCGTGCTGTGCCGCGAGTTGCGCGCGGGCAAGTTCCGCACAGTGCCGATCCTGATGCTGACGGCGCGCAGCGAGGAAGCGGACCGGATCGTCGGCCTCGAAATGGGCGCCGACGATTACCTGACCAAACCGTTCGCCGCACGCGAGTTGCTCGCGCGAATCCGTTCGGTGCTGCGCCGCGCGCGCATGCTGCCGCCCGGCATGGAGGTGACGGAGTCGGCGCCGATGCTGTGCTTCGGCGACTGGCGGCTCGACACGACCGCGCGCCATCTGCTCGACGCGGACGGAACCGAGGTGGCGTTGAGCGGCGCGGAGTACCGTCTGTTGCGTGTGTTTCTCGATCATCCGCAGCGCGTGCTCACGCGCGATCAGTTGCTGAACCTCACCCAGGGACGCCAGGCCGATCCGTTCGACCGCTCGATCGATCTGATGGTGAGCCGCCTGCGTCAACGCCTGCGGGACGGCGCGCGCGAGCCGCGCTACATCAAGACGCTGCGCAGCGAGGGCTATGTGTTTTCAGCGGCCGTGACCGCGATCGGAGATCCGCAATGAGCGCATCTCCATCACCGTCGTTGCTGCGCTGGCCGCATTGGCCGCGCACGCTGTTCGCGCGGCTCGCGGTGATTTTGTTCGTCGGGCTCGCGCTCGCGCAGGCGCTGTCGTTCTGGCTCACGATGACCGAGCGCGACCAGACGATGACCAACATCATGATGGGCTACATCGAGCGCGAGGTGGCGAGCTCGGTCGCGCTGCTCGATCATCTGCCGCCCGACGAGCGCGCCCAGTGGCTGCCGCGGCTCGCGCGGCGCAGCTATGAGTTCGTGCTCGGCCCGGGCGTGCCAGGCACCCCGGTCGACGCGAGCCTGTCGGCGCGCGTCGCGCAGTCGATCGGCGATGGCATCGGCACGCGCTATCCGTTGACCGTCAACGCAGTGCCGGGCGATCGCGAGCGTCTGCAGGTGCACCTGAAACTGAGCGACGGCACGCCGCTCACCATCGACCTGCGGCCGATGCCCGGCGCCCCGTTGTCGCGCTGGCTGCCGCTCGTGCTGACGCTGCAGCTGCTCGTGCTCGCGGCCTGCTGCTGGCTGGCGGTACGGCTCGCGACGCGCCCGCTCAATCAGCTCGCAGTCGCGGCCGACACGCTCGGCCCCGACCTGAAGGCCGCGCGTCTGCGCGAAGCCGGTCCGTCCGAAGTGGCGCGCGCCGCGCGCGCGTTCAACGCGATGCAGGATCGGATCGCCACGTACATGACCGAGCGCATGCAGATTCTCGCGGCGATTTCGCACGATTTGCAGACGCCGATCACGCGCATGCGTCTGCGTGTCGACACGATGGACAACGACAGCGAGGCCGCAAAGCTGCGCCAGGATCTGCAGGAAATGGAGGCGCTGGTCAAGGAAGGGGTCACCTATGCACGCACGATGCATGGCACGACCGAGGTGCCGCGCCGCATCGATCCCGATGCGCTGTTCGACAGCCTGGTCTGCGACTACGTCGACGCGGGTCAGCAAGTGTCGCTGCAGGGCCACTTCGGCCAGTCGCTGACGATGCGTCCGCAGGCGTTGAAGCGCATCGTCGGCAATCTGGTCGATAACGCGCTGAGGTACGGCGGCGCCGCGCAGATCGATATCGGGGCGTTGCACGATGGCGAGGCTACCGTGTCGGTGCTCGATCGCGGTCCCGGCATTCCGGTCGAGTCGCTGGAGACGGTGTTCGAGCCGTTCGTGCGGCTCGAAGGGTCGCGCAATCGTCAAACGGGCGGCACGGGGCTGGGGCTCGCGATCGCGCGGCAACTCGCGCTCGCGATGGACGCGACGCTCACGCTGCACAACCGCGTCGGCGGCGGTCTCGAAGCGCGACTGACGTTGAGGAAGTTGCGCGAGTCATAGTTGGACCTCTTGCGGCGCGGCCACGCGGGCGATTCCGTCAGAAAAATTCACAAAGCCCGCCATTATGAAATCGTCATCGGGTTTGGACTATTAATGACCCCCGCGCGCCATTTCGAGCTGTGGCTCTGGTGCTTCTCAGTAGTTCTGAACGACCACCGGTTCAGCTCGCTTCAGCGATTCCCCATCATTTGAGAAAACCGCTGCGGTGATGCGGCAGGTCGCATCATTGTTAAATCATCGATATTCAAAGCGACTTATCGATGCGAGCGATTCAGATGCGTGGTGAATTGTTAATTCGCAAATTCAACCAGATTCGGCAACGCAGCATCGATGGATTCGATCGCATAGCGAGGCACAGTCCGTTACCTTGTCTTCGATAAATTGACAAACACCAACGGACAGACCATTCTTTTCGTGTGGTGGTTGCAGAGTAGCGCGGCTGATCAACAGCAAGATTGGCCGAGAGACACGTTTCGTTCGAATCTGATTACAGATCCTTGTTAAAAAGGTAACTAAAAGGAATCCGAATGGCGTCCACTCCACAAAAGATGTCAAAAATGCAACTCACCGGGATGGTGGTGGGCGGCATGGTCGGAGCCGGGATCTTTTCCCTGCCGCGCACTTTTGCCAGTGCCACCGGTCCGTTGGGCGCCGTGATTGCCTGGCTGATTGCGGGCACGGGCATGTATATGCTGGCGCGCGTATTTCAGGCGCTGGCCGAACGCAAGCCCGAACTGGACGCCGGCGTGTTTGCGTATGCGAAAGCGGGCTTTGGCGACTATCCGGGCTTTCTCTCCGCATTTGGCTATTGGATCGGTAGCTGTATCGGCAACGTTTCTTACTGGGTGCTGATCAAGTCGACACTCGGCGCGTTTTTTCCCGTGTTCGGCGACGGCAATACGGTCGTCGCGATCGTCGTTGCATCGATCGGCATCTGGCTATTTCATTTCATGATCCTGAAGGGCGTGCAGCAGGCGGCCTTCATCAACAGTATCGTCACGGTCGCCAAGGTCATTCCGATTCTCGTGTTCATCTTGATCCTGATCTTCGGTTTCCGGTTGGACCTGTTCCAGGCCAACCTCTACGGCGGAGGACTCGAAGGCAATATCCTCGAGCAGGTGCGGGCCACGATGCTGGTCACCGTGTTCGTGTTCATCGGTATCGAAGGGGCGAGCGTTTATTCCCGTTATGCGAAGAAGCGCTCCGATGTCGGCCAGTCGACGATTCTCGGCTTCGTCGTCGTGACCTCGCTGATGGTGCTCGTGACGATGCTGCCTTACGCAGTGCTCCAGCGCGCCGACATCGCGGCCATGCGGCAGCCGTCGATGGCGGCGGTGCTCGAAGCGGTGGTCGGTCATTGGGGCGCGGTTTTCGTCAGCATAGGTTTGCTGATTTCGGTACTGGGCGCTTATCTCGCCTGGTCGCTGATCTGCGCCGAAGTGCTGTTCACGGCGGCAAAGACCGAAGACATGCCCGCCGTATTCGCGAGGGAAAACGCCAACAAGGTACCTGCCAATGCATTGTGGCTGACCAACATCGTGGTGCAGCTGCTCGTCATCAGCACCTACTTCTCGCGCGATGCGTTCGCGCTGATGCTGAATCTGACGAGCGCGATGTCGTTGATTCCGTACCTCTTCGTCGCGGCGTTCGGCTGCATGAACGCGAATCGCGGCGACGGTTACGACGTGCGCGCCGACGAGCGCCGGCGTGACTTCATCATGGCCGCAATCGCCTCGATCTATACGGTCTTCATGATCTGGGCGGGTGGCCTGAAATTCATTCTGCTTTCCGCCGTGCTGTATGCGCCAGGAACGGCGCTTTATATCTGGGCTCGGCGCGAGCAGAACAAGAATGTCTTCATCGTTTCCGACTGGATCATTTTTATCGTTGCGATCATTGGCGCGATCATCGGCATCTATGGCCTCGTAACCGGAAGGATCGCGATTTAGCTTTAATGAAATCCGATTGAACAGAGCGGGCCAACATTGGCATTCAGGAGATCATCATGGCGAACACGGACGCGAAAGCGGGTGAATTGGGTGTCTACTCGGAAGTCGGGCAGCTGCGCAAAGTGATGGTCTGCGCACCGGGGCTCGCGCATCAGCGTCTTACCCCGAGCAATTGCGATGAACTGCTGTTCGACGACGTACTGTGGGTCGAGAACGCGAAGCGCGACCACTTCGACTTCGTCACGAAGATGCGCGACCGCGGCGTCGAAGTGGTGGAGATGCACAATCTGCTCGCCGAAACGGTCGCGGTGCCCGAAGGCAAGAAGTGGATTCTCGACAACCAGGTGGTGCCGAATCAGGTCGGCCTCGGCTTTATTGATGAATTGAGAAGCTATCTGGAAGGGCTCGACAATCGCAAGCTTGCCGAAACGCTGATTGGCGGGCTATCCACTCACGACTTCCCGGAAGCGCATGGCGGCAAGGCGCTGGAGGTCGCGAAAGAAGCGGCGGGCGGCACCGAATATCTGCTGCCGCCGCTGCCGAACACGCTGTACACGCGCGACACGACGTGCTGGATCTATGGCGGCGTCACGCTGAATGCGCTGTACTGGCCGGCCCGCCACGAGGAGACGATCCTGACTACGGCGATCTACAAGTTCCACCCCGATTTCGCGGGCAAGGTCAACGTGTGGTGGGGCGACCCGACTCAGGACCACGGTCTCGCCACGCTGGAAGGCGGCGATGTGATGCCGATCGGCAACGGCGTCGTGCTGATCGGCATGAGCGAGCGCACCTCGCGGCAGGCCATCAGTCAACTGGCCGCAATGCTGTTCAAGAAGGGCGCGGCCGAGCGCGTGATCGTCGCGGCGATGCCGAAGATTCGCGCGGCAATGCACCTCGATACCGTGTTCACGTTCGCCGATCGCGATTGCGTACTGGTCGCCCCGGACTTCATGGCGAAGACGCGCACCTATTCGTATCGGCCGAGCAGCCATCCGAGCGGCGTCGAGTTGCACGCCGAAAACAAGCCGTTCACCGACGTTGTCGCCGAGGCGCTCGGGCTGAAGCATCTGCGCGTGGTCGAGGCGGGCGGCAGCGACTATCAACGCGAGCGCACGCAGTGGGATAGCGGTGCGAACCTCGTGTGCGCGTCCCCGGGCGTCGTCTATGCATACGACCGCAACACGTACACGAACACGCTGTTGCGCAAGCAGGGCATCGAGGTGATTACGATCGTCGGTGCGGAACTGGGCCGTGGACGTGGCGGCGGTCACTGCATGACCTGCCCGATCATCCGCGATGCGGTCGACTATTGATCAGTCAAGCGAATCAATCTGGCCGGTGACGGGCAAAGTGTCGCGCGCGCGTCCGCCGCCGCCAGGAACGGCGCGATCCGTCCAGATGACGCGACGAATCGAATCGCCCCGCTAATCGCCGGGTTGACGCACGCCGTAGTGGTGGGCAGGTCCGGCTTGAAGTCGAACTTCCTTTTACTATACTTTTTAACGACTTCGCGCCTGAATTATCGAATTTGATATCTCGCGATTTGCAAAGATTACATTCGATAGACCAGTGATCGCTGCAATGAAGTTCGAGTTAATGAATCTGCGAGTAGCTGGACAATCACTTTTCACGTCAATCGCGTGAATGCTCGGAGCTTTTTTCCACCGCACGGAGGTTCGAACATGAATAATCGCTTTGTTGCGCAACTCGTCGCCTTGTCGTTTGCCGGTATGTCCGCGCTCGCGATTGCGGCTGGGCCCCACAAGGACGAGGGCGGCGGCCAGATGGCCGGTACGGGCCGTCAGCAGGTGATGCCGTCGATTCCGCACCGTGACTGGCATAAAGGTCAACGTGTGCCGGCCGAATACCGTAACTACAACTTCATGATGGACGACTGGCGCGGACACGGCCTCAATGCGCCGCCGCGCGGGCACAAATGGCTGGGTGTCAATGGCGACTACGTGCTCGTAACGACGAACAACTGGACCATTTCAGACATTGTCGCCGGAACCCAGTAATGCTTCCTCGTGGTGCCCGGGCTATCCGGCGACCAGTTTTAGCGCCGGAACCTGGGCTATTCATCGACACGACATGATTTCGTCATTTTCGCGTCGATTTAATGCTGCGTGTCGTATAGCCGGTCGGGAACGAACAATGCAGTCACGCCGCTCAAAAAGAACACCGCGCCGACCACGAGAAAGCCAAGTCCGATCGAGAACTGCGTCGCGATAAAACCGATGACGATCGGCGCCGCCCCCGAACAAAAGCGCCCGAGATTATACGAGCCGCCCACCGCGGTGCCGCGCACCGACGTCGCAAAACTCTCCGACATGAATGTGCCGATCGTGCCGAGTGGCACGCCGTACAGAAAGCCGAAGACAAGCATCAGCGTGGAAATGTTGTCGTGGGTGTGCCAGAAAATGATCACGGGCAGAAAGAGTGCCGCACCGATGCAGCCCAGCACGTACACGCCGCGCCGGCTCCAGCGGTCACCGAGCCAGCCCGCGAAGATCTTGCCGATGAAGGCGACCACGTATGTGCCGATCATATAGCCGGTCAGCGAGCTGAACTTGATGTGCAATTCCTTCTCGAGATACGTCGGCAGCCAGTTGTTCAGGCCGTAAAAGCCGGACAGCACGAAGGTCGACGCGAAGGTCCACAGGATGAACATCGTGCGCGCCTGGCGGTCGCGGAAAATCTGCGCGTAGCGATTGTCGACGAGCCGCGTTTTGCTCGCACGGTCGGCAGCCCGGCTAGCGAGCCATGCCGCCGGTTCGGGCACCGCGAACTTGATCGCGAACGCGAGCAGCACCGGCACGGCAGACACGTAGTACAGCGTGCGCCAGCCGTACTGCGGCAGGATCCAGTTGCTGAGTGCGATCACGACGATATAGCCGGCCGAAATGCCGGTTTGCAGCATGCCGAGTACCAGCGAGCGCCGTTCTGTCGGCACATATTCGGCTACGAGCGTGGTGACCAGCACCATGCAGCCAATGCCGAGCGAACTGATAAAGCGCACCGCCGCGAATTCGACGAAGCTGTGCGTGAACCCGAGCATCCCCGCGCCGAGCGAGAACAGCGCGAGCGCCCATGCGATGACCCGCACGCGGCCGAGACGATCGCTCGCCCAGCCGCCGACAATGCCGCCGATCGCCATGCCGAGCAAGGTCAGACTGCCGAGCGCGCCCGCTTCGACATTGGTCAGCCCGAAGTCGTCCTTGATGCGCGACAGGGTGAGGCCGTACATCATCACGTCGGCGCCATCGGCGATCAGCGCGAGGTAGGCGAGCACGAAGACCAGCACCCAGCGGCCTTGCGAGACGGCGGAATGGGTCACCGCTCGATAGTTTTGCAGGTCGGATGGTGTTTTCATGAACGGGCGGCGCAAGCGGGGGATGCCGTATTCTGCTTGAGCAGAGCGGGGACAAGGAAGGCGCCGATCAGGAGGCCTATGCTTTCATGACGGCTGGTGTACCAGCCTTCCTTGTGGGTCAGGTTCATCGTACCGATGCACACGCCGTCATAGGCGATCGGAATGTTGAGGATCGAGCCGAGACCGATACCTGTCATCACCGCATGATCGTCGAAGACCTCGCGAATGCCTTGCGACGTGGCGGCACGAAACGGCTTCAGATCCTGAAGTATCTGTCGCGCCCACGCGGTGCCTTGCTTCTTTTTGCGGCCGCCCAGTGGATAGATGTCCGGCAGGTTCGTGTAGACCCGCTCGACCTCGTGACGCCGCGCATCGTAGGACATGATCGTGAACAGGCTTAGGCCTATCGCCTTTGCCGCCACCGCGTGAACCGCGCGGAACAGCTCGAGCGGTTGGTTCTTCAGGCGCATCGCCAGCGCGAGACGCTCGAGGTCTGCGATATCCAGCATCTGCGTATCGTGCGGTGCGGGTTCGGTCAGGTTGCCTTGCATCATTTGCATCGCGTTTGCATCGGAAAGTGTGAAAAGTCGCAGTGCGTTCAGCCGTGCATGCGGGTGGAGTTCAGCTGGCCTCGCGCGTCGCGAGCCGGTTCGAGTTCGCTCGCCTCGATATCTTCGAGCGAGCGGTTGCGCGTTTCGATGCCGAGGAAGAACACCACGCATGCGCCGATCACCAGCACCGTCGTGGTCATCGCGAATATACCGAGGAAACCGGACAGCGGATAAACGAGGCCGACGAGGATCGGCGCGCTGACCGAGCCGATGCGGCCGAACGATGACGACGAGCCCGTGCCAGTCGTGCGTACCGCGGTGGGAAACACTTCCGGCGTGTAAGCGTAGACGCCGGCGAATGCGCCGTTCATGAAGAACGACAGCGCGATGCCCGCGGTCATGATCTGTATGCCGGTGTGAGAAAACGCGAGCGTGATCGCGGCGATGCCGCCGAACAGCATGTAGGAAGCGACCACCGCCTTGCGGCCGATCTTTTCGTTGAGCCACGCCGCCGAGAAGTAACCGGGAATCTGCGCGCCATAGATTGCAATCGAATAGCCGAAGCTCTTCGTCATCGTCAGCCCTTCCTTGACGAGCAGGCTCGGGATCCACGCGAAGAACGAGTAGTACGCGAACGCGACCGAGAACCACATCAGCCAGCTGACGGCGGTCGTGCGCGCGAGTCGCGGCGACCACAGCGTGAGCACGTTGCGCCACGCGTTGCCGCGCGCCGGCGTCGAGGCCGGCGTGGGCAGCGCGTGAAGCGCGTGGTTCGCAGTCACGGGCGCAAGCGCAATGCCGCGCTCGACGAACGCCGCTTCGATGCGGCCGACGATGCCGTTCGCTTCGGCCGCGCGGCCCTGGCTTTCGAGCCAGCGCGGCGATTCCGGCAGCGTCCGGCGCCACCACAGCAGCATCACGACGGGCAGCGACGTGATCACGGCCAGATAGCGCCAGCCGTCGGCGAAGTTGCGCACCACCGCGAAGCCGAGAATCGACGAGGTCAGATAGCCGAACGACATGAAGCCGACCAGCGCGCCGCAGAAAATGCCGCGATAGCGGCGCGGCACGAACTCGGCGAGAAACGGCGCGATCACGACCGTCTCCGCGCCCGAACCGAAGCCCGCGACGACGCGCAGCGCGAAGAACGTGTGCCAGTCGTGCGCGGTCGCGCTCGCGAGAGACGCGACGCAATAGATGGCGAGCGCGCTCATCATGATGCGGCGCCGGCCGATCACGTCGGCGAGCACACCCGACAGGAACGCGCCGAAAAAGTAGCCTATATAGGTGCTGCTCGCGACGAGCCCGGTCTCAGCGCTCGTCAATTGCCACAGCTTGCTGACGACCGGCAGCAGGAACGCGAGCGACGACGAATCGAGCCCGTCAAACATGTACCCGAGGCCGCCGATCAGCAGCAGTCTGCGGTGAAAGCTCGACAGGGGAAGTCTTTCAAGACGGGCGGCGACGGCGGACACGGCAACTTCTCCTGAAGGAAATGGCGCGGCGAGGCCGCGCGTTCTGCGCTGATGGATGCTTCGGGCCGCTTATCGGCCGATTGCGTAGGCCTGCATCTGACGCGGTGTAGCGGCGCCTCGCATCAAACCATTGCGGATCGCGACCGCGCAGACCCGGCCGAGTGCCCACGGTTGCGCGACGGTGAGGTCGTGGCCCCGCGCGTGCAGTTCGGCGAGCGTGCTGTCCGGAAAGCGCGACTCGGCCGACATCTTGCCGAGCTGCATCGCGCGCGGATAGAACGAGCCGGGGAAGTGCGCGGTCTGGAACGAGGGCGCATCGGCGGCGGCCTGGAAGTTCATGCCGCCATGCACGTGCTTGAGGAACAGCTGCAGCGACCACTGATCCTGCTGGTCGCCACCCGGCGTGCCGAAGGCCGCGTACGGTTTGCCGTCGCGCGTGACGAGCGTCGGCGACAGCGTGGTGCGCGGCCGGCGGCCCGGGCCGAGTGACGAAGGCAGGCCTTCTTCCATCCAGAACATCTGCGCGCGCGTGGTGACGTTGAAGCCAAGACCCGGCACCGCCGGCGACGCCTGCAGCCAGCCGCCCGACGGCGTAGCCGACACCATGTTGCCCCAGCGGTCGACCACGTCGAGATGCACGGTATCGCCGCGCAATTCGGGCAGCGGAGCGAAGGTCGGCTCGCCCTGGCCAAAGCCGCCGGCCTGCTCGCGCCCGGCATTCGCGACGATGCGCGCGGCGCGTTGCTCGCTGTCGCCGAGCAGCCCGGGGCGGAATTCGAACGACGCGCGGCGCGGATCGATGAGGCGGCGCCGCTCGTCGTTGTACGCGTCGCTGAGCAGCACGTCCATCGGCACATGCGAAAACGCCGGGTCGCCGTAGAACACTTCGCGATCGGCGAATGCGAGCTTCGAGCACTCGATCACCGTGTGCACGAAATCGGGCCCGAGGGGGTCCATCGTGCCGAGATCGAAACCCTTCAGCAGCGCGAGCTGTTGCAGGAACATCGGGCCCTGGCCCCACGGGCCGGTTTTGTGCACGCGCATGCCCGCGTAGTCGTAAGACACCGGGTCTTCGTAGGTTGGCTCCCAGCGCGCGAGATCGCCCGCATCGAGCAGACCGCTATTGCGCAGGCCCGAGGTGTCGAGCACGGCGGTCGAACGGAAGTACTGGTCGATCGCGTCGGCGACGAAGCCGCGATAGAAGACATCACGCGCGCGTTCGCACTGCTCGGCGCGATCGCTGCGCGTATTCGCCTCGCGCAGGATGCGCTTGTAGGTTTCGGCGATCGCGGGATTCGCGAACAACTGGTTCGGCATCGGCGCCTCGCCGTTGCTCAGCCATTGCTCGGCCGAGGTCGTCCATTCGGTGCGGAAGAAGTCCTGAATCGCGAGAATCGACGATGCCATGCGTGGCAGCACCGGATAGCCGTTTTCCGCGTAGCCGATCGCATAGCTCAGCACTTCTTCGAGCGGCAACTGGCCATAGTCGCGCAGCAGCGCCATCCACGCGCCGAATGCGCCCGGCACGACCGCGGGCAGCAGGCCCGTGCCCGGCACCACGTCGAGCCCCATCTTGCGCATCCGCTCGATCGTCATGCGCGCGGGCGTCACGCCTTGTCCGCACAGCACGCGCACGCGTTCTTCGCGCGCGCTGTAGAACACCACCGGCAGCTCGCCACCCGGACCGTTCAGATGCGGCTCGACGATCTGCAGGACGAAGCCGGCCGCGGCGGCGGCGTCGAACGCATTGCCGCCTTTTTCGAGGACCGCCATCGCCGATGCGCTCGCGAGCCAGTGCGTCGAGGCCACCATGCCGAAGGTGCCGATCAGTTCTGGACGGGTTGTAAACGACATGCGCGACTCCTTGGCGACGACGGTCCGAATGGAAGAACCAATATGGAATGGTTCAATTGGAGAAAATGAAAGCGTAAAACTAACGAAGCCGGGTTGCACCCGGTGTTAACCATCAACATACGACCAGGTATAGCGAATCAAAAATCACCGGGTGCTGGTATGTCATGCCGCCGCGATTCTGATATCGTTGAGACCAATACAAATTGGTTCAGTGGACAACATGGACAAACCGGTACTGGATGCGCTGCTCGACTACATCGCCGATCATCAGTTGAAGGACGGCGACGCGCTGCCGCCCGAACGAAAGCTCGCCGAGGAACTGGACGTGAGCCGCCGCGAGCTGCGCGCGGCGCTCGCTTCGCTCGAGGCGTCGGGGCGCGTGTGGCGCGGCGTCGGCCGCGGCACCTATCTGGGCGCGCGGCCGCTGAAGTTTGCGCCGACGCTGCGCGGCTTGCGCGCCGGCACCAGCCCCGCGGATATCGCCGAAATGCGGCTGCTGTTCGAGCCGGCGCTGGCCGCGCTGGCCGCGACGAAAGCGAGTGGCGACGACCTGCAGGAACTGGAGAAATGCGCACGCAAAAATGCCGCCGCGAAAAACGACGACGAGTGGCAGCAATGGGATCATCGCTTTCATTTGCTGATCGGACATGCCACGCGTAATCCCGCGTTGATTGCGTTGATGGAGGTGATCAACGGTATGCGGGTGAAGCCGGAGGTGCGCGAGAAAACGTCCGCGCAGGAGACGCGGCAGTTTTTCGCGCAACAGCATCAGGCGATCGTCAATGCGCTGAAAGCGCGCGATGCGGATGCGGCCGCGCAATGCATGCGCGAGCATCTGCTGAGCGTGCAGTGGCGTGCGTCGGCGAAGACCGATGGTGCGGCGGCGCGGCGTGCGTGAGTCTGCCGTGGTGCCGCGCGTCGATCAGGATGGCGGCGCTTTACTGCGCAAGCTTCCGGTTCAGCCGGCGCATGCCGTCGAAGACCGCGTCGGCCACGTCCAGCGGAAAGTCGGCGGGCAGTTGCGACGAGACTGTGTCGATCACCGTCTCCGTTTGCGCGGTCAACTGATCGATCAGCGTATCGACGTCCGCGGCGGAAAAACCGACGCGCTGTCCTTCGGCCACCCAATGCCGGCGCTGGATCTGATTGAGCAGGTAGTGGACGTTCTTGCCGCGAACCGCCATCGCCAGTTTCACTTTTTGCGCCGCGAGGCGCCCCGCGCCGCTGCCGATGATCGGATGTGCGGACAGCACGTCATAAAGCGGCGTGGATTCGTAGCGATTGCCGGGCAGATGCGCAATGCTGAAGTTCTTCGCGTGGCCATCGGTCGCGGCGAGCAGCCAGAAAACCAGCTGCGTCGCGAAGAAGTTGCGCCGGTCCGTCGTCGCGCGTGTGGACCTCGCGAGTATCTCCATGATCGCCTCGATGCCCGGACCGCCGTCGGACTCGTACTTGTGCAGCGCCGACGTGCCAGTGGCCTGGCACATGTCCTCTTGCGGCAGACGCACGATCCACGTGGCGTCGCTCGACAAGCGGCGATCGAAGCGCTCGACGATCAATACCTTCTGCTCATCGAATCGCGCGATTTCGCAACGCGCGACGGGCAGCCCGTAGGCCGCGACGATCTGCGAGCATAGCCATTCGTTTTCCACCGACGTGCGCATATCGGCGCGCATGTTGCCGACGAGCCCGAGCGGCAGCTTGAAGATGTGCGTGGTCGGCGTGCTGCCTTCGGGCAGCAGCCAGCGATTGCGATGACGGAGCAGCGCGGTTTTTTCCTGCGCGCCGGCGATCGACAGACGCAGGTCTTCGAGCGGATCGTGCTGCCCGAGCGGCGCGGCCGTCGTCGTGCCGCGTAGCAACGCCGCGATGTCGCCGTCGCTGAGTTCGCGACCGTGGATGCTCGTCAGATCGCTCGGCTCTTCGTCCGGCGACAGCAGTTGCAATGCGCCGACGCAGTCGCGGCCGAGCGCGGTGAGCAACGCAAACGGCGCGGCGCTGCCGGTCCGGTAGCGCGCGGCGATGCGGCGCCGGATCGGTTCGCTGTCGGGCAGCAGGTTGTCGAAATAGTCGGCGACGATCTGGCCGCGATACGCCTGATTGCCCGGTGTAAACGGCAGCGACAGCGATAGCGGACGTCCTTGCGGATCGTCGATCCATTCGTCGGCATAGCTCAGACGTTCGCCGCTGCGTGTCGTTTCCCAGGCGCCGACCCGCAGGCCGTTCATCCACAGATTCAGACGGTTCGGTGTGCTGCGCGCCATGCTTACCAGTCCTCCCGTTTCTTGCTGATGCTGGCCGCTTTGGTTGCCTTGGCGGGTTTGACCGCTTTGGGCTTTTGCGCCGACGGTCCCGGTTTGAGCGGCATGCGCATGGCGCGTTTAGCGTTGCCTTTTGCCTCGACCGGCGTTCCGGCGACCGGCATTCCGCTCCCTGCGCGGCGGGAGCGGTTCGGCGCCGGCGCGGCGTCTTCCACGGCCACGCTTTGCGTCGATCCGCTCTGCGCGAGCTTCAGATCGACCTGCAAGACCCGCAACACCCTGAAGAGCCGTTCGACGCTGACGGTCGCCGGATTCGCTTCGAGTTGCGCGTAGGTCTGTTGCGTGACCCCGAGATGCGCGGCCATCGCGGCCTGAGTGAGGCCGGCGGCCTTCCTGAAGCCCTGCAGGATCGGTCTGAGCTGGCTCAGTGTCTTGATGGCGTAGTCCACGGTCGATCTCCGGTTCGGCTGCGGCGGCGTAACAGCCCAAATCCTGTAAATAACAGATACAGTCTATACTCTGTATTTAGCAAATACAAGCTAGAGACTGTTAATGACGAGCACGGACGCATTTGAAACGGCGTCCCGTCACGCTACTCACCACGCAACTAACGGTCAACCGCGCACCCCCACTCCCTTCGCTGCTGCGCAGCCCCTCCGCCGCAGGCAACATGTGATCCACTGAAAATAAAGATGATGGACAAACGCAACCATAAAATCGCATCTGTTTCACTGCTGGTTGGTGCCGCCACCAGAAGAAGCAACGCCTCGACCGGAAATAGATAAATCCGAATCGTTTTCGATTGACGATCTAATCAGGAAGCCGAACATTCAGGCAAAACAAAAGCGGTTTTCGCATTGCGTGGCTAGAGTACTGAATGGCCGTCGATAACGAATCGCTAGCAATATCACGAGCGCTCAAATCGAGCGCAGGATAACTGACGAGTGTTGACGCGCATTGCATCGTATCCTTTCGCTCGCTGAATGAAATTTGACACAAATGTCACGCGCCGCGCATCGAGCGGAAACGGGCTTGGAAATTACAGAAAAGGCTGTAGACTCTATAGCGTGTATTACGCGGCGAGGCCAACACGAGTCCAATCGTTGCGCGCCTACAGCATGTGTGCAAATCACTCCAATCCGCCATGAGATTTTCTGACATCAAGGTGTCTATTCGCTGATACGACCCAACGCCAATAGAAGCCGAACCGGCGAACCACGCCGACCGGTGAACCTGAAAGGAGATTCTACGAGACACACAGACCATTCTTCCAAATAACGCGATCGACGCCGCCGGATGCGGTTGCCGGCGGGCCGCTGGAGAACATAACTTCTTTGGAGTATGTGATGGCAAGCAAACCACAATGGCGAACGCTGTTATCTCTGACTTTTCTATCGCTGGCAATGATGGGCAACGTCGCGCGTGCGGAGAGCATTCCAATTGTCACAGGCCAGCAATGGATGCAGTCGACCGATGAGCAGAAGAAAGCGTATCTGGTCGGCATCTCGAATTTGATCGACGTCGAGCGCGCCTATGCCGGCAACAAGGCGAACAGCAATGACATCGCGCAGCGCTTCGGCAAGGGCATGCAAGGGCAGACACTCGACAGCGTGCGTCAAGGCCTCGACGGCTACTACGCCGCCAATCCCACGATGATCCAACACCCGGTGATCGAGACCCTCTGGTTCCAGATGGTCATGCCCGGCCTGAAGAAAAATCAGTAAGGAGAACGATCATGAAACGACTTGGGTGGATCGTCAGTATTGGCGCACTGGCTGCGATGATCGGTTGCACGGACATGAGCCCGCAGACGCAGGGAACGGTGAGCGGCGCGGCACTTGGCGCGGGCGCCGGTGCGGGCATCGCGGCGATCTCCGGCGGCGATGCGTGGACCGGCGCGATCATCGGCGGCGCGGCGGGCGGCGTGGCCGGCAATATCCGCGGCCGTCAGTAATAATCGGCGAGCAGGCAAGGCTGGGGCGCGACCTGGGTCACGTCCCGGCTTCGTTACTGAAGCGCACGGCCCGATCAGACCGTGATCAGGCATTCCACGGCCGTCGAGTGAAGCGATTTCCGAGGCGTCGCTGAAGGACCGTTCTTCCATGAGGCACCTCTCCCTTCCCCGCGACGCCGTATGCATTCCGCGCCATTTTCCTCACGTCGAATGTCAAGTAGCGAAGCGAATGGGGGCGAATTCATTCGCGCTCGCGACATCGCGCATCCCCAGTTCGTCATGAAAATCATCCGTTCATACTCGAGCCGCTGTCGACGTCGCGTTGCGCGCCCGGCCGACAAAGTTTGAACCGGTGATTAAAAGCCCTTAGGATATCCACATCGGAAGCCGCCGCGATGGCGGCATGCGCACACCTCGCAGAGAGCAGCCTGCGCGCGGTGCAACCTTCATCTCATCAAGAGAACACGAATGCTGCGCACGTCACTGAAGGTAATAAAGATAAGTGCATGGGTTCTGGTGCTGCTGGCGGTGCTCGCATTGGGGCTACGCGCGTGGTATTCGCAGCGCGGGCCGGAGCTGTCGGTATGGCACACCTATGTGCCGCGCGAAATGACCGTCGAGGAAATGGACACCGCCGACTGGAACGCATACATCAAAGCGGAAAATCGGATTTTCGACGACGTGCGCGTCAATGTCGTCGAAAAGCTGCGGCCGTCCGAGCGCATTCCGGCGAACCGCTATTACGAGGGCTCGCCGATTTTTCCGTGGCATTTCGCCGAAAACTGGAATCACTCGTACATTCTCGAGCCGTCGGGGCCACCCGTCGGCGCGGTCGTGCTGCTGCACGGCATGACGGATGCGCCGTACAGCATGCGGCATATCGCGCGTCGATATCGTGATCGCGGTTTCGTCGCGATCGGCATCCGCTTACCAGGACATGGCACGGTGCCGGCGGGGCTCGTCGACGTGCACTGGCAGGACTGGACCGCGGCCACTCGGCTCGCGGTGCGTGAAGCGCGCCGTCGCGTGGGGCCGGACAAGCCGATCGAGCTGGTCGGGTTTTCGAACGGCGGCGCGCTCGCACTGCAATATGCGCTCGACGCGATCGAGAATCCCGCGCTCGCGCGTCCGACGCGCGTCGTGCTCATCTCGCCGATGATCGGCGTCACGCGTTACGCACGCTTTGCCGGTCTCGCCGGATTGCCCGCGGTGCTGCCGGCCTTCGCGCGCGCCGCGTGGCTCGGCATCGTGCCGGAGTTCAACCCGTTCAAGTACAACTCGTTTCCTGTGAATGGCGCGCGACAGTCCTTTCTCCTCACGAGCGTGATTCAGGAACAGATTGCGCGGCTCGAGCGCGAGAACCGGCTCGATAAGTTGCCGCCTATCCTGACGTTCCAGTCGGTGACGGATTTCACGGTCAGCACGCCAGCGGTGATGTCGGCGCTCTACGACAAGCTGCCGGAGAACGGCAGCGAAATCGTGCTGTTCGACGTGAACCGCAGCGTGCGCTTCAGGACCTTCCTGCGCTCCGCGTCGTACACGGCGCTCTCGCGCCTACTGCGCATCGGTCCGCAGAACTATCGCACGACAGTGATCACCAACGTGTCGCCGGATTCAGCGCATACTGTCGAGCGCAGCGTTTATGCGGGCGAAGTGCAAACGCGTGTCAAGCCGCTGGATATCGACTATCCGCAGGATATTTTCTCGTTGTCGCACGTCGCGATTCCATTCCCGATCACCGACGCGCTGTACGGCATCGCGCCGGACGATTCGGAGAACTTCAACGAGAACCTCGGCACGCTCGCGCCGCGCGGCGAACGCGGCACACTGATTTTGACGCTCGATTCGATGTTCCGCATCGCGTCGAATCCGTTCTTCCCGTATCTGCTGCAGCGTATCGACGAAGGCATCGGCAAGATGCCGCCGCCGGTCGTCAAGTCACCGCCGCGCACGCATGAAACCGCCGACGGTCCGCCCGACGATTTCCCCGAAAATCTGAATGCGCTCGAGCAGGTCGGCTCGGACGAGCCTTGAAATCTCGATGCTTTGAATCAAGCTGACGGCAATTGCACTGCCACCCTCGCGAGATGTGACCAGACGGCCTGCACCTACCGCGGGCCGCCTGCTTTTCGGCTCGAAGATCGACGTTACGGCTGATACGACGAATCGACGATCGTCCACAGCGCCGCTTTCGGCTGCAGGTTCGCATCGAACGGCAGCGGCAGGTTGTTGCGCGGCACCGGCGTCGACTTCAGCCACGTGTGCTTGTCCGAATAGCCCCAGAACGTGACCGCCTTGATGCTCGGCTCCTGCTCGAACAGAGCGAACACGGCGCGATAACGCTCGGCCTGCGCGCGCATGATGTCGTTCGGCACTGGATGCCCGAGGTCCGGCAGACATGCATGCGGATCGCTCCAGCATTCACCGGGATCGGCATAGAGACTCACGTCGAGCTCGGTCACCTGGTTTTCGAGGCCGAGCGCGGCGACGTCGTCGAACGCCTGCTTGATGTTCGGCAGCGGCGGCCAATTTACGCTGATATGCATCTGATGCCCGACACCGTCGATCGGCACGCCCTGCGCGCGCAAATCGCGAATCACCGCGAGCAGCTTTGCGCGCTTGCGCGGATCCTCGGTGTTGTACTCGTTGATATAGAGCTTCACGTTCGGGTCCGCCGCGCGCGCCGCGCGGAAGGCGATCGCGATGTAGTCCTTGCCGAGCGTCCGATACCACGGACTGTCTTCGCGATACACCTGACGCGGATCGTCGCTGATCACTTCGTTGACTACGTCCCACGCGTAGACCTTGCCTCGGAAGTGTGTGACGACGTCGGTTACATATCGATCGAGCCGCTTCGCGACGATGTCGTGATAGAGCGGATCTTTCGGATCGCCGGCGAAGAACCAGTTTGGCGCCTCGGTCCAGTCGCCGGCCTTGAAGTGCCACAAGAGCGTGTGCCCGCGCACCGCAATGCCGTGCGCTTGCGCGAACGCGACGATCCTGTCGGCCGGTTCGAAGTTGTACTTGCCTTCCGCAACGCCGATCGTGCCCGGCTTCATCTTGTTCTCGGCGGTCAGGCTCGAGAACTGGGCGGCGACGAGCGCCGCGTCGGCGGGACTGTCGATTGAATCAGGTTCAATCGCCGCGCCGACCTTGAAGTGCGCGGCCATCACACTGCGCAATGACGGCAGCGCTTCAGCGGGCGCCGCGGCGAGCGGCCGGCCGTCATGAGCGACGGCGGCCTGGTTGTGCGCGCAGCCTGCGGTTGCGAGCGCGCAAACGGCGACGGCTGCGCAGAGCATGCGCATTGAAGTCCTCAAAGGACGCACTCCTGGTCTCCTTGTGACGGAATGCCGGTTCGGATGTCTTCTCTAACTATGTCCAGCGTTACCGGTAACAGTGAAGATGTTAAGCAGCCTCTGTCAGCCCCGCTATGAGGGATTTACCTGACATATCGACGAGACATGGATGGTGAATCAGCGTCGAGTCGACCGGCTTGACACGGCGTGCTTGAAAGCGCTTTCAGATGGGGATTGCACGGAACCGCCGCGCGGCTAACGGCGCGAAACAGGGCGCCAGTCACTGAATCCCAACTGGCGAGACAGGAAAACCGAATCCGTTCAACGCGCGGGTCTGGTTCAATCGTCGTCCGCGCGGCGATTCAGTTTGATTTCAATGCCCGTTCAGCGAGCCAGCGTCGGGCGAGAGCCGGTTGTCCACCGAGGTGACACCCGGAACCGACATCGCACTCTGCTCGGCACGCGCAACATGGTCCCGCTCGGGCACCCATCCGAGCAGCGTGATCTGCCCCGAGTGGGCAAAGACGAACACATGTGACATCCCGACTCCGCTGTGCGCCTCCGCGACCCGCACGCTATGGGCGAGTTGTTGGTCGGTGGCTTGCGAATCCTGGGCATGGGCCGCCGGCGCTATTGCGCTTGAAATCAGCAGCGCGAGTGTAGAAACAAAGGCTGTTTTCACGATACCTCCTTAGAGTGCCAAGGTGTGCCGGCAAAATCCGCCGGCAAGTCTTCCGGTTCGACTCGATGCGAGGCGTCGGAAGTGCACTGGACAAAATCCTCATTCCACTGCATGCGTCGCGGTTATCGCGGTTGCGCGCCGAGGTTTTGCCAGTCGGGGCGATGGGCCGTCGTGCCTTCGCCCGCAGAAAAGATGCAAGGGCAGCGTGTTCGAACGGGACGTCGCATGTGCGGCGTGGCGGGGGAACAGCGAGAGCCGAGGGTTGGGAGCTGGTTGGAGCGGTCGTGATGGAGCGCGAGAGCCAGACGGATGCGCCGACAATCTCGCACTCAGCCGGCTACGCCGCTGAGCCCGGCTCGTTGCCTAGCATCGTATGCATTGATGATAGTCGCTAATGTCCACCATTGCTGGCGGCTCCTGCGCCAGTTCGTCGAGCCCAAACCGGCAATGCAAGCGAGGCGGCTCGTTGCATCTTCGCAACATCAAGCGCGAAATTTTGCTTGCATTCGAGCGCGTCTTCCTTGTTAAGCAAGCGCTGAGCGACGCGCGAGACGGATTCGCGCATCGTTTCGGTGCATGAGTTCAAACGGATTTCCGACGCTTGTGACCATCACGTAATGGTCACAAAGCAGGGTGCTACTGCGGGATCGGGCAGCGCGCAACTGTTATCGATAACAGCGTTTTCCCTGAGCAGTTACTTTGATGCGCGGCGCAAGGTCATCCCTATAATCGCCTCGAAATGTGAAGCGAATAAGTAGCGAGCATTTCGGCAAGAGGGGACACGTGTGAGAACGCGTGCGTCCTGTGCGGCTTGGAGACGCCAAAATATATATATAGGATATCTAAATGAAGAAGAAGCTTATTGCTGTGTCGGTGATGGCAGCCGCGACGACGGTGGCCCATGCGCAGAGCAGTGTCACGTTGTACGGCCGTATCGACAACGGCATCCAGTTTGAAACCGGCCTCCCGGGCGGCCATGCGTGGTCAGCCCAAAGCGGCGACTGGGGTTGCTCGTGGTTCGGCCTGCAGGGCGCCGAAGATATCGGCGGCGGCACGAAGACGGTCTTCCAGCTCGAAGGACAGCTCAACACGATGACCGGTGCATCGGCGGGCAATCTGTTCGGCCGCCACGCGACAGTGGGCCTGACGAACGACCACTGGGGTTTGTTCAAGATCGGTAACCTCGGCGCCGGCGAACTTTCGCAGGACAGCTGGGGCACCGACCCGCAGGTGATGCAGCGCTACGCGATCTCGACACTGGTGCGCGGTCGCAACTGGGCGAGCACCAGCAACGGCGCGGAGTACAACTCGCCGGTGCTGTTCGGCGGCCTCGTGCTGAAGGGCCAGTATTCGCTGACCAACAACACGAGCTGGAACTCGGCGCCTGTCAACTCGGCTGGCGTGCCGACCGGCCAGGGTCGTACGAACGCGGTCGAAGGTGTGTACACGTGGGGCAACGGCGACGTCCGCGTGATCTATGACGAAGTGCGCGGCGCCAACGGCTCGTTCAACAACGTCTACTCTGCTTCGCGGATGGCCCTTGTCGGCGGCACGTACGTGATCGGACCCGTGAAGCTGTATGCGGGCTACCAGCACCTGAGCGCGCCTGACGCGACCAACGCGAGCGTGGGCGTAACCGATGCGTCGCAGCCTCTCGGCGTGAGCGCGCCGACCAGTGTGAACCACGAATGGGTCGGCGCTGCATGGCAGGTCACGTCGCCCACGCTGTTGACGGCTGCGGTCTACCACGCGAACGCGAACAACGGCAACGGCAATGCAACGCTGTTCACGCTCGCCGCGACGTACGCGCTGTCGAAGCGCACGTTCCTGTACACGGAAGCCGGCTACGTGCACAACAGCTCGACGTCGAACCTGAACCTCGGCAACGGGCCGTACGGCAACAACAACTTCGATGCGGTGACGGGCACGTCGTCGAACAGCAACCCGAACTATGGTCATAGCCAGACCGGCGTCTTCGCCGGGATCATGACCTCGTTCTGAGTTGAGGTTGCCTGATCAGCAATCGCAGTGATCTCTTTGTTTCAAGGACTGTTTATTTCTCTTTCATAGAGAGGCCGGTGCGACGCCTCCTCCACCCTCGTCGCATCGGCTGCTTTTTCTTTTTTCGAATTCATCACCGGACGTACTGCGTTTCTTGATATCTGAAAGCGGTTTCATCACAGGATTCAGGCAGAACTCATGACCCACGACGGCTCCAACGATAAACCCGGCGCGCCCAAGGTATCCAACGTACCCGCTGCGCCCAACGTGACGCTCGAAGCCATCGCGCGCGCGGCCGGTGTTTCTCCGAGCACCGTATCGCGGATCCTGAACGGTTCTGCGCGCGTGCTTCCCGCCAAGCAGCAGGCGGTGGAAGCGGCGATCGCGCGTTTCAACTATCGGCCGAACGTGCTCGCGCGCAGTCTCGCGAGCGGGCGGACCGAAACGATCGGCGTATTGACGCAGGCGGTGTCGAGCCCGTTTTACGCCGAGTGGCTGCGCGGCATCGAGGAGTCGTTGTACGAGCCGGGCTTTACGCCGATCTTCGTGAGCAGCCGCTGGAACATCGACGACGAAAAGGCGCGCCTCGAGCAGTTCATCGCGCGGCGCGTCGATGGAATCATCTTGCTGCACGCGCAACTCGATGAGTCGACGTTGACCGACTACTCGCGGCACGCGCCAATGCTCGTACTCGGCCGCTCGGTACAAAACAGCGCGACGCTCGCTGGCCTGCCGATCGACAACATGCAGGGCGCACGCGACGCAACCCATCATCTGATCGAGCAAGGCCATCGCGAGATCGCCTTCATCGCCGGGCCGGCGAGTCACGAGGATGCGATCGAGCGCCTCGTCGGCTACCGGACCGCGCTCGAGGAAGCGGGCATCGGCTTCGATGCCGATCTCGTCGAGCAGGGCGATTACCTCGAAACGGGCGGCGTCGCCGCGATGGAGCGCCTGATGGCGCGCCATCCATCGTTCAGCGCGGTGTTCTGCGCAAACGATCAAACCGCGTACGGCGCGCGCCTCGCGATGTTCCGCCGCGGCGTGCGGGTGCCGGACGACGTGTCGCTGGTCGGCTTCGACGATTTGCCGACATCGTCGTACATGACGCCGCCTTTGACGACGGTCCGCCAGCCGACTTACGAAATCGGCCGCCTCGCCGCACAGGGCATCGTGCAGATGATCCGCAAGCAGTCGATCGCGCTAAGCCCGATACCGCTCACGCTCGTGACGCGTGAAACCACGCGGCGAATCACGCCGCCGGTAAAACGGGGGGATACGCCTACGTAGTGGCTGTTTTTTCGCCTCAACGTGAAAGCGCTTTCAGGTATCGGCAGTCAAGCAGAAATTCAGCAGCGCATTCAGCGCCAGGCAAAGCAGCACCGAGCAAAGCAGCAACAAAAACAACAGGGGAAGTAGGTCGCAGCAACCGGGTATTCATCGAATGCAATTCAAACAGGGTTCTTCAGGAGACGAGTAATGAAATTCCGCTTTTCAGGCTCTGCCGCCGCCGTTCTGCTCAGCCTGGCCGCAGTCGGCGCGCACGCCAACACCACGTTGACGGTCGCGGTCTTTCCGAAGCTGGATCAGGAAATCAAGGACGCGCTTCCGGCGTGGAAGAAGCTGCATCCGGACGTCGACATCAAGGTGTCGTCGCTCGCGATCGCCGATCACCACAACGCAATGACCACCGCACTCGCGACGAACTCCGATCTGCCCGACGTGATGGCGGTGGAGGTCGGCTTTATCGGCCGCTTCGCCTCGGGCGGCGGTCTCGAAGATCTGTCGAAGGCGCCGTATAACGCGGGCCAGTACAAAAGCCAGTTCATCAACTACACGTTCGCGCAGGCGACCACGCAGGACGGCTCGATCGTCGGCATGCCGGCCGATATTGGTCCGGGCACGCTGTTCTATCGCAGGGACATTCTCGACAAGGCGGGCGTGACCGAAGCCGACCTGACGAAGTCGTGGGACTCGTATCTGGCAGCCGGCGTGAAGATCAAGAAGGCGACGGGCGCGTACCTGTTGGCATCGTCGCGCGATATCGAGGACATCTACATTCGCGCCGACCTGAAGGAAGGCGATGGCGTGTACTTCGACAAGGCCGGCAATCCGGTCGTCACGTCGCCGCGTTTCGTGAAGGCGTTCGAGCTCGCGAAGAAAGCGCGCGAGCTCGGTCTCGACGCGAAGATCACGCCCTGGTCGAACGAGTGGGCCGAAAGCTTCAAGCGCGGGACCGTCTCGACGCAGATGATGGGCGCGTGGCTCGGTGGCCACCTGTCGTCGTGGATCGCCCCGGACACGAAGGGTCTGTGGCGCGCGGCCAATCTGCCGAACAACGCGTACGCATCGTTCGGCGGCACGTTCTACTCGATCCCGGCGAAGGCGACGCAAAAGCCGATGTCGTGGGAATTCATCAAGTTCCTGACGACGCGCCAGGACACGCAGCTCGCATCGTTCCGTTCGATCGACGCATTCCCCGCGCTGCTCGCCGCGCAGAACGACACGTTTTTCGCGGAGCCGGTCGCATTCCTCGGCAACGAGAAAGCGCGTCTGATCTGGCGTGACGCAGCCTCCCACATCCCGGCGATCCAGCGTAGCAAGTACGACCAGGTCGCCGAGGAAGCAGTGCACTCGGCGCTCGACAAGGTCGTCGACGACGGCGCAGACGTGCATACGGCGCTCCAGGAAGCGCAGGACCAGATCGCGCATCGGGTCCGCCGTTAAGCGGTATCGATGCAAAGTCGCGGCACGCTGCGTGCCGCGACCGAAGTGTGTCGCAGTGCGCTGCAAGTCTGCTGCAAACAGCGTGGCCGGTCATCGATCCCGGCTACGCCCGACTGGACGGAACTATTGATGAACACCCCGCTGCCCACGACCCCAGAGGTCGCCCGCGATGCGCGCGCGAGCGATGTGCTGAGCTCGCCCGCGCCGTTCGCCGCGCCGCGCAGAACTTCGCGGCTCGATCCGGTGAAAGTCGCACCCTACCTGTTTCTCGGGCCATTTTTCCTGCTGTTCGCGCTATTCATGGCGTTCCCGCTGCTGTTTTCCCTGTACCTGTCGTTCCAGAGCTGGGACGCGACGGCGGGGCTCGCGAGCATGAGGTGGGTGGGTCTGTCGAACTTCACGTTCACGCTGACCGACCCGTGGTACTGGAAGTCGCTGTACAACACCGCGTCGATGGCGATCATGTCCGGCGTGCCGCAACATCTGGTGGCGCTGCCGCTCGCATTCTTTCTGCAAACCGCGTTTCGCCGCTGGCGCAACCTGGTGGTCGGCCTGTACTTCCTGCCGTTCATCACGTCGAGCGTCGCGATCGCGCTGATCTTCTCGTCGCTGTATTCGACCGACTTCGGCATGATCAACCTCGCGATCGCCGAGCTCGGCAAGCTGCCCGGCCTGCACTGGATCGTCCCTGCGCATCCGATCGAGTGGCTCTATAACCCGAAGAACGTCAAGCCGGCGGTGTCGGTGGTGATCTTCTGGCGCTATGTCGGCTGGAACACGGTGCTGTATCTGTCGGCGCTGCAAACCATTCCGAAGGACCTTTACGAGGCCGCGCGCATCGACGGCGCGAACGGCTGGCAACAGTTCACCCGCATCACGATTCCGCTGATCAAGCCGATGATTTTCTTCGCGGTCACGCTGTCGATCATCGGTGGGCTGCAACTGTTCGAAGAGCCGTTCATCCTGCTGCCGAACGAAGGCATGGGTACCAGCCAGTCCGGTCTGACGACGGCCGTCTATATGTATCGCACCGCATTCCACGACGGCGATTTCGGCACCGCGAGTTCGATCGCATGGCTGCTGTTCATTTCGATCGGCGCGTTGATGTGGTTGAACACGCGGATCTTTCACCGCAGCGGCATGAAGGAGGAGACACAGCGATGAAATCGTCGAGCAACAAGGGCCGTTATATCGGCTACGCGATCGTGGTGGCCGGTGCGCTGCTGATGTTCTCGCCGTTCTACTTCATGTTCGTGTTCGCGACGCACACGAGTTCCGAGATTTTCTCGATGCCGCCCCCTCTGTGGTTCGGCAGCGCGTTTCTCGACAACATGGCCTCGCTGATGCGGCACATTCCGTTCTGGCGCAATCTCGGCTGGAGCTTCTATACGGCCACGATGCAAACCGTGCTGACGCTGCTCGTCACGTCGATGGCCGGCTACGCGTTCGCGATGTACGAATTCCGCTTCAAGAAGACGCTGTTCGCGATCGCGCTGACCGCGATGCTGGTGCCGCCGTTCCTCGGCATGATTCCGACCTTTATGACGATGAACCTGCTCGGCTGGATCGATCAGCCGCGCGCGCTGTACGTACCTGGCGCGGCCGCCGCGCTCGGCGTGTTCCTGATGCGCCAGTACGTCGCGGCGGCGATTCCGTCCGAGCTGATCGAGGCGGCGCGCATCGACGGCTGCAGTGAATTCCGCATCTACTGGAGCATCGTGATGCCGCTGCTGGGACCGGCGCTGGGTACGCTTGGACTGATCAGCTTCATTCAGGCGTGGAACAACTTTCTGTCGGCGCTCGTCGTGCTGCGTTCGCCGTCGATGTACACGCTGCCGCTCGCTCTGCGCATTCTGCAAAGTCCGACCAATTCGGATTGGGGCGCGGTGATGGCGGGCTCCGCGGTCGCGGTGCTGCCGTTGCTGGTGCTGTTCGCATTCACCTCGCGGCGTCTGATCGACGGTCTGACGACCGGCGCGGTCAAGGCTTGAGATTCTCTCTTTCATTTTTCACGCCCTCGCGGGCGTGACATTCAGGACAACATCATCTATGTCGACGTATCGATTCAACGAAGACTTCGTCTGGGGCGTCGCCACGAGTTCCTACCAGATCGAAGGCGCAGCGCATGAGGACGGCCGCGGCCCGTCGATCTGGGACGCGTTCTGCAACGTGCCGGGCAAGGTCGTGAACGGCGAGAACGGCGATGTCGCATGCGATCACTATCACCTGGTCGAGGAAGACCTCGACCTGATGGCCGAACTCGGGGTCAAGGCTTATCGCTTTTCGATCGCCTGGCCGCGCGTGCAGCCGACTGGCCGCGGCGCATTCAACGACAAGGGCCTCGCGTTTTACGAGCGCCTCGTCGACGGTTTGCTCGAGCGCGACATCCAGCCGTTCGCAACGCTGTACCACTGGGACCTGCCGTTGTCGCTGCAGCATACGCAAAACGGCTGGGAAAGCCGCGACACCGCTTATCGCTTCGCGGACTACGCGCGCAAGATCGGCAGCGTGCTCGGCGATCGCATTGCATCGATCGCGACGCACAACGAACCGTGGTGCACCGCGTGGCTCGGCAACGCAACCGGCTATTTCGCGCCGGGCAACGCCGATCTGAAGAAGGCCGCGCATGTCGCGCACCATCTGCTGCTGTCGCACGGTCTCGCGTTGCAGGCACTGCGCGCCGATGGCGTGAAGGCGCCGCTCGGCATCGTGCTGAACCAGTCGCCGGCGCATGGCGCGACGGATGCGCCCGAAGATCAGGCCGCCGCGTCGCTCGAATACGCGAAGTTCGTGCGCTGGTACATGGACCCGCTGTTCAAGGGCGAGTATCCGGCCGAGGCGCTGCAATGGTATGGCGCGAACGGTCCGCAAGACGTGATCCGGAGCGGCGATTTCGACGTGATCGGCACGCCGATGGACTTCCTCGGCGTCAACTACTACACGCGGATCTTCGCGAGCGCATCGGGCGAGAAGCGTCCGCCGGGCGCGCTCGGCTTCACTGACATGGATTGGGAAGTCTATCCGCAAGGTCTCACCGAATTGCTGACGCGCATCAACGCCGACTACAAGCTGCCGCCGATCTACATCACCGAGAACGGCTGCGCGGCGAAAGACGTGCTCGATAACGGCCGCGTGCACGACGCCGAGCGCGTGCGCTTCTACGACCTGCATCTCGCCGCCTTATCGGACGCGGTGAAACAGGGCGTCGACGTGGCGGGCTATTTCGCCTGGAGCCTGATGGACAACTTCGAATGGGCGTCGGGCTACGACAAGCGCTTCGGCATGGTCTACGTCGACTACGCGAGCCAGGAGCGCACGCTGAAGGACAGCGCGTTGTGGTATCGCGACGTGATCGCGCAACACGCCGGCGTCGCGGCCGTGCGCTGAGGCGCACGCCCGGCGGCGGGGCGCATCGAACCTCGCGTGGCGCGACAGTAGTGCGGCAGTGGGATAGCGTCACGCGGGGTCTGCAAGTACAAGGATTGAGGAGGAGACATCAAATGGGCGAACTCGTATTGCGCAACGTCACGAAGACGTATGGCGAAGGACCGCAGGTGATCCAGGGCATCGACCTGCACATCCCGGACGGCCAGTTCACGGTGTTCGTGGGACCGTCGGGCTGCGGCAAGTCGACGATGCTGCGCATGATCGCGGGGCTCGAGTCGGTGACGGGCGGCGACATTCTGATCGACGGCGTACGCGTCAACGATCTGCAGCCCACGGACCGCGGCATCTCGATGGTGTTCCAGAGCTACGCGCTCTACCCGCACATGACGGTCGCGGAAAACATGGGCTTTTCGCTGAAGCTGTCGGGCAAGTCGAAAAAGGAAGTGCGCGAGGCGGTGGGCCGTGCCGCCGAGATCCTGCAGATCACACATCTGCTGGAGCGCAAACCGAAGGCGCTGTCGGGCGGCCAGCGCCAGCGCGTCGCGATCGGGCGGGCGATCGTGCGCAAGCCGCGCGTGTTCCTGTTCGACGAACCGCTGTCGAATCTCGATGCGGCGCTGCGCGTGCAGATGCGTATCGAGCTCGCGAAGCTGCATCGCGAACTCGGCACGACGATGATCTACGTCACGCACGATCAGGTCGAGGCGATGACGCTGGGCCAGCAGATCGTCGTGTTCAACAAAGGCCGCATCGAGCAGACCGGCGCGCCGCTCGACCTGTATGAGCGGCCGTCGAACCGCTTCGTCGGCGGCTTCATCGGCTCGCCGCAGATGAACATGCTGGCCGCGACGCTGGTGTCGCGAAGCGATGCGCAAACCGTCCTGGCGCTCGCCGGCGCGAGCCAGCGCATCGTGCTGCCCGGCCGGCTGGCGCAGCCGGTCAGTGGCGAATTGACGCTCGGGGTGCGCGCCGAGCATCTGGGCATCGGCTCGCTCGACGAAGGTCTCGCCGCGCGCGTCGAACTGGTCGAGCATCTCGGCGACGTCTCGATCCTGCATGCTCGACTCGATGGCATGGCGCGCGCGATCGCGCTGAAGCTCGACAAGAAGGACGCGCAGCACGCGGTCGGCGCGCGTGTCGGGATCAAGGTGGCGTCGTCGTCGGTCACGCTGTTCGATGCGAACGGCGCCGCGGTGAGCCTCGCGCGACCCGAAGTCGGCGAGGACGTCGGCGCGGTGGTTTGACAGGCCGATGTCGGCGAGTGAGCAACGGTACACCGATGGCGGATAGTGCGATGGAGAAAAATGTAGCGAACGACGATGGCGAGGCCGCGGCTAGCAATCCGTCCGGGCACCGGTCTGACCGGACGTCTGGTGAAACCGCTGCTGCCGCGAACCGCGGGCAACCGGCTACCGAACGAGAGCCGCAGCAGCGCGGCAGGCTGAAGAAGCCGCGCGAATCGTTGCATGCGTGGATCGTGCATTTCGATGCGGAGCCTTCATCGGGGCCCCCTGCATCGAACGACGAAAAGTGACGCGAGCAGCGATGACGTTAGCCAGTTCGCATTAAATATTACTCAATACTTTCGACGCCTTGCATCGAGCTTTCTCCTTGCCGGGCTTGATCTAGAGGATCCAGTCGAGGGGTCGGATAGTGGTTCGGAGCTTAGGTAAACTCCGCATGGCGGCCGCGAACATGCGCCATTAACATCCGCTAACGTTAAGGGTAACGTTAAGCAAGTTTGCATCTATTCGAAGATCTATAACACGGGGCAAAACATTGCAAGCCAAGACGCGCCGCGCCGCTATCCGGCACGACCCGGTATGGCCAGAGCGGTCTGTGTAAAACCAATTGATTAGATGAACGTGCATCGGTTGCGCACAGGAATTGGCGCGACCGTTGCAGGCTGTGTCGCGGTTACGGTAGTTGTCGCCGCAAGTTGGATTGGAGCTCGAGGGAGCTCCTGGCAGTAGGCTGGGAAGCAACGACTGAGAACAAGGTTGATAAAGAATGTCGGGCACGCACCGCGGGTGTTCGCCTGCGGGCGCACCGGCCCGATAAAAAAAATACCGTTGGATTTTTGCTGGGTGGAGAGCGTCATGGAAAAGCGAGTATCTAAAGCCATTTTCAAGTCCCGGGCCTGCGAGCTGTTCCGTCAGGTCGAGGCATTGGGCGAAACCGTGGTCGTCACCGACCGCGGGCAACCCACCATCGAAATCCGGCCGTATCGCAGCAAGCAGGAAAACCCGCTCGAGCTGCTGCGCGCGTCGATTACGCATTTCAACCTGAAGCACGCGTTGCAGCCTGTCACTGCCGAGCAGGACGAGTAATGATCACGCTCGACACGCTTGCGCTCGTGTGCTGGCTCGGCAGGCAAAAAGCGCTGAGCCAGGCCGCGCACGATGCGATCGATCAGGAGCTCGCCGGCGGCGAGATCCTGATTTCGGCAATCAGCGCGTTCGAAATCGCGGAGTTCGTGAAGGTCGGCAGTCTCGGACTGTCGATGGACGCGCGCAGCTGGATGTCGACGTTTCTGTCGCTCGACGGCGTGCGGATGATTCCGGTCGACACCGAGATCGCGTTTCGCGCGGCCACGCTGCCGCCCACGCTCGCCTTGCATCAACGCCTGATCGTCGCGACCGCGCGCACGCATGGCGGCGCGCTCGTGACTTCGGATGCGAAGGTGCGCGCGTCGACTTACGTCGAAACGATCTGGTGACGGCCGCGGCGCTGCCTGGTGCGGACTGGGCCGGTGGAATCGCGCACCACCAGTTCCGCCGGCAGCGTGATGCGCTGCGAAGCGGCGTCGATCCCGGCGATCTGCGCGAGCAGCGTGTTGACCGCCGAGCGCGCCATTTGCTGGAACGGTTGGCGGATCGTGGTGAGCGCCGGGTGAAACTGCTCGGACATCGGGATGTCGTCGAAGCCGATCACCGAGATGTCGTCCGGCACGCGCAGACCCGCTTCGCGAATTGCGGCGATCACGCCGAACGCGCTCTGGTCGTTGGCCGTGAAGATCGCGGTGGGCGGCTCGGCGAGATTCAGCAGGTCGAACGTGACGTCGAACGCCATCATTTGCGACAGGTCGCCCGCGGCGACCAGCGCGTCTTCGCGCGGCAGGCCGAGGCGAGCCAGCGTGTCGTGATAGCCGCGTTGCCGGTCGCGCACGCCTTCGATCGTTTCGTCGCCGGCCAGAAACGCAATGCGCTTGTGACCGAGCTCGGCGAGGTGCTCGACCGCGAGACAGGCGCCGCCGTAGTTGTCGACCGACACCGACGGGAAGCCCGTCAGCGTGCCGCGCTGATCGACCACGACGACCGGTACCTTCGCGGTGGCGAGCGCCTCGAGGCACAGCGACTCGCGCGGAAGAATGGCGAGGATACCGTCGGAGAATTGCTGGATGAGCCCGAGCAGGTCGTGATGCGTATGACGATCTTCGTCGAACACCGTGTAGACCAGCATCTCGCAGCCCGCGCCACGCGCCGCGCGGCCCGCGCCGAGAATCAGTTCGCTGGAGAATTGCGTGTCGAGTGTCGGCGTGATGATGCCGATGATGCCGTTGCGGCCGCCCGACAGTTTCTGCGCGGTGCGGTTGACGACGTAACCGATGTCCGACGCGATTCTCAGGACTTCGTCGCGGGTTTCGCGCGACACGCCGGGACGGCCGTTGAGAGCGCGCGACGCGGTCATCTGGGATACCCCGGCAAGCTTGGCAACGTGCTCAAGCGTTGGGGTCTGTCTTGCCATGCGGGTCGAAGGTGTGCGAGAGGTCATTGGATGGGTCGACTCGCTAATCGCGTTAGCGATAACGTTTATGTAGTCGTTATTCTAGCAGAACCCTTTATATTTCAGCTTTCCCACAATCGGTCAATCTTATGCGGCAGTTGCGTCGCAGTCCGCCGGGACCAGGTAAAATCCCGCATAGCCTTACTTCACGCATCGACCTAACATTCACTAACGTTAAGGCTAACGTTAATGTTTCGGTGATTTCTTATAAATCCAGAAGAGGGGACACACCCATGGCGTACCCGGCTTTGTTTAAAGCGCGGTCCATCATCGGCGCGACGGCGCTGCTGTTTTCGTTGTCTGCAGTTGTTTCGAACGCCGTAGCGGCGGACTCCAAGACGATCACGGTATGGGACCAGCAGACCAATGCGTCGTCGAGCAAGATCATTCGCGACGCGTCGGATCGATTCGAAAAGGCGGTTCCGGGCTACAAGGTCGAGAATTCGCACATCCTGAACGAGGCGTACAAGACCAAGCTGAAGGTCGCTTTCGGCGCGAACCAGCCGCCGTGCGTGTTCGAGAACTGGGGCGGCGGCGGGTTGCACGAGTACGTGAAATCCGGCCAGATCGCCGACCTCACGCCGTACCTGGAGAAGGATCCGGCGTACCGCAGCCGCTTCATGCAAGCGTCGTGGAATGTCACGACGTTTGACGGCAAGACCTACGGTGTTGCCGCCGAAAACGCGGCGGCCGCGGTGATCTTCTACAACAAGGAAGTCTTCAAGAAGTACGGCATCACGCCGCCGAAGACGTGGGATGAACTGATGCACGTCGTTGAAGTGCTGAAGTCGCACAACGTCGCAGCGTTCTCGCTCGCGAACAAGAACAAGTGGACCGGTTCGATGTACTACATGTACCTCGTCGACCGTATCGGCGGTCCGCAAGTCGTGAAGGACGCGATCGAAGGCAAGGGCAAGGGCTTCGAAGATCCGGCGTTCGTCGAAGCCGGCAAGCGCATTCAGGAACTCGTGAAGGCTGGCGCGTTCGCACCGGGCATCAACGGTCTCGATTACGACTCGGGCGCCTCGCGTCGCCTGCTGTACACGGGCAAGGCTGCCATGGAGCTGATGGGCGCCTGGGAAGCTTCGACGATCGCGAACGAAAATCCGACGTTCTCGAAGGACCTCGACTTCTTCGCGTTCCCGAGCGTGGCGGGTGGCAAGGGTGATCCGCGCGACCTGATCGGCACGGTCGGCGACGGCTTCCTCAGCATCTCGACCGAGTGCAAGACGCCGGACGCAGCGTTCAAGCTGATCCAGGCACTGACCGACGAGCAGGCGATGCAGGCTCGCGCGTCGGATGACCACAAGCTCCCGCCGGTCAATCACGTCAAGATCGACGATCCGTTCACGCAGCGTCTGCAGCAAATGCTTGCCGCCGCTCCGAGCGTGCAGCTCTGGTACGACCAGGCACTGCCGCCTGCCCTCGGTGAATTGCACAAGGACACGACGCAGGCACTGTTCGGTCTGTCGCTGACGCCTGAGGCTGCTGCGCAGCAAATGGAAGCCGCTTCGAAGAAGGGCGGCTGATCTCCAGTCCTAAAGAAAAGTCCGACCGGCACCGCGAGGTGCCGGTCGGCATACAAGCCCGTGAATATCGCCCTTTCCGCTACACCCGAACGCCGGCTGAGATTTTCATCGCAAACGCTCGTCACGGTTGTGTTTCTTGCGCCGTCGCTGCTGCTGCTGGCCGTGTTCCTGCTTTATCCGCTCGTCTCCAGCCTGCGGCTGTCGCTGCTCGACTGGAACGGCCTCGGCAACACTGCCCGTTATATCGGGCTCGCGAACTGGGCGCGGCTCGCGCACGACATGGTGTTCTGGCAATCGCTGAAGAACAACGTGATTCTTGCTGTCGCGTCGATCGTCGTCCAGCTTCCGATCGCGCTCGCGCTCGCCGTGCTGCTGGAGAAGGCCGGTCGTGGCTCGCGCTTGCTCAAGGTTCTCTATTTCCTGCCGCTGCTGATGTCGAGCGTGGCGATCGGTGTGCTGTTCAAGCAAATCTACGATCCGAATTTCGGTCCGATCAACGTCGCGCTGCAGGCATTCGGGCTCGATGGCCTCGCGAAGGACTGGCTGGGCGATCCGCATTTTTCGCTGGCTGCGACCATCGCCGTGATCATCTGGCAGAACGCGCCTTTCTACATGATTCTGTTCCTCGCCGGCCTCTCGTCGATGCCGGCCGAGGTCAACGAGGCTGCGCTCCTCGACGGCGCATCCGAGTGGACCATTTTCTGGCGCATCAAGCTGCCGCACCTGCAAGGCACGGTGCGCACCGCTGTGCTGTTGTCCGTGCTCGGTTCGCTGCGTTACTTCGATCTCGTCTTCGTCATGACCGGCGGTGGGCCCGAAGGCTCGTCCGAGGTGATGGCCACCTACATGTATCGCACGGTGTTCAGTTCGTTCCAACTCGGCTACGGCAGCACCATCGGCTCGGCGATGTTCCTTATCGTCATCACGGTGGCGGCGGTGTCGATGTACTTCACCCGCCGTTATGCAACCGAGGTCTGAACCATGAACAAGAAACTACGCTTCCCCCGCGTGGGGGTTCCTCTGCTGGCACTGATCTGGCTGGCCGTCACGACGATTCCGTTTCTCTTCATGGTCGCATCGAGCTTCAAGAGCCAGGAAGAGACCTTCGCGACGTCGGTGTGGGCGCCGCCGAGCCACCTGTATTTGGGTAACTACGCGGCTGTGCTGCAGGGGCCGTTTTTCACTTATTTCCGTAACAGCGTGTTCACGGTGGGCGTGTCGGTGCTGCTGATCGTCATCATCAGTGCGATGGCGGCCTACGTGTTTGCGCGCTTGCGCTTCTCGCTGAACAAGACGCTGTTCGGTCTGGTGGTCGCCGGCATGATCGTGCCGCTGCATGCGACGCTCGTGCCGATCTATCTGCTCACGCGCAACCTCGGCCTTTACGACACCGCGTTCGCGCTGCTCGGCCCTTATGTGGCCCTCAGTCTGCCGGTGTCGATCTTCATCCTGACCGAGTTCATGCGCCAGATTCCGCGCGAGCTCGAAGAAGCGGCGCAGCTCGACGGCTGCAGTCCGTTCCGCATCTTCTGGCGTATTTTCTTCCCGCTTTCGGCACCGGGGCTCGCCACCGTGACGATCTTCAACGGCATTGGTCTGTGGAACGAGTTCATCTTCGCGTACATGCTCACGTCGACGGCCGAGCACCGTACGCTGCCGCTCGCGATTTGGGACTTCATGGGGCAATACGCGTCGAACATACCCTCGATGCTGGCCGTCCTCGTGCTCACGTCGCTGCCGCTGATTGTTGCCTACGCGTTCGGTCAGGAGCGCGTGATCAAGGGGATGATGGCCGGCTCGCTCAAGGGCTGATCCGCATCGCACCTCACCTCGAATCGTGTGGGCCAAAGTGGCCCGCACACCGAACTTCGCATAAACGATATGGCAAGCATCTCTCTCACTAACGTACAGAAGTCCTATACGAGCGGTAACTCGGTGATCCGCGACGCCAACCTCGAAGTCGGCAGGGACGAATTCTGCGTGTTCCTCGGGCCGTCGGGCTGCGGCAAGTCCACGCTGCTGCGCATGATCGCCGGTCTCGAATCGATCACCGACGGCGAACTGCGCATCGACGGTCAACTGATGAACAACGTCGAACCCGCGAAGCGCCAGGTCGCGATGGTGTTCCAGAACTACGCGCTCTATCCGCATATGAGCGTGTACGAGAACATGGCATTCGGCCTGCGTCAGGCGAAGGTCGATAAGGCCATCATCGACAAGAAGGTGCGCAGCGCCGCTGCCGCGCTGCAACTCGACAGCTACCTCGAACGCCGCCCCGCTGCGCTGTCCGGCGGCCAGCGCCAGCGCGTGGCGATCGGGCGCGCAATCGTGCGCGAGCCGGGCGTGTTCCTGTTCGACGAGCCGCTGTCGAATCTCGACGCCTCGCTGCGCGTGCAGACGCGTACCGAAATCGCCCGTTTGCATCGCGAGTTCAACCGCGCGAGCGCGGTGTACGTCACTCACGACCAGATCGAAGCGATGGCGCTCGCCGACAAGATCGTGCTGCTGCACGCCGGCGCGGACATGGAAAAGCACGGCAGCATCGCGCAGATCGGCGCGCCGCTCGATCTGTACCACCGGCCGAAGAGCCGCTTCGTCGCCGGCTTCATCGGTTCGCCGAAGATGAACTTCATGCCGGCCACGGTGCTCGCGGTCGACGACAAGGGCATTCAGGTCGAGCTGACCACGGGCGAGCGCGTGCGCGCCGAGGTCGACGGCCGCAGGCAGCGCGTCGGTTCGCAGGTCACGCTCGGCATCCGGCCGGAGCATCTTGCCCTGCCGTCGGCGCAGGCCGGCGTCCAGACAATCCGCTGCGCCGTGCGCCTGGTCGAACGGATGGGCGAGCACAGCTACGTGCATGTGGACGGTGGCGTGCGCGACGGCAACGCGATGATCGCCAAGCTGCCCGGCGACGGAGGCGTGACGCACGACGAACGCGTCGAACTGGCGTTCGCACCGCACGCGTGCCACGTGTTCGACGACAAGGATTTCGCGCTGCCGCGTCTGCACTGATCCGCTTGCGATCGCGCTGCTTGCACGACGCGAGCAAGCGCGGTCCCATTGCATCGCGTCGCTAGACGCGACGAACGACCCGTAGTCGATCAAACACGGCGAATTCGAGTCGCGGCTGCGTTCGATCGATTAGCAGGACTGCGAAGTCTGGAAAGGTATCTGAAATAGAAGGGATGGCATCCGGGCTGAAGCGACGCCATGCCGCACGCTTGTCAGAAACAACGGATTTGTCGGCGCTTCATGCGCTTCGTACACCACGATAAAAAAAAGGAGTTTTCGATGTTGCTTCGCCAAAGTGAGGTCCCGCTCTACCGCAATCCAGCGGCAGCCGTGGAAGAGCGCGTGGCCGATCTGCTCGCGCGCATGACACTCGACGAAAAGATTGCGCAGCTTCACGCCGCGTGGCTGAAGCTGTCGGCCGATGGCAATCACAAGGCGCGTAGCATCGATTTCGCGCAGAGCGCCAACCAGATCACGGTCGACGAGATCCTGCAGCATGGCCTCGGCCAGATCACGCGCCCGCTCGGCACGCATACGGTCGATCCGAAAGAAGGCGTACGCGCGCTCAACGAGCTGCAGCGCAAGATGGTCGAAGACACGCGCCTCGGCATTCCGGTGATGTCACACGAGGAATGCCTCGTCGGGCTCATGATCAAGGACGCGACGCTGTTCCCGTCGCCGTTGAACTATGCGGCGACGTGGAATCCGCAACTGGTCGGCGAAGTGGGCACGATCATCGGCGAGCAGGCACGCTCGATCGGCTGTCATCAGGGGCTCGCGCCGGTGCTCGACGTGTCGCGCGACCCGCGTTGGGGCCGCACCGAGGAGACGCTCGGCGAAGACCCGTATCTGGTTGGCGTGCTCGCGTGTCATTACGTGAAGGGCCTGCAGGGCGAACAGCGCGATCTGCTCGCGACGCTCAAGCATTTCGTCGGTCATTCGGCGAGCGAAGGCGGCCGCAATCATGCGCCGGTGCATGTCGGTCCGCGTGAGCTCAACGACGTGTTCATGCTGCCTTTCGAAATGGCCGTGAAGCTCGCGAACGCGGGCTCGGTGATGCCCGCCTATCACGACGTCGACGGCGTACCCTGTCATGGCGATCGTGCGCTGCTGCACGACACGCTGCGAGAGAAATGGGGCTTCGACGGTCTCGTCGTCGCCGATTACGCGGGCGTCGACCTGCTGTTCAGCCATCATGCGGTGGCGCGCGACAGCGCGTCGGCCGCAGCCCTCGCGTTCAACTCCGGGCTCGACGTCGAGCTGCCGGGTCACGAGTGCGCGGTGCATCTGAAGGAAGCGCTCGAGCGCAACGAGATCAGCGAAGCGACGATCGACACCGCCGTCTCGCGCGTGCTGCGCGTGAAATTCCAGCTCGGCCTGTTCGAGAATCCGTACGTCGATCCCGAACGCGTCGACGTGAAAAGCGCGACCGCGGGCGATACCGCGTATCAGGTCGCGCTCGAATCGGCGGTGCTGCTGCGCAATCAAGGCGACGTGCTGCCGCTCGATGCGCGCGGCCCGGACAAGATCGCGGTGATCGGCCCGACCGCCGACGATCCGCTCGCGCTGCTCGCCGGCTACAGCTTCCCGGTGCACCTGATCAACAGCGGCGAGCAGTCCACTGCTTCGATCGCGACGCCGCTGCGTTCGCTGCGCGCGTTGCTCGGCGACGAGCGCGTCATTCACGCGCAGGGTTGCGACCTCATCAAGGAGCGCCGCGCGGGCGCGCCGGTGTTCCCGGGCGACGTGTCGCTCGATCTGACCGGCGACGCGCATTGCGACGAGCTGATCAGCAAGGACACCGACGGCATCGCGGCCGCGGTCGAGGCCGCGCGGCAAGCGGGCGTCGCGCTGGCGTTCGTCGGCGATCTGGCGGGCCTGTTCCAGTCCGGCACGGTCGGCGAAGGGTCCGATACCGACAGCCTCGACCTGCCGGGTGTGCAGCAGGCGTTGCTGCAGGCGGTGGTCGATAGCGGCACGCCGACGGTCGTCGTGATGACGGGCGGCCGTCCGTACAATCTCGGCGGCCTCGAAGAGCGCATCGCCGCGCAGATCATGGCGTTCGCGCCGGGCGAGCGTGGCGCCGAGGCGCTGGCCGATCTGCTGGTGGGCCGCGCCAATTTCAGCGGCCGTCTGCCGCTGTCGGTGCCGAAGAGCGCGGGCGCCGTGCCGTACGTGTATAACCATCGTCTGAAGAGCGCGGGAACGCCGATTGCATACCATTTCGGCTGCCGCTATCCGTTCGGTTTCGGTCTCGGCTATACGCAGTTCCGTTACGGCGATCTCGCGCTCGCGCACAGCGAAGTGCCGATCGAAAGGGGTACGATCGAGTTGAGCTTCACGGTCGACAACATCGGCGCGCGCGACGGCACCGAGATCGTGCAGATCTACGTGCGCGACCGGCACGCGTCGGTCGCGCGGCCGGTCCGCGAGCTGAAGGCGTTTGCGCGCGTGCCGCTCGCGGCCGGTGCGTCGGCGCGTGTGCGCGTGAAACTGCCGGTCGACATGCTGAACCTCACCGACGCGTGCGGCGAGCGTATCGTCGAGCCCGGTGACTTCGATCTGCTGGTCGGCAGCTCGAGCCGCGACATTCATCTGAGCGGCACGGTCGCCGTCGCGGGTTCCGCGACGAGAACGCTCGAACGCAACTGGCGCATGCTGAGCGAGGTCGAGATCGTGGCCTAAGCGGCGGGTCAGGGCGGCGAGCGCCGTCCTGTGTGTGGTCCTACTCGTAACAAGTGGAAAATCTGATGTCGTACGCAACCTATCCAAGTTTGTCGGACAAAACCATCGTCGTGACCGGCGGCGGCGGCGGGATCGGCGCCGCGATCGTCGAGGCCTTCGCGCAGCAAGGCGCGCGCGTGTTCTTCCTCGACGTCGCCGAGCACGATTCGCTCGCGCTGCAGGAAACGCTTCGCCACGCGAAGCATCCGCCGCTGTTCCGCCGCTGCGACCTGAAAAATGTCGACGCGATCGAACACACGTTCGCCGAAATCGTCGATGCGGCGGGCCCGATCGACGTGCTCGTCAACAACGCCGGCAACGACGACCGGCACGAAATCGGCGAGCTCACCGCGAGCTACTGGGACGACCGTATCGCGGTGAATCTGCGCCACCAGTTCTTCTGCGCGCAGGCCGCCGCGAACGGTATGCGTCGCGCGGGGCGCGGCGTGATCCTGAATCTGGGCTCGGTGTCGTGGCATGTCGCGCTGCCGAACCTCGCGATCTATATGACCGCCAAGGCCGGCATCGAAGGGCTCACGCGTGGTCTCGCGCGTGATCTCGGCAGCGCGGGCATCCGCGTGAATTGCATCATCCCCGGGGCGGTGAAGACGCCGCGGCAGATGCAACTGTGGCAATCGGCTGAGAGCGAAGCGAAGGTCGTCGCGAGTCAGTGTCTGAAACTGCGCATCGAGCCCGAGCACGTCGCGCGTATGGCGCTGTTCCTCGCGTCCGACGACGCATCACGCTGCTCCGGCCGCGATTACTTCGTCGACGCAGGGTGGTACGGAGAATGAGCATGCCGGTCCCAGTGTGCGTATGGGCGGTCGGCGCCGAGCTGGCCGAAGGGCCGCTATGGCAGGCCGCCGAAAACGCGGTGTATTTCGTCGATATCAAGGGGCGCCGGATTCATCGGCTGTCCGTCGCGACCGGCGAGCAGCGAACGTGGCAGGCGCCCGACCAGCCCGGTTTTCTGGCGCCGCTCGCGGACGGCGCGTTCGTATGTGGGCTGCCATCCGGCTTGCATCGCTTCGATCCGGCAAGCGGCGAGTTCAGCAAGCTCGCCGAGGTCGAACCGCATCTGCCGGGCAACCGCCTCAACGACGGTTTCGTCGATGCACGGGGACGCCTGTGGTTCGGCTCGATGGACGATGCGGAAGAGGCGCCGAGCGGCACGCTGTATCGGGTGAACGAGCAAGGCGCGGCAATCGCGCAGGACGACGACTACGTGATCACGAACGGCCCGGCGATGAGCCCGGACGGCCGCACGCTGTATCACAACGACACGATGCGGCGCGTGGTTTATGCCTTCGACGTCGCCGCGGACGGCACGCTCTCGGGCAAGCGCATCTTCGCCGCCATCTCCGGCGACGGCCATCCCGACGGCATGGCCGTCGATGCCGACGGCTTCGTGTGGATCGCGCTGTTCGGCGGCTGGCGGATCGAGCGTTACTCGCCGGCGGGCGAGCTGGTCGATCAGGTGCCGTTGCCGTGCGCGAACGTGACGAAGCTCGCGTTCGGCGGCGACGATCTGCAAACCGTCTATGTGTCGACCGCATGGAAGGGACTGACGGCGGTCGAGCGCCAGCATCAGCCGCAGGCGGGCGGGCTGTTCTCGTTTCGCGCGCCGGCGGCGGGGCAGGCTCAGGCGCGCTGCACGGTGGGCTTCGAGCGCTAGACGACAAAAGCACAGCGACAGGACAGGCCGCAAAACGCAACCCTGACGTTGCCTGGTCGCTCCGCAAGGAGCGGCCCGCTATCATGTGCGTTCCATGACTTTCGCGCATTCGCCCCGATACCTATCATGACGTCCAGGCCGCCAGTCCCGCCCCGCATGTCCGATGTTGCCGAACGCGCGGGCGTCTCGAAGATGACCGTGTCGCGCGTGCTCGCCGGCCGCAACGTGTCGCAGGCGACTCGCGAACGCGTGCAGAAGGTCATCGACGAACTCGGCTACGTCGCCGATGCGGCGGCGGGCGCGCTGTCGTCGGGACGCTCGGCGTTCGTCGCGGTGCTGGTGCCGTCGCTGTCCAGCTCGAACTTCTCCGACACCGTGCGCGGACTGAATGCCGCGCTGGGCCCGCACGGTCTGCAACTGCTGCTCGGCGACACGGACTACCGTCTGGAACAGGAAGAACTGCTGGTGCGCTCGATGCTGCGTCACCAGCCGCGCTGCGTCGCGTTGACGGGCGGCCGGCACACCGAGGCGACGCGCATGCTGTTGCAGCGCGCCGGCATTCCGGTCGTCGAAATGTGGGATCTGCCCAGCGATCCAATCGATACGGTCGTCGGCTTTTCGAACTCGGCGGCGGCGCGCGCGATGGTCCGGCATCTGCACGAGCGCGGTTATCGGCGGATCGGCTTCATCGCGGGTGCCAGCGAGCGGGACCGGCGCGGGCACGACCGGATGCGCGGCTACGTTGCCGAAATCAAGGCGCTCGGTCTCGGCGAGCCGCGCGTGATCCGGCTCGGCGATTCGCCGATCACGATGAGCCACGGCGCACCGGCGATCGGCGCATTGCTCGACACGTGGCCCGATACCGAGGCCGTGATGTGCGTGAGCGACATGTCGGCGTTCGGCGCGATCATGGAGTGTCACCGGCGCGGGCTGTCGGTGCCGGGCGACATCGCGGTCGCCGGGTTCGGCAACTTCGAGGTGTCGTGGTGCTGTCAGCCGAGCATCACGACGGTGTCGGTCGACGCGTACGGCATCGGCCTACGCGCTGGCGAAACGCTGCTCGCGGCGCTCGCCGATCGCGAAGCGGGTGAGGTGCAGCGCAGGAAAGCCGTGAAAATCGATTTCACGGTGATTGCACGCGATAGCGCGTAGATGGCGCACTAGCACTCCCCTTAATTAAACAGATCAGGGATATCCCTCGGTTGTCCGGCTGGTAAGCCGGGCGTAACATCCACAGCTAGAAATGTTACCGGTAACTTAGCCGGCGGTGCAAAATCGCACGAGCCGCGAGGCAACGGCATTTCCGACCAAAAATACGCTGATGGAGAAACGAATGACCGCTGTACCGCCCGCCATCGTCGCGCCCGCCGCGCGCGTCGACGAGTTCGAGGAAAGGACCTATCGCAAGGTCGTGCGCCGGCTGCTGCCGGTACTGTTGTTGTGCTATGTGGTTGCGTATCTGGATCGCGTGAACGTCGGCTTCGCGAAGCTGCAGATGCTCGACGATCTCGGCCTGTCCGACACGATGTACGCGATCGGCGCGAGCGTGTTCTTCTGGGGCTATTTCATCTTCGAAGTGCCCAGCAACGTGTTCCTGCATCGCTACGGTGCGCGCTTCTGGATCGCGCGAATCATGTTCACGTGGGGGCTCGTGTCGATGGCGCTCGCGTTCGTCGCGCCGCTCGCGCGCGTCGCGCACGTCGAAACCGCGACGATGTTCTACATCCTGCGCTTTCTGCTCGGGCTCTGCGAGGCCGGCTTCTTCCCCGGCGTGATTCTGTACCTGAACTTCTGGTTTCCGTCGCAGCGCCAAAGTCGCGTGATGTCAGGCTTTCTGATCGCAATGCCGGTCAGCCTGATGCTCGGCGGCATCGCGTCGGGCTGGCTGATGGACCATACGGCCGGCCTGCTCGGCTATCAGGGCTGGCAATGGATGCTGCTGATCGAAGGCGTGCCGTCGCTGCTGACCGCGTTCGTGGTGTACTTCTCGCTCGACGACGGCATTGACCGCGCGCGCTGGCTCACGCCGCAGGAGAAGAGCCTGCTCGCGGCGAATCTGCAGCGCGAAAGCGCGCACAAGACAGCGCGCTTCGGCTCGGCGGTGCGCGATCCGCGCGTCTGGCTGCTGGTCGCGATTTTGCTCACGTTCAATACCGGCTTCTACGGCCTCGCGTTCTGGCTGCCGTCGATCATCAAGGCGACCGGCGTGCAGGATCCGTTGCATATCGGCCTGCTGACCGCGATCCCATACGGCGTGGCCATCATTGCGACACTCGCGAACGCCGCGCATTCGAAGAAAACCGGCGAGCGGCGCCTGCATGCGGCGATTCCGGCGCTGATCGGCGGAATCGGTCTGATCATGAGCGCGGCTTTGGCGCATCATGTGGTGTGGGCGATCACGTTTCTGACGATCGCCACCGCCGGCATCCTTGCGCTGATGCCGATTTACTGGACGTTCCCGGGACAGTTGCTGTCGGGCGCCGCCGCGGCGGCCGGCATCGCGATGATCAACGCGATCGGCAATCTGTCCGGCTTTACCGGTTCGATGATCACCGCCGTAGCGAAAGATTTGACCGGCGACATCAACAACGGCACTTACGCACTCGGTGCGTGTCTGCTGGTCAGTTGCGTGCTGATCCTGCTCGTGCCGCGCACGATGCTGACGCGGGCCGCCTCGAATGAAGGCAGCGGCCCCGGCCGCGAGACAGCGCGGGCACAGAAACAAGCAGAGCACGCATAAGAAACCCTCACCCAGACAGAGAGACAAGCATCATGTCAGCATCCACCCCGCGCCGGCTGCGCAGCCAGGAATGGTTCGACGATCCCTCGCACGCGGATATGACGGCGCTGTACGTCGAGCGTTTCATGAACTACGGTCTGACGCGCGAAGAGCTGCAGTCGGGCCGGCCGATCATCGGCATCGCGCAGACCGGCAGCGATCTCGCGCCGTGCAACCGGCATCACATCGAGCTCGCGGCGCGCACGAAGGCCGGTATTCGCGACGCGGGCGGCATTCCGATGGAGTTTCCGGTGCATCCGCTCGCCGAGCAGAGCCGCCGGCCGACCGCCGCGCTCGATCGCAATCTCGCGTATCTGGGCCTCGTCGAAATCCTGCACGGCTTCCCGCTCGACGGCGTCGTGCTGACCACCGGCTGCGACAAGACCACGCCCGCGTGCCTGATGGCGGCGGCCACCGTCGATATGCCGGCGATCGTGCTGTCCGGCGGTCCCATGCTCGACGGCTGGCACGACGGCAAGCGCGTCGGGTCGGGCACCGTGATCTGGCATGCACGCAATCTGCTGGCGGCCGGCGAGATCGACTACGAAGGCTTCATGGAGCTGACTACCGCGTCGTCGCCGTCGATCGGTCACTGCAACACGATGGGCACCGCGCTGTCGATGAACAGCCTCGCCGAAGCGCTCGGCATGTCGCTGCCCGGCTGCGCGAGCATTCCGGCCGCTTACCGCGAGCGCGGCCAGATGGCCTACGCGACCGGCAAGCGCATCGTCGACCTCGTGCGCGAGGACCTGCGGCCGTCGAAGATCATGACGAAAGAAGCGTTCGAAAACGCGATCGTCGTCGCATCGGCGCTCGGCGCGTCGACCAACTGCCCGCCGCATCTGATCGCGATTGCGCGGCACATGGGCGTCGAGCTGAGTCTCGAAGACTGGCAGCGCGTCGGCGAGCAGGTGCCGCTGATCGTCAACTGCATGCCCGCCGGCGAATATCTCGGCGAGAGCTTCCATCGCGCGGGCGGCGTACCGGCCGTGATGCGCGAGCTCGCGAAAGGCGGCCTCGTGCACGACGATTGCCTGACCGTGTCGGGCCGCACGATGGGCGAAATCGCGGCCGCCGCACCCGCGCCGGATCGCGAGGTCATCAAGACGACCGACGATCCGCTGAAGCACGGCGCGGGCTTCATGGTGCTGTCCGGCAACTTCTTCGACAGCGCGATCATGAAGATGTCGGTGGTCGGCGATGCGTTCCGCAAGACCTACCTGAGCGAGCCCGGCGCGGAAAACAGCTTCGAAGCGCGCGCCATCGTGTTCGACGGTCCCGAGGATTATCACGCGCGCATCAACGACCCGTCGCTTGAAATCGACGAGCATTGCATCCTCGTGATTCGCGGCACGGGCACGGTCGGCTATCCGGGCAGCGCCGAGGTCGTCAACATGGCGCCGCCGGCGGCGCTCGTGCGCCAGGGCATCACGTCGCTGCCGACGCTCGGCGACGGCCGTCAGAGCGGCACGTCGGCGAGCCCGTCGATTCTGAACATGTCGCCGGAAGCGGCGGTGGGCGGCGGCCTTGCGCTGTTGCGCACGAACGACCGCATCCGCGTCGATCTGAATTCGCGTAGCGTCAAAGTGCTGGTCGACGAAGCAGAACTCGCGCGACGTCGCGAAACCGTGCACTTCGAGATTCCGCCCGCGCAAACGCCGTGGCAGGAGCTGTATCGCAAGACGGTCGGCCAGCTTTCGACCGGGGGCTGCCTCGAACCGGCGACGCTGTATCTGAAGGTGATTGCCGAGCGCGGCAACCCACGGCATTCGCATTGACCCGCGGGTGACAAGGCCGGGCTTCGCACGCAACGCGACGCCCGGCCTTGCCCGTTTTCCCATTTATCCGAAAGAGCCCATCCCATGTCCGCAATTTCCCCCTCCAGCTTTCTTCCCGGCGATCTGAACGACGCACTGCTGATCGGCCGCGTGTGGCGCAAGACCGAGCAGCATGAAGGACCGTGCGTGGTCGTCGTGCGCGGCGGCGAGGTGTTCGACATCACCGCGGCCGTGCCGACTACCGCCGACCTGTTCGAGCGCGACGATGCCGCGCAATTTGCGCGCCGCGCGCCGGGCGTGCCGCTCGGGCCGGTCGCGCAGCTGATCGAGGCGAATCTGCCGGGCGCGAGCGCACCGGCCGTGCGCCTGCTCGCGCCGTGCGACGTGCAGGCGATCAAGGCCTGCGGCGTCACGTTCGCGGTGAGCCTGATCGAGCGCGTGATCGAGGAGCAGGCCGGCGGCGATCCGGCGAAGGCGAAGGAAGTGCGCGAGACGATCGCGTCGACGATCGGCACCGATCTGTCGAAGATCAAGCCGGGATCGGAAGCGGCGATGAAGCTGAAGGCCGAGCTCGAGCGTCGCGATGCGTGGTCGCAATACATGGAAGTCGGCATCGGTCCGGACGCCGAAGTATTTTCGAAATCGCAGCCGATGTCGGCAGTCGGCTTCGGCGCGGACGTCGGTCTGCTCGCCGCGTCGGTGTGGAACAACCCGGAGCCGGAGATCGTGCTCGCGGTGAACAGCCGCGGCGGCATCGTCGGCGCGACGCTCGGCAACGACGTGAACCTGCGCGACATCGAAGGCCGCTCGGCGCTGTTGCTCGGCAAGTGCAAGGACAACAACGGCTCGTGCGCGATCGGTCCGTTCGTGCGTCTGTTCGACGACACCTTCTCGCTCGACTCGGTGCGCGCCGCGAGCGTGTCGCTGCGCGTCGAAGGCGCCGACGACGACTTCGTGCTCGACGGCGTGAGCCACATGAGCGAGATCAGCCGCGACCCGGCCGACCTCGTCGCGCAGACCTGCGGCCGTCACCACCAGTACCCGGACGGCTTCATGCTGTTCCTCGGCACGATGTTCTCGCCGATCAAGGACCGCGACGCGCCCGGCGGCGGCTTCACCCACCACCTCGGCGACCGCGTGACGATTTCGACGCCGCAGCTCGGCGCGCTGACCAACACGGTGCGCCTGTCCACCGAAATCGAGCCGTGGACGTTCGGCGTGCGCGCGCTCTATCGCAATCTCGCGGCCCGTGGCCTGCTGGTTGATGAATAACCGGATTGTCGTTGCAATTTTCGAAAGGAGAATCAGGACATGAGTCAGTTCGCAAACTACATCGACGGACAGTGGGTCGACGGCGCGAGCGTGTCGCGCAACGTCAATCCGTCGAATCTCGACGACGTGATCGGCGAATTCGCGCAAGCCGACGCTGAGCAGACGCATCGCGCGATCAGCGCCGCGCGCAAGGCCTTCGCGCAGTGGTCGTTGTCCACGCCTCAGCAGCGCTTCGACGTGCTCGACCAGGCGGGCAGCGCGATCCTCGCGCGCAAGGCAGAGCTCGGCAAGGTGCTCGCGCGTGAAGAGGGCAAGACGCTGCCCGAGGCGATCGGCGAAGTGGGCCGCGCCGGGCAGATCTTCAAGTTCTTCGCGGGCGAAGCGCTGCGCGTCGGCGGCGAAGTGATGCCGTCGGTGCGGCCGGGCATGACGGTCGAAATGACGCGTGAGCCGGTTGGCGTGGTCGGCCTGATTACGCCGTGGAATTTTCCGATTGCGATTCCGGCGTGGAAGATCGCGCCGGCGCTTGCGTACGGCAACACGGTCGTGATCAAGCCGGCCGATCTGGTGCCGGGCAGCACGTGGGAGCTGGTCAAGATCATCGCCGAGGCGGGCGCGCCGGCGGGGGTGATCAACCTCGTGATGGGGCGCGGTTCGGTGGTTGGCGAGGCGCTCGTTTCGTCGCCGGATGTCGATGCGATCAGCTTTACCGGTTCCGTTTCGACGGGCCGCGCGATCGGCGCGAAGTGCTTCGATTCGGGCAAGAAATTCCAGCTGGAAATGGGCGGCAAGAACCCGATGGTCGTGCTCGACGACGCCGATCTCAATGTTGCGATCGAAGCGAGCATCAACGGCGCGTTCTACTCGACCGGCCAGCGTTGCACGGCATCGAGCCGGCTGATCGTGACCGCGGGGATCTATGACCGCTTCATCGACGGCATGAAGGCGCGCATGCGCGCGCTGAAGGTCGGCGATGCGCTCGCGGACGGCACGCACATCGGCCCGGTCGTCGACGACAAGCAGTTGGCACAGGACGAGCGCTATCTGGCGATCGCGCGCGACGAGGGCGGCACGGTGTTCGGCGGCGAGCGCGTCGAAGGCTCGACGCGCGGCTATTTCCTCGCGCCGGCGCTGGTCACGGAGACGACCCCGGCTATGCGCATCAACCGCGAAGAGGTATTCGGGCCGGTGGCGTCGGTCATCAAGGTCAAGGACTACCAGGAAGCGCTCGCGGTTGCCAACGGCACCGAGTTCGGGTTGTCGGCCGGCATCTGCACGACATCGCTGAAGTACGCGAGTCATTTCCGCCGCCATGTGCAGGCCGGCATGGTGATGGTCAACACCGCGACGGCGGGGGTCGATTATCACGTGCCGTTTGGCGGGCGGAAGGGGTCGAGCTACGGTCCGCGCGAGCAGGGCGCCTACGCCCGCGAGTTCTATACGTCGGTGAAGACCGCGTATATCAACCCCGGCGCGGTCTGACGCAGAACTGACAACAGAGCTCCCCAAAACGGAACTGGCCCGCCATCGCATTCAGTCGCGATGGCGGGCCAGCAGGGGAAGCTGCGAGAGCGCTAAGCCGAGCGCTCCGGCAGGTACAGCTACATCAACAGCAACTTTCCAACCTGCAACGCCTTACTGCGCTGCGTGACCTTGCTGCGACGAACCGCTGGTCACGCCGCCGACCGCGGCGTTTTGCGCCGCGACGCGGGCTTCGGCAGCCTGAATGTTCGACGGATATTCGTTCGGGTTCGAACGTGCCGGGTTGTAGCCGGCTTTTTCGATCTGAGCCAGCTCTTCACGGACTTGCGCGCGGGTCAGCGGCTGGTTCGATTGAGCGAAAACGGCAACCGGAGCAGCGAGGGTAGCGGCGATAACGACAGCTTGAACGAGCGATTTCATTTTTACTACCTCCAGGTTTTGTCTTGTTAGGCTGCGAAACCATTTGTTTGCAGCAGTGCAGACAGTCTAGGGGGAGCGCAAACTAGGGTAAATACCTAATTTCTGAACTCACTGTTTCCGAAACCAAAACAATAATGAGACAGCAAAGCCGTCGAGCGTCGATTTGCAAGGCGATCCGCTACAACTGGCGCGCATGAGTCAGCCGGCTGATAGGGCCTGGATGAGCAGCAAGCCCGCGCCGGCGACGGCTATGGCGCCGCTCGCCCGGGCGACGAGTGCGCCGTCCGGCGCGAGTCGCTCGGCCGTAATGGCGGCCGTCACGGCGGCCATCAAGCGCAAATCCGTCATGCCGACGACCAGCAGAATTGCCGTGAGACCCCCGCAGCAACCGGCGCAATCGATGCCGATGCGCAGACCGTATCTCCACGCGCTCGGCGCATCGGCGGGAAGGCTGGGTGTCGTGCGGCTGCAGGCAAGGCGGCGGGCTTTCCATGTGCTGAACTGCAACGAGCCCGCGAGCAATACGACCACGCTGACCGCCAGCGGCGTCGAACGCGCGAGCGCTGGCCACCGCAACTCGAGCGCCGCGAGCGACGCGCCCAATGCAAACACGGCCACGCCGAGCGCCGTCCATACGACCGCATACGCGCCACTCACGAGCATCGTCAGCAGGGCCAGTCGCTCCGCACTTGCGCGCGAGCCGATCGCGTCGCGATAGCGCAGCAGCGTCGGCATCAACGACGGCAGCATCATCGCCGCCATCATCACGATCCACATGGCGATGAACGATGCCGCGGCGCGGGCCCACGTGCGCCCGCAGGTCGGCATCCACAGCGTCGACATCGACCAGCCGCCGGGCATCGGCAACGCGCCCATCGCCGACATCGACGCGCCGTGGGCCAATGTCGCCGCGACGCTCGCGGCGAACATCAGCAGGCAGACGCCGACGAACACGCGCTGCGATGAGCGCGCCGCGCGCCGTGTGGCAAGGCGCTGCCCGCTCAAGCAGACAGCGCGCACGAGCGGGCTCATGACCGCTCGTACTCGTCGTGACGGCGCCACCAGATGCCCGTCTCGTTGCGCCCCTTCGGCGCGCGATCGAGCCACTGGTACATGCCCCACAGCGCATCGACACCGCGCGCGTAAGTCGAGTACGTGTGATAGACGACGCCGTCTTCGAGCACGAACGCGCTCATGCCTGGCCGGTCGCGCGAATAGGTGGCCGCGTCGGTGCCGCAGGTCGCCGCGAACTGCGCGACCGGTTCGGGCGCGGGACTCACGTCCATCGCGTGACTGTTGCGTGCGTAGTTGTACTCGATATCGCCATCGCGCTGCTGTGCCTCGGTGAACGAGACGTTGAAGTCGAAATTGAAATCGCCGCTTGCCGACGACGCCCATGGAAACGTCCAGCCCATGCGCCGCTTGTACGTCTGCAGCTTGTCGAGCGGCGCGCGCGACACCGCCGTCAGCATCACGTCGTGATGCGCGAGATGCACGGCGAAGCCGGCGAAGCCGTCCGCGATCGACGAGCACGATGGGCAGCCCGCCTTGTAGTCGGGGCCGAACATGAAGTGGTAGACGAGCAGCTGCGAACGTCCTTTGAACAGATCGGCGAGCGACGCGCTGCCTTGGTCGGTATCGAAGCGGTAGGCCTTGTCGACCCTGACCCACGGCAGCGCCTGGCGTTGCGGTGCGAGCTCGTCGCCGTGTCGCGTGTGGGCTTTTTCCGCGTCGAGCAGTGCGCGTCGCGCGGCGAGCCACTGTTCGCGTGTTCCGATCGGATGCGTAGTCATCGTGGGTACCTCCGTGAGTCGTGCCGCGCCGCGCGAACCCTTGCCCGACGGCGTCGGTGACGGTTGATGGTCGTGCTAGATTAGGGCTGGGCATCCATCGGGTGGGAGTGACAAGTGTGGCGGGATTCGCTTGATGCATTGACGTGCTACGCGCGGACTCGCACGCCGTGGACGCGCTGATTTCGGCGGCGGCGCGCGCGCTCGCGGCCGGCGATCCGCTTGGCGCGCTCGACCACGTCGCGTTACGCGACGACGCGCCGGCGCTCGCGCTGCGCGGCATCGCGATGGCGCAGCTCGGCGATTTCGGGCGCGCAAAGGCGTTGGTGCGCGACGCCGCGCGCGCGTTCGGCGCGCAGCATGCGGTGGCGCGCGCGAGATGCTTGGTCGCCGAAGCGGAGATCGCGCTCGCGTCGCGCGATCTCGCGTGGCCCGCCAAAACACTCGACGCCGCGACCGCCACGCTCGACGCACACGGCGATCGCGTCAATGCCGCGCATGCGCGGTATCTCGCGGCGCGGCGTCTGCTGCTGATCGGCCGTCTCGACGAAGCGGAGCGCAAGCTTGCCGCACTCGATCCCCGGCCGTTTCCGCCCGCACTGCGTGCCGCGCATGAACTGGTGGTCGCGGGAGTCGCGCTGCGGCGTTTGCGCAGCGGCGTCGCCCGTGCCGCGCTGGCGCGGGCCGGACGCGCGGCACGCGAGGCCGGCATTCCGGCGTTGATCGCGGAAGTCGAAAGCGCGTCGGTGGCACTGGGCAAACCGGCGGCGCGCATGATCGTGCATGGCGAAGAAGAACCGATCCTGCTCGATGAAGTCGAGAAGCTGTTGACCTCGAATCGCGCTGGCGGCGCGTTGATCGTCGACGCTTGCCGCTACGCGATCCGCGATGCGAACGCGGCGGTTGCGCTCGCGAGCCGACCGGTGCTGTTTGCGCTCGCCCGCATGCTCGGTGAGGCATGGCCCGACGACGTGCCGCGCGACGCGCTCGTCGCACGTGCGTTCCGCGCCAAACGCGCCGACGAATCGCATCGCGCGCGGCTGCGCGTCGAGATTGGCCGGCTGCGCACGGCGCTCGGCACGCTCGCGAGCGTCAGCGCGACGACGCGCGGCTTCGCGCTCGCGCCGCGTCACGCCCGCGAGGTCGTCGTGCTGGCGCCGCCGGTCGAAGGCGAGCATGCGGCGCTGCTCGCGTTTCTGTCGGATGGCCAAGCGTGGTCGAGTTCCGCGCTTGCCCTCGTGCTCGGCGCGAGTCAGCGCACCGTGCAGCGCTCACTCGACTCGCTCGCCGCGGCCGGCAAGGTGCAGCCAGTGGGCGAGGGGCGCGCGCGCCGCTGGATGACGCCGCCCCTAGCCGGATTCGCGACGGCTTTGTTACTCCCTTCCCCGTTCGCTTCATGATTAGGATGGCCACCATGAACCGCTCTGCCGCCAGAATCGTCCGTGAATATGGGCCCTTGACGGGCGTCGATAAAGTGCATGGCGTCACCTACGACGGCCGACAGGTGTGGATCGCGACCGGCGAACGGCTCGACGCGTTCGATCCGGCGAGCGGCGAGACGCTGCGCTCGATCGCGGTGCCCGCCGACGCGGGCACGGCCTTCGACGGCGAACACCTGTTCCAGATCGCGCACGGCTGCATCCAGAAGATCGACCCGCAGAGCGGCCGCGTGCTGTCGACGATCGCGGCACCCGGCGACGGCGGCCAGTCGGGGCTGACATGGGCCGAAGGTTCGCTATGGGTCGGTCAGTATCCCGAACGAAAAATCTATCAGGTCGATCCGGACACTGGCGCGGTGCTGCGCACGATCGAATCGAATCGCTTCGTGACCGGGATCACGTGGGTCGACGGCGAGCTATGGCATGGCACGTGGGAAGGTGACGAGAGCGAGCTGCGGCATCTCGATCCGCGTAGCGGCGAGGTGCTCGAGCGCGTCGAGATGCCGGCCGGCGCGGGCATTTCCGGACTCGAATCGAACGGCGCGGATCTGTTCTTCTGCGGAGGCGGCGGCAGCGGGCTCGTTCGCGCCGTGCAGCGTCCCTTGCGAGAGAGCGACTCGCAATTGCCGGTCGATTCGACGAGCGAGTGATTCGTCATGCAAGCAGCGCGTCGTCGTTATCGGCGCTGGTATTTGGCTTACTTGTACTCGCCGATAACGTAAGTCATCGTTGGTAAACGAAGTATTCCATTGCGTTACTCATATCGCGAGACTACTCCCCATACGCGGGCCGCCTGCAGCGACTTCTAGCAGGCCGTGGCAAAGCACTCAGCCACCGCCAGATAGGGATCCCGTCATCTCGCTTCTTCAGCCTCGCCCCACCCGTGCTCGCATCAGACCCACCGACGCGGCGCATGCGCCACCACCCGGTACTCGAAAGTCCAAACCGCAACACACTCGGATGCTGCACCGCACACGCGAAGTATTCCGACTGTGTATCAATCGTAGCGGGGCATTGAGAGAGCATTTTCGCTGCACCCGCAACAAGTACGACGATTGGTTCTCAGCTTTATTTTCGTCTTCGTTGCTTGCCCGTGCATTGCGGCTTTTCGAAAAGATGTGATCAGAACCAAGCCAGGTTCACACTCCAATCCTTATCGTGAGCAGACATACGCGTTACACAAACCCTTCATATTATTCGCTCGTTTTACTAAGTCTTGCCCCACACAAGCGGTTGCCGATACAACTAAGAAAGGGTCCCCCAATGTCATCGCATCACAAAATGCGCCCAGCGCTTTGTCTAACGTCCGTTGCCGCTGCCTGCTTGCTCGCAGCTTGCGGCGGAAATTCGGATAGCCCCTCTGCCAGCAACAACAACGGTGGCACGACCGCCGGCACGACTTACTCGGGCGTGGTCGCCGCAGCTGCCTTCGTCCCGGGCAGCTCGAGCGGCAACCCGACCTTGAAGGCCGGCTACTACTCCGGTGCCACCGTGTTCGTCGATGCCAATGGCAACGGTGTGCTCGACAGCGGCGAAGCCTCCGCGAAGACCGACGGCAACGGCCATTTCTCGCTGACCACGACCGCCACGGGTCCGCTCGTCGCTGACATCACGACCTCGGCCACCAACACGGCATCGGCCGCCAAGGTCGCCAGCCACCTGATCCTGCGCGCTTCGGCCGACCAGATCGCCGACCAGGGCGCCACCAGAGTCGTGATCAGCCCGATGTCGAGCGAAGTGCAGCGCCTCGTCGAAGCCAACGGCAGCAAGTACGCGACCGAGAAGGCTAATCTGTCGACCCGTCTGTCCGGCCCGGCATTCAACGACGACTCCGTGACGGTTCCCGCCGGCGACGTCCTGGCCGACGCCAACACCCTGTCCGGCGCCGAGCAGTACGCGGTGCTGTTCGAAGAAAACGCACTGACGAACCGCTACACGTACGCCACCGCGAAGCTCGATCGTGGCGACAAGTACCCCGATGCGCTGGCCGTTGCCGGTGGCGACCCCACCCTGACCGGCGTTTCCGGCATCACCGCCGGCGAAACCATTCCGACGGATACGCGTAAGGCGATCACCTTCGCACAAGCCCAGCAGGCTGCGTTCAACGTCGAAGCGATTCCGCGTTACGACAACGTCTTCGTGATCATGCTGGAGAACAGCAGCACGAACCGCGTCAAGGGTTCGGCGTACATGCCGGCGGTCAACTCGATGATCACCAACGGCAACTACTTCTCGACCTACTTCGCGACCGGCAGCCCGTCCGAGCCGAACTACACCGCCCTGGGCGGCGCCGACGACTTCGGTATCGGCGACGACAACTGGTGGGGTTGCGCCGCCGCCGGCGCCAACGCCCCGACGGACAAGGCTTTCGCCGGCGGCACGGCTTCCGACGGCCAGCCCCTGCCGTCCCACGTCGCGCTGACGCCGAACGACCCGATCATCGGTACCACCGCCGGCGGCGCCACCGTGGCCGTTGGATCGCTGCTGTCCAATTACACGGTGGCCAGCAACCAGGCGTGCTCGACGGACGGCACCGGTTCCGTCGCCAACCACAACATCATGAACGCGCCGAACCTGTTCACGCAGATTTCGAGCGCGGGCCTGACGTGGCGTACCTACAGCGAATCCTTGAACCCGGGTCAGGATCCGCGCGCCGACAGCCTCGGTGACACGGGTGTATCGCAGGCCTACAACCAGACGGACGGTAGCATCACCGTGACGGGCACGCCGTTCGCCATGCCCGGCTCGCTCTACAAGACCAAGCACCATCCGGGCATGGCCTATCAGGACGTGCGTAACCAGCCGGAGTTCTTCGCGAACAACCGCACGATCTTCGGTACCCAGTACTACACGAACGCGGCCGACCTGACCAACACCACGCTCTACAAGGTTCCGACCGGCTACAACGTCGACCAGTTCAGCACCGACCTGGCCAAGGGCGACGTCGGTACGCTGAACTTCATCATGCCTGACCAGTGTGATGACCTGCACGGCACCGGCAGCGACGGCACCTGTAAGGACAGCGCGACCGCCTCGGGTACCGTTCCCGCTCATGCGCTGCTGACCCGCGCCGACTACTACACCAACGCCGTGGTGCAGAAGATCAAGGCCTCGCCGCTGTGGAAGAACAAGCAGCGCAACGTTGCCATCGTGGTCATGTTCGACGAAGGCAATGGCACGTCCAACGGTGCCGGCAGCTCGTGCTGCGGCTGGGACGTGGGTGGCAAGGCTACGCAGATGCAGAACGCGGACGGCAGCTGGACTCCGGTTCAGGCGAAGTACGGCGACGGCAACAAGGGCCATGGCAACTCGATCTTCGTCCTGATGACCAACCAGCAAGACGTGGGCGCCGCGCCGAAGGGCGTCGCCGACACCGATACGTACAGCCACTTCTCGTTCGTGCGCACGGTGCAGGACATGTTCCAGCTGGCCGACCCGGCTGTTCCGACCTCGTACGCCAACCGTTCGAAGTACACGGAGTCGTACATTGCGCAGAACATCGCCAACCTGCCTGAGTACGCTGGCAGCGCCGACACGCACTACGACGCGGTTCGTCCGATGAACCACGCCTACGTGATTCCGGCCGGCTACACGCAGAAGTTCCAGACGGGTGACGTGAGCGATCCGGCGCAAGTTGGTCCGGACGCGACCCAGAAGAACCTGTGGGCGACGAAGTAATAAAAAGCACTAAACGGTAAGCACGCGCAAGCGTGCCATTCATCAAGCAGTAGCCTGCGCGGGGGAGCGGTTCGGCCGCTCCCCCGCCAGCTGTTTTATCGAACAAAGCCGGGGGAGTAGCAATGCGCAAGGTTTATGCAGGGGCGCTGTATGTCATCTTGTCGGCACTGGCCGCTTGCGGGGGCGGGGGCTCGTCACAGTCTGCTTCGACGGACGCAGGCACGGGCTCCACGGGCTCCTCGGGCGCCACGGGTTCGGCGCCCACGAGCAAGCTGAGCGCTGCGGCCCAGATCGGCGAGAAAATGTTCTTCGACAAGAACCTGTCCGGCGGCAAGAACCAGGCATGCGCGAGCTGCCACGATCCGGCGTATGCCTACGGCCCGCCCAACAGCCTGGCGGTGCAGCTGGGTTCCGATGGCGTATCGGAAGGTCAGCGCGCGGTTCCCTCGCTGCGCTACAAGGCCATGACGCCGGCCTACGACGACAACGCCTCGAACCCCGACGGCATCACGGCGAACGCGCCGGGCGGCGGATTCATGTGGGACGGCCGCGGCAAGACGCTGGCCGACCAGGTGGCGCTGCCCCTGCTCAATCCCATCGAGATGAACAACGCCTCCAGGGACGCGGTGGTGCAGGCGGTGAAGAGCTCCTCGTATGCCGCACAGTTCACGGCGGTGTACGGCCCGGCCGTGTTCGGCGATACGGACACGGCGTTCCAGGACATCGGACTCGCGCTGCAGGCCTACCAGAATGAGGACCCGAGCTTTGCGCCGTATTCCAGCAAGTTCGACCTGTATGCGAACAACAAGATCGGCGGCACGTTGACGCCGGCCGAATTGCGCGGGATGAACCTGTTCAACGATACCGATCACGGGGCCGGCTGCGTGGCCTGCCATTTCATGGGCGCCAACTTCAACGGCTCGAACGCGCTGGGGACCGACTTCACCTATCAGGCGATCGGTGCGCCGCGCAACGACACGTCGATCCCGGACAATCCGAACCCCATCGCAGCCAACCTGAACGCGGGCTACTACGACATGGGGCTGTGCGGCCCGATCAATAACGGCAGCTATGACAGCCACACGCCGCTTTCGGCCACCAGCGGCGCCGGCCCGGACTCCTTTACGGGCGTGAACAACCCGGATCCGTATTGCGGCCGCTTCAAGGTGCCGACGCTGCGCAACGTCGCCGCGCGCAACGCCTTCTTCCACAACGGCGTGTTCCACTCGCTGGAGCAGGTGGTGCGCTTCTACAACACGCGCGACACCAACCCCGAGTACTGGTATCCGTCCACGGGTGGCGATTCGACCAAGCTGACCAGCAACCCGGGCTATGCGCTGCAACCCACCTATGCAGCGGGCGCGACGGTGAACATGTTCAACGATCTGCCGGCCGCCTACCAGGGCAATATCGACGAGGAACTGCCGCTGGGGCAGGGCCAGACCGACGCGGGCGGCACCACCGCGTTGAACGGTGCGCAGCCGCGTGCTGTCCATTCGGCACCACAACTGTCGGATCAGGACGTGCAGGACGTGATCTGCTTCCTGAATACTTTGAGCGACGGCTACCAGCCTCCCGCGACCCAGCCCACGAGCGGTAGCTGCGTGAATTGATCTTTTTGAATACTTGAACTATTCCACGATGATGCATTTTTCGAATCCGGTGCGCGGCACTGCCATTGCGGTTTCCCTGACGGCGTCGTTCCTGCTGGGCGGTTGCCAGAACAAGGCCGAGCCTACCGCGGAGAACTTTACCAACACCATCACGCACTACCTGGCCGATCGCGGCCACCTGTGCGTGGCGAAATACGAATGGCCCATCCACGTGGCCGATCAGGACATCGTGGTCACGCATTCCCGCGATGCGCTGCAATTGCCGGTGATGGAAAAGCTGGGCCTCGTCAAGAGCACCGTCATGACGGTCGAGCGCACTGGCGAGGACGGGGCCAGGATCGAGGCGCCGGGACGCGAGTATGCGCTGACCGACGAAGGCAAGAAGTTCTACCTGCACAAGCCGGTGGTGGTGGCGACGCCCGGCAAGACGGTCACGCACGACGCCGATTTTTGCGTGGCCACGCTGACCCTGGACAAGGTGGTGGGCTGGGAGCCGCCCCAGACTCACGACGGCGAGACCAGGACCTCGGTGCTCTACACCTATAAGATCGACCCGGCGCCTTTTGCCAGGACTCCCGAGTTCCAGCGAGTGTTTCCCATGGTGGCGCGCGTAATCGAAGGCGCGGGCACCATGCAACTGCGCGAAGGCGTGCGCTTGACCAAGGACGGCTGGGTAGCGGAAGAATATCTCGTTCGATGATCGTTGAGTTCGCCGACGCCTTGCTCCGAGGCGATCGATCCCGCACGTGGGCCGGTCCATGCCGCTGCGCCAGGACCAGATGCACCCTTACGGTGTCCCCGCTGGACTCAGCCCCGTGCTCGCAAAATAGATCGCGAGAAAATACAGCAGCACATAGAGCGCGTAGGTCTGCCCGTTGCCGGTATAGACGCGGCGTATCCGAGCCGCCGCCACGAGCGCGAAGTGCGATATGCCGCGCCAGAACATCTGCGCGACCGGCGGCACCGTGCGGCTCAGGATCGGCCGGTAGAAGTGGTAAAAATCCGGGGCGTTGCGCGCATTGCCGCGGCGGCTGCGGTAGTACAGCACACCGAGCCCGAACACGATCGCCGTGACGATCAGCACGACGATCACGACCGGCGTCGGATTCCAGAACCCGTAGATGCTTTCGAGCGACATGCCGCCCCACACCAGTGTCGCCGCGAACTGCGGATCGATCGCGGCCGACACCGGTTCGAGCAACACCTTCGGAAAGAACGACAGGACCACGATACCGACCACGAACAGCAACTGCGGCACCAGCAGCATCACAGGCGCTTCGCGCACCTGCGGCCGCTGCGGCGGGCGCGGTTTGAGGAAGACACCGTTCAGCAGGCGCAGCATGTACAGAAAGCCGGCGCAGGTCGCGATCAGCCCGCACACGGCGAGCCCGTACCAACCCTTGTCGGTCATTGCGCTCAGCAGCAGCCATTTGCCGCCGAAGCCCATCAGCGGCGGCAGGCCCGACATCGAGACGAGCGCGATCACGACCATCGCGAACGTGAGCGGCATCTCGCGCGCGAGGCCGCCCACATCGGCGAAGTTGCGCGTGCCGGTGCGCGAGATCACGCCTGCGAGCGCGAGGAACAGGATGCCCTTCACGAACATGTGATTGGCGACCAGATACAGCGCGGTGACCCAGCCGAGATGGCTCATCAGGCCGATGGCGGCGACGATATAGCCGGTCTGGCTCATGCTCGACAGCGCGAGCATCCGTTTGAAGTCGTTCTGCCGCAACGCCATCAGCGCGCCGAACAGGGCCGTCAGCATGCCTATCCAGGTCATCGCGTGCGCGAGTTCGAGGCCGACCTCCGAGCGTATCGTCAGATAGGTGCCGATCAACAGGCCGAACATCGCGACCTTGCTGACCACCGCCGACAGCATCGCGGTCACGTCGTCTTCCGCTTCGGTGTAGGCGCCCGGCAGCCATACGTGCACGCCGATCGCGCCGGCCTTGATCAGGAAGCCCGCCGCGAGCAGCACGAACGCGCGGTTCGCCTCCGGTCCCGAATGGATCAGCGCCGACAGCGCGATGCTGTCGTCGATCGCCGCGACGTTGGCGAAGCCCGCCAGCAGGAAGAACGCAGCCAGCAGCGAAAACAGCAGGAAGGTCAGTACGTGCGGTCCCGCGCGCCGGCACTTCGCGATCAGGAAGCACGACGACAGCGTGATGATTTCCCAGCTATAGAAGAACTCGAGCGAGGTGGATGAGCGCAGCAGCGCCGGAATCGACAGCGACAGCACGACGAGCATCGGATAGAAGCCGGCGCGCACGTCGTCGCGATAGAGACTCGCCGCTGCGATCACGAGGCTGCCCGCGAGCAGCAACCAGGCGAACAGTCCGGCGATACCGCGCGAGCCCTCGCAGAGCAGACTGCCGATCAATCCAATCGCGATCACCGCGAGCACGCCTTTCACGCGCCCCGGCAGACGATCGGCCGCATAGAACAGCGCACCCGCCGCGAGCGGCGAGAAGATCCACGCCGACACGACGCCCGAGAACACGGCTGCCATATAGGCCGCCGCGATCAGCAGCACGGCGACGCCGAACAGCGGCAACAGCGCGGCGATGTTCGGCCGGGCTTTGGCCTCGACGTCGGACGGAGCCAATGCGCGCACGAACCAGTGGAACATATAACCCGCTTCGAGCAGCGAACCGGTCAGGATCAACACGATCCAGTACGGCTTGCCGGCGGCGGTCAGGCGCATCACGAGTTCCCACTTCGCCCAGAAGCCGGGGAATGGCGGCAGTCCCGCGATCGCGACCAGGAAGAGACCGAGCAGGCCGATCAGCAACGGGCTGCGCGACAGGATCGCGCGTGCATCGTCGCCGTGCCGCCGCAGCACGCCGATCAGCCAGAACAGCCCCGCCTTCGCGAACAGATGATTGATGAAGAGCCCGCCGACGACGAGCGGGATCGATGCGTCCGCGCCGATCTGGCGCAACAACGCGAGCGACAGCATCAACAGCGCCATCTGCCCGATCGACGAATAGCCGAGCAAGCGTTGCGGCTTCGTCTGCTTGATCGCGAGCAGGTTCGAGAACAGGAACGTGACGCCGCCCGAGACGGCGAGCAGCGTCAGCAGGCCGTCGAACAGCGGCAGCAATTTCAGCAGCGCGAAAAACACGCCCGCCGATACGCCGACCGATACCATCGCGGCGACGCCGCTCGGCGCGGTCTCGTAGACGTCGAGCCCCCAGCCGTTGGCCGGAAACGGCTTCAGCTCGATCACGAGACTCGCGAACACGAGCAGGATCGCGGTCGTGCCGATCGGGCCGCCGAGCTGGTCGCGCAGCGACAGCAGTTCGTCGATGTTCAGCGTGCCGCTCACGTAGTAGAGCAGCACCGCGCCGAGCAGAAAGAGCGTCGACGCGATCACCGTCGCAAAGATGTACTTGAACGCGGCGGCGAGCGCGGCGGGCGTGCGCTCGAGCCCGAACAGGCCGTATGTCGCGATCGACACGATCTCGAGAAACACGAACAGGTTGAACAGGTCGCGGGTCATCACCATGCCGTCGATGCCCATCACCAGAATCAGGTACAGCAGCAACGCCGCGTAGTTGCCGCGCAGACGGTCCCACAGATGCAATGCGCCGAGCAGCGCGACCACATTGACGCTGAACGTGAAGAAGCCTTCCCACAGGCCGAAGCGCAGATTGATCGACACCGGCGGCAGCGCGCCCGCGGTCAGCACCTCGATCGTGTCGCCGCCGTCGAGCAGGCCGTAGAACGACACGCCGGAGACGAGCACGATGCCGCACAGCGCGATGAAAAAGCCGAGCGTGAGCCATGGCTTGCCGAGCCGGTACAGCAGCGGAATGACGAAGCCGCCGCCGAGCCCGAGAATGAAAATGTGCAGCGGATGAAACAGTGCGGCTACCATTTCGACTCGGTGAAGGCGTCGATGGAAAGCGTCTTTTTGGCGGCATGAAGACGGATCGCGAACGACAGCATGATGGCGGTGACCGATAGCCCGATCACGATCGCCGTGACGACGAGTGCCGACGGAATCGGATCGATCGCGCGGTGCGCGGCGGCGGATTTGCTGAGCGCCGCGTCGATGATCGGCGCGGTGCCGCCCGTGACGTAACCGGTCGCGACCATCACGATGTGCAGGCCCGTGTCGATCACCGCGAAGCCGATGATGATGCGCAGGATGTTGCGGTGGGTCAGCATGCCCCACAGACCGATCAAGGAAAGGCAGAAGCCCGTGATCAGCAGGATCTTCGAAACCGGGATGCCCGTGCTCATGCGCTCTCCTTCTCGTTCAGCTTCTGAACCGGTCGATGATGACACTCAGCTCCGCGCCGACCTTGACGCCGAGCAGCGTGGAAATCAGCGGGATCGCGCCGGCGCTGAAGAACGCGCCGAACTCGCCGCGCGGCAGAAAGCGCGGGTCGAGAAAACCGCCCGCGAGCACGAGGCCGAGAATGCCGATGCACACGTAGATCACGCCCGCGAGCGACTCGACGACGCTCAGCAGCGCGACGTTCAGCGTCGAGCGGGGCCGCGCGAGCAGCATCAGCATCACGGCGGACGCGACGATCGCGCCGCCCTGGAAACCGCCGCCCGCCGACAGATGGCCGTTGACGATCACGTAGCTGCCGAAGGTGAGGATCATCGGCAGCAGCACCTGCTTGCCGGTATGTACGATCTCGCCGGCTGGGCGGCGCGCGGGCGCGGATTCGTCTGCCGCAGCGGCGGAAGTCGCGTTGCTTTCCTCTTTCAGCAGCACGCCGACGCTCGCCGCGACCATGAACAGCACCGCGACTTCGCCGAGTGTGTCGAAGCCGCGAAAGGTGATCAGAATGCCGGTCACGATGTTCGGCGCGCCGAGTTCGAGCGGCCCTCTGACGACGTAGTACCAGGCGAGCGGGCGCAGCGCCTGCAACTCCGTGTAGCCGCCGACCAGCCGCCAGAACACGACCGCGAACAGCAGCACCGTCAGCAGCGCAAACGCGCGACGCATCATGATTCGGCCTCCCCGGCGGTGCGCCCGCCTTCGTCGGCGAGTGCGTCGGTGATCGTGGACGAGGTCATCGGCGTGCGGATCAGCCAGGCGGCGCGCGATAGCGCATGCGAGGACACCGGGTTGGTCACGAGCACGAAGTAGATCAGCAGGATCAGACGGAAGGTCCAGTTCGGGTGATAGAACGCGAGGCCGATCAGCACGAGCATGTTGCCGAGCGTCGACGCCTTGGTGCCGGCCTGAATGCGCGTATACGCATCCGGCATGCGCAGCAGCCCGAGGCCGGCGGAGAACAGAAAGACGGCGCCCACGAGGATGAACACGCTGCCGATCAGTTCGAACATGCGCTAGCCCTTCTGATAACCGGTTTTGCGAATCGCGTACAGAAAGATGAAGGTCGCGAGTCCGGAGCCGATCGCGGCTTCGGCCATCGCGACGTCGGGCGCGGCGAGCAGCAGGAAGGCTATCGCGGCGAACAGGCTCGCGAGCCCCGAGCTCACCATCGCGGCCAGCAGATTCTTCAGACAGACGGCCAGTACGCCGCTCACGAGGATGCTCGCGCACATCAGCAGCAGGAGCAGTTCGAGCATGGCTCACAGCCCCCTTTCGAGAAAGCGCGCAATCGCGAGCACCGCGAGAAAGCTCAGCAATGCATAGACAAGCGCGACGTCGATATAGACGAAACGACCGGAGACTTGCGCGTACAGCGCGATCAGCGACAGCGAGACGACCGTCAGCATGTCGATCGCGACGATCCGGTCGACGAGGGTCTTGCCGATCACGAGACGGATCACGCCGAACAGGATCGCGAAGAAGATCAGCACGGCTGCGATCCGGAGCATGATCTCAGCCAAAGATTTTCTCCAGATGCTTTTCGAACGGTGCGACGAGTGCCTCGGTCGCTGCGTCGATATCGGTCGTCTTCACGTCGAGCAAGTGAATGAATAGTATGTCGTCCCGAATATCCATGACGAGCGAGCCCGGCGTGAGCGCAATCGAATTGGCGAGCGCGAGACGGCCAAGCGGTGTTTGGAGGCGCGTGCGAACCCTGACGATGCCCGGCTTGATGTCGATACGCGGCGAGTACACCAGCGCCATCACGTTCAGATTGGCGCGTACGAGCTCGACGACGAAGGTCGCGCTATACGCGGCGAAGTGATACGGTGCGCCTGGCGTTAGACGTAGGCGCTGCCATGCTTCGCTCGACGATACGAAGACACGCGCGATGACGAAGGTAATGACGAGACCGACGAGTGCGGGTTCGACGGCGAGCGATGCATTGGCGATCATCCAGATGACGAACAGGACGACCCAGAGGCCAGGCATTCCCCGAGGAACGAACGACGACACCGGTTTTCCGTTGTTCGCAGCCATGTCATCGGTTCCTCAGGAAGCCTTGCGGAAAATTCTAAGTGACAACTTATGGCAAAGCAACCGGCGCACGGTTGTCCGTTGGTGGTCGTTTTGTGTGCGTCAATCCGCGCGGCGCTTATCGGCTGCTCATCGAGTGAATTACTGTCATTGCGATCCGTTCAATAAAATGGCGCGCGAAAAGCCGACGCCGATCGGCGCGCATTTATTTTGAAACAGACTGCGTTGCCGCGATAAGACGCGACGTTGAATCTCTAAGCGGCGCCGTACCGTTTCTAATCACCTGTGACTGATCGGAATCTGGAGGTCTTGTCGCCAATCTATGCACGTGCTGCATGAATTGATTTTTTTAATGAATTTGCGCCGGCGACCAGATCCCGGTCGAATGTCGGGTTTCGCGCGGTTTGAATTCTTCAAATGACCAATAAGGAGCAACAATGAAAGCCATGCTGGCAACCCTGACGATTGCGCTGCTGGCCGTCTCGTCCGGAAGCGCAATCGCCAAGGATTGGTCGACCGTGCGGTTCGGGGTCGACGCGAGCTACCCACCGTTCGAATCGAAAGCGGCCGACGGCAAGCTCGTCGGCTTCGATATCGATCTCGGCAATGAGATCTGCCGCCGGCTCAACGCGAAATGCGTGTGGATCGAGAATTCGTTCGACGGCATGATTCCCGCGCTGAAAGGCCGCAAATTCGACGGCGTGCTGTCGACGATGTCGATGACGCCCGCGCGCCAGGCGCAGATCGCGTTCTCGTCGAAGGTGTTCCGCATTCCGACACGTCTGGTCGCGAAGAAGGGCTCGCCGATCGAGCCGACGCCGCAAGCGCTGAAGGGCAAGCGCATCGGCGTCGAGCAGGGCTCGATTCAGGAAACCTACGCGAAGACGTATTGGGAGCCGGCCGGCGCCGCGATCGTGCCGTATCAGGATCAGGATCTGGTGTATTCGGATCTGCTTGCCGGCCGTATCGACGCGTCACTGCAAAACGCGGTGCAAGCCGATATCGGCTTTTTGCGCACCGCGCGCGGCAAGGACTTCGGATTTGCCGGCAATCCGCTTTACGACGCGAAAACGCTCGGCAGCGGCACAGCGATTGGTTTGCGTAAAGAAGATACCGATCTGCAGGAAAAGATCGACAAAGCCATTGCCGAGATCCGCGCCGATGGCACTTACGACCGCATTGCGAAAAAGTATTTCGATTTCGACGTGTACGGTCAGTGAGCCAGGGCCGCGCGCCGCACGTGACCAGTTTCGACCTGGCACTCGCGCGGCCCGACACCTAAACTTGTGTCATGACCGTCCTGAGCCGTGCTGCGGCAAGCCGGGATGCCCGAATCGGTTGCAACCGGCGCCTCACGCTGCGCTGCAGGTTTCCGCTTACAAAAGTCAGCGAGCAGGGGACGGCGCAATGCGGCCACCGGCTCGCGTGCGGATCGCCTTGCGCACGGCGCGATCCGCATCGGGGAGGCACCGACATGCAGGGCTTTCAGATCACGTTCTTCACCCAGCAGGGGCGCAGCCATCATGGCAAGCCGCTTGCCGACTGGCTCGTGCGTCTCGCGAGCGAACTCGGCCTGCGCGGCGCGACCCTGATCCCAGCTAGCGAAGGCATCGGCCATCATCATCGCATTCACTCCTCGCACTTCTTCGAGCTTGCCGATCAGCCGTTGTCCGTCGTGATGGCGGTGACGAGCGACGAAGCCGATCGGCTGTTCGATCGACTGCGCGCGGAAGGTTTGCATCTGTTCTACGTGAAGACGACCGCCGAGTTCGGCGTCGTCGGCGAGGCCGACGGGGCTTGAACGACCGGGCCTCGATGGCAAGCCCCACGCCTCGCTCGTCCAGGCGACGAAGTCGGCCGCCATGTCGGAGTCGGTGCGTGCTTCCAGCTTGTCGCTGCGGCACGCGTGGCGGAACACCTCGTAGTCCTGCTCGACCTGGTCCGCGTACGCGCGCGAGTAGACGCGCGCCCGGTGGCTATTGGGCATGGCGCATGCTTCGCTGCAAGAGGCGAGTCATCCCAGGGAGAGCGAATCATGCGGCAGGTTTCGGCAAACTTGTTGATCGCGCTGTCGGCCGTTGCGTTGCTGGCGGGCGCGTCCGGCTGCAAGCGGACGGCCGGGAATGGCGGTATCTCGACGGGCCAGGTGAGCAGCGGTGTCATGAGCAATTCGGCGAGCCCGCGCGGCACACCGGGCGATAGCGACGCGGCAAATCGTGCGAACGCCGAGGCGGGCGCGGCGGCGAGCGCAGCGCCTGCCGCGAGCGACGCCGCGTCGGTCCACAGCACGCCGGCGAGCACGGCGTCCGCGACGCAGTAAGCGTCGCTTAGGCGCGGCGGCGCATTGGTCGCCGTTCCATGCGCGCAGGCTTGCTCTCGGTCCCGCGCATGGCGACGCCGCGCGCAGCAGGCGCCGCCTTCCTGGCAGACATGACTCATGGAAAAACGGAACGGACAGGTAGTTGCGCCGCGGCGAAGCGGCGCTCGCGTGTGCGTGTGATATGGAACGCCGGCCCGCTTCAATGCTATGCCGTGGGCTCCTCGTGCCGCACATTGACCATCCAGGGCACGCCGAAGCGGTCGATCAACGTGCCGAAGCCGCTGGTCCAGAAGGTCTGCTGGAATGGCATCGTGATCTGTCCGCCGTCCGCCAGCGCGTTGAAGTACTTTTCGCCGGACGCCTGGTCGTCGGCGGTGACCGACAGGCTGAAGCCCGCATGCACGGCATTGCCGCCGCGGCAATCGCCATCCGACATCAGCACGTGCGTGTTACCGATGACGAGCGTCGCGTGCAGGATCTTGTCGGCGTGTTCGGGCGCCACCGGGCGAGCGGGATCGGGCGGCGCGTCTTTCGCGCGCAGCTTCAGCAACTCCTGCGCGCCGAGCGCCGAACGATAGAACTCAATGGCTTCCTCACAACGGCCATTGAAGAACAGATAGGGCTGGATTTCCATGCTGATTTCCTGAGACGGGCGAGGGTCGGGCGGACGATTCTATCAGCGTGATCTCGCGGACGGACGGCCGTCGAACCTGCGATGCATCCATCGTTCGGCCCCACGATGAAGCCACACACCTGATGCTCTACAGCGTATCCGCGCATCAGGCCTTCCCGGCATGACTCCCGCCATTGGCCGGATAAGCCTCCTGCAACGCGATCGAGCCTGTCTCCAGCAGCGATTTGAGGTTGGACATGATCTTCGGCCAGCCACCCGACACCGCCTCGATGAATTTCGATGGATCGCGCTCGATCATATGCGTGAGCGTCAACTTGACCGCCGTTCCGTTCGGTTCGAGCTCCATCGTGCAGCGCGAATCGCCTTCGGCCTGCAACTCGGGACGAATCTGGTGCTGCCAGCGGATCACCAGACGCCGCGGCGGATCGGCCTCGACGATCTCGCCCGCGTCGAAGATCTGGCCGCCGCTCGACACGAGTTTCCACGACGAGCCCGCGGTCCATTCGCTTTCGCAGTGCATGCCGAACCAGTACTGCTTGATGAACTCCGCGTCGGTGAGCGCCGACCACAACTGTTCCGGCGTAGTGCGGATATAGGTCACATAGACGAACGTCGATCTAGTCATTGCCTTTCTCCAGGCGTCGTTTCAGGGTCGAGAGCGCCTTCAGGCGCGGCTTTTCGAACTTGGCAATCCAGCGCTCGTAGATCTGCTGCAGCGGCACCGGATTGAGGAAGTGCAACTTTTCGCGCCCGCTGCGTACGGTAACGACGAGGTTAGCCGCTTCCAGCAGGCCCAGATGCTGGGTCACGCCTTGCCGCGTCATGTCGAGGTGGTCGCACAGCTCGTTCAGAGTCTGGCCGTCGTGCGCGTGCAGCACATCCAGCAGCTTGCGCCGGCTCGGATCGGCGAGGGCTTTGAATAGCACGTCGGTGTCGTCGGGGCGCTCGGCCATGAACGGCTACAGGCAAGTAATTTGTTGCATTTACTATAGGCAAGAAATTGCTTGCATGTCAAGGCGACGTGAGGGACGCTCCGCAGGTTCGACACAAGCGCCGACTACCGTTTACGAGGCGCTCAAGTACGTTTCGGAATGTTGCCGCCATGCAAAGGACCGAACAGCCGCGCACAGAGCATGCCCATCGTCAGGATACCGAGGCCGAATGGCACGGCATCACCCGTTGCCTCGATCCGAAAGTCGCCAACACGAAAAACCAGAAGATAGCCGACGACCATATTGAAGAAGCCCCACAGTACATTGACGGTCGATGACGACAGCCCTTTTCCGGACGGCTTCGCGAACGGGCTCTGAAACGGCTCGCCCATCACACCGCAGACGAAATGCGGCACGGCATTCGCGAACAGGATACCGCCGAAAAAATAAGAGACGACATGCGGCCAATCCATTTCAGTTGCTCCTTGAATCGAGTAAATCGATGAGGTCGCGGGCTGTGCCCGTTTCGATGCCGGTTCGGATGAAGTACCCGCAAACGTTCAGGAGTCAGCGAGCCGCTGCAGCAGTTCCACCGCGGCGGCGAGCGCGGCCTGTTCTCGCGGCGATAGCTGCGCTTGCAAGGCACCGATCAGCCAGTCCTCTTTGGCCGCCCGACTTGCCTTGAGCGTTCGTCTGAACGTGGGGGTGAGATGGATAAGAGTTTTGCGTCCGTCGGTTGGATCCGCTTCGCCTTTGACGACGCCCAGCGTCTCCAGACCGGCAACGGTAATGCGCATGGACTGTGGTTTTACGCGCTGCGCTCGCGCTAGCGCGGAAACTGTGGCTGGGCCGTCGCGCTCCAGATGAAACAGCGCCGACTTCTGCGCCGACGTAAAGTCGCTCGATTGCGAATGTTCTCGCGCGCGGCGAACCAGTTTGCTCACGGCAATGCGCAGTTCGCCCGCAAGGGCGGCTAGATCGGTAGATTGGGAAGACGGTGATTGTCGTGACATGCCGGGAACATAGCATATATACAGTTTAACTGTACAAGTAAACTGAAGATATTTTCGCCGTCGAATCCGCACGAACCCAGCATAAACAAGCGCCTGTGAGATCCTTCCTCGTTCACGCATAATCCCTGAGTCCACCACGTCTCAACCGGCCCAGGCATGCAAGCTCATCCCCTCCGACTCTCGCCCGGCGACGACCTTCGCGTCGCCGTCGAAGACGCGCTTCGTCAACGCGACCTGCAAGCGGCCTTCGTCGTCCAGGGCATCGGCAGCCTCCATGTTGCGGCATTGAGGTTCGCTGGCGCGCAAGCGCCGACGGAAATTCGCGGCGACCTCGAAATATTGACCCTCGCAGGCTCCGTCTCGCCCGATGGCGCTCATCTGCACATGTCGATTGCGGATGCGCGCGGGCAGGTGTTCGGCGGTCATGTGGTGCGCGGCTGCACGGTACGCACGACCGTCGAGTTGTTGCTCTTGTCGGTTCCGGGCTATTCGTTCGCGCGGGAGCCTGATCCGCAGACGGGTTTTATGGAACTCGTGATTCGCGGCGGCGGCGCTCCGCAGTTCGGCTCCGCCTGATCACGCCAAGGCGCTATCGCCTCGCGCGCCGGAAGTCGCTCAACGCCCCGCCAACATCCTCCCGCCGACCCCCACCAACAGCACACCCGCTGCCGTATCCAGCCCGGCCTTGCGCCGAACCAGCGTGCGCCGAACCGACGGATGCGAGGCAAGCAACGCCATCGCGCAGTACCACGCGCACGAAATGCCGATCGACAGCGCCACGACCGCGATATCGAGCCACAACGGCGCATGCGCGGGCACCATCAACGCAAAGATGCTGCCGTAGAACGCGATCGACTTCGGGTTCGTCATGCTGACGAAATAGCCTTTCTTCGTCGCAGCCCAGCCGGACGCGGCGCTGCCGACGTCCGCGGACAACGGCCGCCGCGCGGTCACGATCATCTTGATGCCGAGCCAGATCAGGTAAAGCGCGCCGGCGATCCGCAGCACGGCGCTGAGCCACGTCACGTGCGTGACGATCAGGCCCAGTCCCGCGATGGCGATCAAGGCCCACGTGCCGGACGCGGCGGCGAGCCCAAGGCCGGTCATCATGCCGGCGCTGCGCGACGCGACGGCCGTCGACGTGACGATAAGAAAGTTGGGTCCCGGGCTCGCGACGCTTAGCAACAGGACGCCCGCAAGCGCAAGCAGGATGTTGGCGGAATGCAATATGAATCCTCCGTGGCGGGCCGACATGGGTCCGAGCGATCGCTCCGACGCTTTCATCATACCGGCGCGCTTCGGGCCCGCTGACCGTGTCCCTGATATTGGGAGGTCGGGTTTACTGTAATTGAAAGAGCGTGCACTTCCGAAGCATGATCCAGTCGTACGTTGTACGATGAATTTCGGTGTTGCCCGACAACTTGGTTCGCGAGCTCGCGGAGTCGGTTGCCGGCTTGGCTGCCGCATGGTCGGCTCGCGACAGAAAATAACCTTCGAGACGCAGTCCCATGCTGGCAAAGCATTTCTCTTGCAATGCGTCCTCGAGATCCGGCCGGGGGCCGGGTCGTTGCGTCGACATAAGTTGGGGCGAGGTGTGGGTTTTCCGCCGTCGCGCGTCGAAGTGGAAGCCCCGATTTCAGGTTGTGCCTTATACGATGTCTTATAACAAACATTGATGCTCCACATGCCCTGACGCTTTCCCCGCCGCATCCGCACGAAGCGAGCGAGGCCTGCCAGGAACACGCAGTGGATCCACTCCCAAGGAGATAACTTATGAAGATGCGCTCAGTCCGAGAGCTTGCGGTGCTCGGCCTGTTTGTTCTGACCGTCGCCGGTTGCGGTGAGGGTAATAACATTTCAGGTCCAAATACGAGCTCGACCACGCCACCCACCAACCCGACTTCGCCGACCTCCCCGGTCTGGACGCCCGGCCGCTACGCTGGCGACACGAACCTGCCGGATTCGCCGTCTTTGCCGGCGGACACCCAGGTTTGCTCGACGCTTCAGGCAAGCAATAAGCTGGTGAAGAACGCGGACGGCTCGCTGCCGCTCAGCTCGGATCCGACGCCGGTCACCTACGGCGGCGCAACCACGGCGCTGAACAACCCCGACCAGGCGCGTATTCAGGCCGCGCTCGACGCGTGCGGCGCCGCCGTGGACGCGGAAGTCGGCGCGAAGGTTACGCAGGCCGATCAGCAGGCAGCCGCTACGCAACAGGCGGCCAATAATCCGAACGTCAACATCGCGGGTGCATCGAGCGAAACGCTGTCGAACCCGACCTACAAGGCCACCAAGTTCGCGGTGCGTCTCGTCAAGAACAGCGGCGGCGCCGGCAATGCGTTCCTGAGCGGTCCGCTCGTTCTGCCGTCGGGGGTCACGCTGTGGATCGACGACGGCGTCACGCTGTTCGCGAGCCGTGACGTGGTCGTGTACGACAAGACCGCGCAGGATCGGCCGAACGCGATCACTTGCGGCGCCGCGATCAACAACCCGGCCGGGCTTCCCGCGCCTGTCGGCACCGCCAACGCGGGCGCGGCGACCATCGCGGGCACGAGCGGCATGCAGAACTGCTATGCGCTGATCCGCGGCACGCATACGGTCAACGCGTCGATCATGGGCACGGGCTCGATCGATGCGCGTGGCTATATGCCGCTGATCAGCTCGTCGCCGCAATATCCGACGATCCGCTGGGCCACCGGCGTCACCGAGGCGTTCACGTATTCGGGCAACAACATCACGGGCGTGACGACGCCGAAGTTCAGCTGCACGAACACGATCGCCGCTTACCGTGCGGGCACGCTCGCGCCGGAAGGCACCGCTTGCGACGTGGTCACCGCGATGGGCAAGACGACGCTGACCACGCCGGCCGTCACCTATGTGGTGAACCGCCAGGCAACCAGCATCCCAGGTGGCTACACGGTTACGGGCGGCGGCTGTACCGCTGGCACGGGCGGTTGCGCACGCTGGGTGCCGGCAAGCTGGTGGGATATCTCGTACCACGGCAACAAGGACATCGGCGGCGGCCCGTACAGCTTCCAGGGCAACCCCGGCATGCTGTGGATGCAGCAGTCGAAGAACCTGTCGCTGTATCAGATCACCTTGCGCAACAGCACGTTCTTCACCGTCGAAGCCGACGGTGTGGACGGCCTCACCGTGTGGGGCATCAAGATCATCACGCCGTTGCTGCCGGATGCGGCGAACCAGGCGAGCGTCGGCATGAACAACGACGGCTTCGACGGCGTCAGCGGTTCGTACTCGCACCTTTATACGGGCGCGACGATCGATGCCAGCTCGACGGGCGTGAAGAACACCGACGGTGTCGACCCGAGCGTTGCAGCGGCTCCGGAACACGCGGCTCTCGGCACGGGCAGCAAGACGACGTCAGCAGGCCAGGTGTACTTCGACGGCTACGTGAAGAACGTCGCGATCGTGTACAACTTCCTGAGCCCGTCCGACGACAACGTCGCGTTCAAGGGCGGTCTGCAGGATCCGCGTCCGGCGGCGGCACAGGGCGCGACGACGCCGGCCAACATGCTGTGGGCCATCGACGGTAACCGCGACGTTTCGTCGAACCGCACGTACGGCATCACGGTGGCGCACAACCATAACTACAACGGCCATGGTCTGTCGATCGGCAGCCCGACGAATGCAGGTGTCCGGAACATTCACTTCTACGACAACTACTTCGACAATATCTACGACGGCACCAATTCTTCGACGGATATGGGCGTCGTGGGGCTGCGTATCAAAAGCGGTCAGGCACGCGGCGGCGACGTCAGCAACATCTACTACGACGGCGCATGTATGCGTGGTGTGAAGGATTTCCTCGTGTTCGACATGTACTACACGGGCCCGAGTGCCGATCCGATCTCGTACACGGGGTTGGGCTGGCTGGTGCCGAGCTTCCACGACATCAACCTCAGCAACATCCGCATGATGAACATCCCGGCCAACAAGACTGCGGGCAAGAACGGCGGCGGCGGCCTGACCTTCCGCGGTCTGCATGCCGACACGGCTTACGCCGATACGCAGAGCGTGATCCAGCTGAACCTGGATAACGTGGTCGCGGACAATGATGTCACGATGTCGATTGCGAACCTGAGCAAGCCGGTCGTGAACATTGGCGCGCTCGATGGCTCGACGCAATCGAAGGCCGCCAACGCCACGCTGAACCTGGGCGCGAACGTGAGCCTGATTGGCTCGTCGATGGCTCACGGCACGGGCGGTATCCTGACGAACACGTCGAGCGGCGCGGGCAAGTACACGACCCCGACGAACACGTTGAACCTGACCGTCAATGGCAGCGACGACGCTGGCGCCGCGGGCGACACGAATCCGGCGGCCACGATCGTCTCGCAGAATGCGAAGCTGTCGCTGTGCGATCAGGCTTCGTCCTGGCCGGTTTTCCCGAATGTGAAGTAAGCGTGGTTGCTTGAAAAACCAGGGACCCGCGGTGTCAGGCTGCGGGTCTTTTTGAAGCCTCACGGGTGACTGTGGGGCTTATTTTCTTTTGGGCTGGCGCGGGAAGTCATCTATCCACTGTGCGTCGGTCCCGAGCTTGCCTCAGCGCATTAGCGCCAGACACAACCCAATCCCCGCCCCATAAGTCCCAAGCGCACCGACGAACCGCAAAGGATTGGGCTTCGCCATCGTCGGAAATGCAAGCAGTCCAACGACGAGCAAACATCGGCACGCGGTCGCGATGACCATCAGCGACACGGTCACCGCGGACGGCGATCTCGCGCCCAGAAAAAGAAACAGCACCGCCAGGAACGGCGCGTATTCCGCGGTATTGCCATGCGCTCGAATCAGCTTGTGCAGCAGGTTGGCCGGATCGTCGGCGCAGCCCGCAATGGTGCGTTCGCGAAAACGCGTCATCGATACCGACAAGCCGAGGCCGAATAACAGCAGCCCCAACACCGCGACGCATCCGAGAGCAATGTTGTTCATGGCATTGCGGCTCCTTGTCAGGCAATCGACGCACGCCTGATTGGCGTGAATCAGGCGGCTCCCATTCTCGCACGGGCCGGCACGCGAGGTCCGCGCGGCTGGACCCCGCAAAAACGACTGCGCCGCGATCGTTCCAACACCGATCGCGGCGCAGCTTACTACTCAAATACGTGGACTACGGCCACGCTTAGTTTTCGTGATCGAATTCCGGCAGCGCACGCGTTCCTTCAATCGCGACCGAATGCAGCAGCTCAGGCTTCAGATCGAGCAGACGCAAGATCGTCGGCGCGACCTGCGTGGTCAGCACCGGCTCGTCATTGACCTGCCCGGCGTGATGTGTGTGAGGCACGTACATCACGAGGCCGAGATGGCTGTCGTCGGGCGCGTTGCCGCCATGCTCTTCGTCCTTGGACGTGCTCGACGTATAGATGACGCCCGGGTTCGGTTGAACGATGATATCGGGCGTACGGCCGCGCGACGGGTCGCCGAACCGGTTAGCCAGTTGCGGGCCGGACAGGATGTACGCCTGAGGGCCGTCCGCGCAAATGCCGGGTGCGTTGCAGCTCAGATTGGCTTTGAGCGTCTTCACGACCGAAGACACCTGGCTTTGATCGCGCAGCCAGATCAGGCCGACGTCGTCGGTCTGCACGAAACCCGTGCCGACAAGTCCGGTGCCGTCGTTGAGGTTGCCGCTCTTCGTATCGGCCTGCCCGATATTGCCGCCCGAATCCAGGTAGTTGTTGGCTTCGAGCAAGTTGGTCAGCGTATCGCCGTTCTTCACGAGCTTCGAATGATCGGTCGGCGACTGGCCATGCTTCGCGGTCACGATGATCGCCGTCGACGAATAGAGATTGCGTTGCTTCAGTTCGGACACGACGCGTCCCAACGCGTCGTCGATATACGCGATCGCGCCGGCGACTTGCGGACCCGGCGTGAAGCTCGCATCCAGATAGCCGCCGCCCGACGCGACCGTGGCCTTCTGCGCGACGCTCAGCGTCTGGAAGTTGGCGCCGAACACGGTCGGCACCGCGACGTTCTTTTGACCTGTCGAATCCTTGCCATCGATTTCATGGATCAGCGATTGCACGTGGTAGTTGTCGAACTTCTCCGTGTGCGTGTACGTGTCGAGGTAGTAGGTATTGGTATCTGGATCGATCGAATTTATTTCGGTGCGCGAAAGGTCGTCGACGCCCGCGCCCGACGGTCCGTTGAGCCAGTCGTAGCCCCACGCGTGCTTGTCCGCCCACGCGGTGCGCGCGCCGTTGACGTTGCCCTTGATCACTTCGAAAACCGTGTTGGTCTTCAGATAGTTGTGCGGATAGACGGGCGTACAGACGCCATTGACGAGCGCATGCGGAATCGCCTGCGGATTGAACGCGCCGCCGCCGTCGAGATGGATCAGCGCGCCGCCGTTCTCGCCGTCGATGCCGGTCGTTTCATCGAAGACGACATTCCAGCCGGTCGGGCCCGTGCAATGGGTATCGGACGGCGCATAGAGCGTGCGGTCGTAGGAGACGTCGTAGAACAGCCCCGCGGACTTCGGCGAGCCGCCGGTCACGAGCGCGGCGAGGCCCGGAAACGAATCCGACAGTCCCGGTGTATGCGCGTTCGTATAGGTGGTGCCTGACTTCGCGAGCAGCGCCAGGTTAGGGCACGTATTCGCGCCGATGCAACGCGCGACGTCCTGCTCATGCAGACCGTCGAAGCTGATCAGCAGCACATGCTTGACGGACGCGCGTTCGCGATCGTGATCGCGGCCGTGGTCGTGATCGTCGCCGGCTGTTGCGACTGCCGAGTACAACCCGGCGAGCAGTGCGACGGCGGCGCACATTGCGCTTTGCTTACGCTTCCATTTCGTGATCGGTTTCATGTCTCGTCCTTTTGTTTGACAACGAATTTGGGTAGTGCGGGACGAATTTGAACCGTAAAAAAAGTCATTTGCGTGACCTGAAATTAATATTTGGCAATACTGAGGTGCTAAGGTCTTGTTAAGGTTGGGGTGATCCATTCGACGCGCATGCGCTGTGAACCTGATTCGATTCCGCGCGTGATTTTTCGCGAGTCGTCAAGCATAAAAAACGGCACGGGCTATTGCAGCCCCTGCCGTTTCGCCGGTCGGTAGTCGAATATCGCCAGGCGTCATCCCAGTGGGATTGATAGCTTGCGTGGTGGAAGCGGCGGCCGCCGTGCGGCGCCGCCGCCGTCCGTGCCGCTCGCGCCATGCCGGTCGCCGCGATCGCCATGCGCGCGTTCGCCTAGTGCGCGGCCGGCTCCTGCGTGATGGAATCCACGCGGTCGGGATAGAACGCAAGGTGCTCGCGGATCGGCGCGACAGCGTCGTATGGGTGCTCGTAGGTCCACACCGCGTTGGTGCCGCGCTCGCCGGCCGAAGGAATCGAGAAGTATGCGCATTCGCCCTTGTACGGACAATAAGTGGCGTGCGCCGTGCGTTCGAGCCGGGTCATGTCGACGTCCTTGCGCGGGATGTACAGCACGGCCAGATAGCGGGCTTCGAGCAGCGTCAATGCGTCGTGCGTATCGGCGATCACGTGACCGCCTGCCATGACGATCACGCGCGCCTGGTGGTGCTCGATCATGATTGGATGATCCGGGCCGGGGATCTTGACGGGTTTGTCGTTCGGGACCGAATGAGTGGACATAACGAGGCTCCCTGCGAAAGTGGGGCTGCGAGGTTTCGTGAGTCGACGGCGATGTTCGTCGCCGAACGCCACGCAAGCGACTGAAGATCGCCCGTATTGCCGTACTACTTCCTTTCAGGTATTTCTATCACATACTAACGCAGACCTTCCAGGTGCTGTGAGCGGCGCAATGCCCGTCGGAATTGCATCAGTTGCGTGCGCGTGCTTTTGTGCAACGGGATGGCGACTTCGCGGAAGACGAACACGATCAGCCGACTGACAGGAGCGCGTCATGCTCGTTGGATATGCCGTGTATGACCCTGCAAGTGAGCCTGCAATCTCGTCGACGAATGGTGAGGTTGTTTGACTATGCCGGCGCTTCGGAAGTGTTGGCCACTTCGCGCATTTGGGGCGTGTGCCGCTCTAACCTTGAACCTGTTGTCCTGCCCTTCGCACGCACAGGTCGCGCCGAGGCAATTTTCGAGCAATACCGTGATTGGCGGCAATGTAAAGCAGCACGCGGACGCTGTGCTCGCGATCATGACCTACACGACAGTCCCGGACGTTACGACCAGTAACCTGTCGGTCAACAACGGCCTGACGGGTAATCCCGGCTTCGGGCAGACGCAATTTGGCGGCGGCTTCACCCTCAGCAGGTCGTTTCCGTTGTACATGGAGGGCACGCTCGCCTACAGCCGCTACGATCCGATCTTCATTGCCACGGATGGCGCCCAGCAGCGTGCGGTGCCGACGAAGTGGAACACCTTCAGTGGCACGGTCGGCCTGGGGTGGGATTTCCGCATCACGGACGAACTGGTATTCCGTCCGATCTTGAACGGCACGATTGGGCGTGTCTCGAGTGACCTGAAGGTAGGGCAGACCCTCTTCAATCGTGTTACCGACAGCAACCTGCAGTTCCTCGAAAACGGCTCGCTGAACGCCTACGGCTACGGCGGCTCCCTGATGCTCGACTACGAACACTACCGCGAAAACTACGAAATCGACGCCGAATTGCGGGCAACCGATATTTACCTGCGCAGCTTCGGCGCTTCGTCGGAGGCCGTTCAGGGCTCGGCCACGGCGCAGCAGGTGAGCCTATGGACGCGCTGGCGTGCGCCCACCGGCTGGCATGCGCTGGACCGGCCGGTCCGCTATGTGCTCGAAGCCGCTTACTCGCATTATTTCGGCGACAGTGCCGGCGTGCTGGGTTTCAACGACCTCACGTCGCTGGGAGTCGGCCTCGAACTAGACAGCAGCAGGTATCCCGTCATCGTCACCCGTACGCGCGCGATGGTGCGCTATGTGTTCGGTCGCAACGTGCACGGGGTGTCATTCGGATTCGCGATGAGTTTCTAGCCGGGCCAGCTTGCCAGACTACACGGATGGCGCGCGCGGATACCTGCCTTCGTCGCTACTGCGTCACCCCTTTCTTCGCCGCGAGATCCTGCGCCATCTTGTAGTGCTCCTCGAGGGTAGGCAGCGCTTTTTGCGCGGCCTTCTTCAGATCGGCGTTCTGTCCATCGGAGATTTCCTTCTTGAATGCGCTCAACGCCTGCTCGTGCCCCTGCAGGCCGACCTTCTGGATATACGCCTGATCGAATGCCTTGCCATGCAGGTTCTTCAGCGAATCAAGCATGGTAGTGTCGGAATTGTCCTTCGGCACTGCGACGCCGTGTGGCGCAGCCATCTTCAGTTGCATCGTGAGCTTGGTGTGATCGAGCATCATGTGATGCGCGAACGATTTCACGTCCGTATCGCTCGAGTTCTTCGTCGCAAGCTTCGACGCGTCGATTTCGGTCGACGACGACTGGCTCGCCGCCTGCACGAAATCCTTGTCGGCCTGGGGCAGCGGATTGGCGGCCGTGGTCGAGGCGGCCTCGGTTTGCGCGCAGGCAATGGTGGGGATGGCGGCAAGTCCACAGCACATCGCGGCAATGGCAGTAAGGCGCTTCATGTTTTCTCCTCTGCGAAGTCAAAAGGATGAATCGAAGCGGGACGGATGACACGCTTCCGTCGACGTCCCGCAAGCGGCATACCATCATCGTCTGCGTCGCGTCTTGAATAGCGCATGCACAGCGAGGCAGGCTTGATCGGCAAAGGAATGACGGAGGCTCATATGCGCATCGCGCAGGTGTCGACGCTCTACGAGCGGCCGCATCGCGCCGACCAGGCGACCCGATCTCACGACCGAGATCGCCCGCCGTTCGAACCCACGGCTCGAGATCCCGGCCAAGATCGACGAGGGCGTGACCGGCTTCATCGTCGATAGTGTCGATGAAGCCGTCGATGCGGTGAACCGTATCGGCGAACTGGACCGGGCGCGCCGTCGCGAAGCATTCGAGCGGCGCTTCACCGCCACGCGCATGACCGACGAGTACATCGAGGTCTACCAGGAGCTGTTGGCGTCGAAGGGCTAAAGCGCAACGACGCGCCAACTCGAACGTGGAATTTTTCTAACGCGCGATGCCAATTTTGACCAACGCCATCGGCGTCTGACGGCCTCCGGAGCATGTCAGGGGTCCACGCGCCACGCGGCCCGGCCCCGCGCTCCATAGGCACGCCGGTTGCGAAGGCACGGGCATCCGCGCGGCCGTCCTCCGCGAGCCGCGAGGTTTCCAGCCATCCCGGCAAGGAGTCAGTCGATGCAGCAGACGCCCGAACCCGACAAGCCCGACAAGTCCTACAGGCCTGATAGCCAGCAAACCGAAATCGGCCGCGGCACGCCGCCGCCGCGCGTGCCCGAAGCGATGCCCGACACGGACATGCAGCCGGAGCAGCGGCCGGTTCGCGACCCGCCAGACGTACGAGCACCAGGCTCGGCGCCACCGTGACGCGGCACGCTGGCCGGCACCTGATCCTTTCACGCAATCACTCAGGGAACGAAATGACCAACTCCCCGTTCGACCACGGGCGAGCGCCCGCTGAACCCGTTCATCGATGTACAGAAAGCGCTGAAGGGCGCTTCCTATCCCGCCGACAGGAAAAGCCTGATCGAAACCGCGAAAGCGAATGGCGCCGCCGACGACGTACTGCAACGGCTGCAGGATCTGCCCGACCAGCAATATCAGAGCCCCGCCGACGTCTCGAAGGGCGTCGGCAATGAATAGCCCGCAAACCCCGCCGCCGGCCCCGCCAGGTCCGAGCTCGTCCGCGACCCGGTCCCCGCGTGGAGCGCGGGTCTCGCGGCCGCGCTCGCGGTGCCGGGCGTCGTCTTCGTCGTGATTGGCGTGCTGCTCGCGATAGGCGGTATCCGGCTCGCGATGCTCGGCGGGTCGTGGTACTACGTGCTCCGGCATCGCGATCGCGGCCACTGGCGTTCTGTTATGGCTGCGTCGGCGTGCCGCGCTGTTTGTGTTCGCGATCATGCTGTTCGCATCGACGATCTGGGCGGTAGTCGAAGCGCGCTTCGATTTCTGGCAACTGCTGCCGCGCCTGTGGGTGTGGCTCATTCTCGCGATCTGGCTGCTGCCGCCGGTGACGAACCGGCTCGCGCTCGGGCCGCCCGCCGTGCCGCGCGAAGGCGTGCTGCCGCTCGCGGGTGCGGTCGTGCTCGTGGTGCTGCTCGGCATCGTCACGGCGTTCAATCATCCGTACGATCGCCCGGGCCAACTCGACCAGCGCGCGGTGAGCGAGTTCGGCAGCATCGGCGTCCATAGCGTAACCACCACGATCAGCGCGAGCACGGTGACGGCCATCGTGCGCGCGTGTCGCCGGCAACGCTCGTGCGACGGACCTTCGGTGCGCCAGATCAGCCAGCATGAGCCGAGCAGCGTGTAACCGGCCATCACCGCGAGACCGCACAGAATCGTGAAGCCGGTCAGCCAGTCCCACCAGCCGCCCACATACGAATTCCCGGAAACCGCGATCCCTTGCAGCAGGCCGCCGAGCACGAGCCCCTGGCACAGCGCGGCGAGCGCCGAGCCGCCGAAGAACGCGGCGTCCCACCATGCACGGCCGCGACCGATCGCGCGAAAGCGGAATTCGAACGCGACGCCGCGGAACACCAGCGCGAGCAGCATCGCGATGATCGGCGGATAGAGCGCCGGCAGAATCACGCCGTAGGCGAGCGGAAACACCGCGAACAGGCCGCCGCCGAGCACGATCCGCGTCTCGTTGCCGTCCCATACACCTGTTTCCCGCGCAATGGGCTGGTGCGAACCAGGTGATTCCGGATGCGCTCGAAACCGCGCTGGCGGTCACCGTTTCCCCTGAGCAGGTGTCGCCGGCGTTGCTGCGACAGGTCGGCACGGTGCTCGCGATGGGCGACGGCGCGCAAGCTGCGACGCATGGCCCCGCGCAACTCGCCAAAGGCGACGCGCTGTTATGGCGCGTCGGCGACGCCGGGCCGCAAGGAAAAGGGTTTTGTCGCGATAAGGAAGTCAGTGCGAGCGGATTTGATATGAAGAGGACTGCATATATGACCAGCGAATAGAATTGCTCGGCAGCGGTTCTG